>DASTAC010000040.1:0-36239 GCA_035713045.1 Steroidobacteraceae bacterium
ACACCTCGACATCCCGCTCTCCTGCTTCGCCGCCGCCGGCGAGAGCATGCGGCGCGTCGTGACGCCATTCACCCTCGAGACCACCGGCAAGCTGGCCCTCGGCCTCGCCAACATCCGCCTCGAGGCCGGCGCCCCGCATCCCCTGGCCTGCGGACACCGATAGGCGATTCAAAAGAAGTTTCCTCGGAAACATTCTCCGGCCGAAACTGCGCCGTCGAAGAGGTTTCCCCGGAAACATCTTCGGCGGAATGGGCATGGCGCCCCACCCCGCGCGAAGCAGCGCGATCGCGAGGCTAAGGGCTTACGCGCGCGCACTGACCGGGCGCACCGGCTACACTCCCGTCCGTGCTCACCAAGCGTCCCCTCATCCGCCGGTCCCGCGCGCTGAGCGCCCCTATTCGGGCGTAACGCCCGAGAGGCGAGCCTTGGTCTCCCGGACCAGGAAGTCGACGACCGCCTGCATCGCCTCCCGCCCGCTCGCGCCGGCCGCGCGCGCCTCCTCGTACATCCTGATCTGGCGGTGGGCGCTCGTGCCGTGCAGGAGGATGGTGTCCAGGTGCTCGAGCTCGCGCCGGCATCCGAGCGCGTCGGCATCGTCGCGCACGAGCTCGATCAGCTCCCTCACGAGCTGCGGAAAGGCGACGAGCTGCCCGTGCGCGAGGTCCAGAAGCTCGCCCTCGACGCCATAGCGCATGGCGCGCCAGCGGTTCTCCGCGATGAGCATGTTGGGATGGATGCGCCAGGTGCGGTTCTCGAGCTTCAGCCGATAGAGGCGCCGCGCCAGCGACACGATGAGCGCCGCGAGGCACGCCGCATCGTCGATGCTGGTGCAGCTGTCCATCACCCGCACCTCGATCGCACGGTGGTGCGGGTTCGGCCGTACGTCCCACCACATCTTGCCCGCATCCTCGATGACACCGTTCCTGATCAGCATGTCGAGATGGCGCTTGAGCTCCGCGAAGCTCGTGAACCGCTCCGGCAGCCCGGTGCGCGGCAGGGAGTTGAAGAGCGTCATCCGGAACGACATGAGTCCCGTGCGCTCGCCCTCCCAGAAGGGCGAGGAGCACGAGAGCGCGAGCAGGTGCGGCACGAAGTACGACAGCTGGTTCATGAGATCCACGCGCAGGTCATCATCGTCGATGCCGACGTGCACGTGCATGCCGCAGACCATGAGGCGGCGCGCCGCCCCCTGCATCTCGTTGGCGAGCGCGAAGTACTGCTCGCGCTCGGTCGTGATCTGCCGCGTCGCTTTCGCGAAAGGGTGCGTGGAGGCGGCGATCGGGGCGCGCCCGAACCGCCCGGCCACCTCGCAGATGACGGCCCGCAGCCGGGCGAGATCCGCCCGCGCCTCGGCCACCGAGGCGCAGGGCGATGTGCTCGCCTCGAGCTGACAGCGCAGGAAGCGGGGAGTCACCTGGCCTCCCGAGCGCCGGGTGCACTCCTCGAGGAGCGGCACGGGAGGATTCTCGTCGACATCGCGCGAGTCGAGGTTGACGAGCAGGTATTCTTCTTCGATGCCGACCGAGAAGGGCGGCTCGGCGCTGCTCATGACACTACACCCTCGGGTGGAAACCCCAGGGCGACAGTGTAGCTCAAAGCGAGAGCTTCTCGATCGGCTCGGGCATCGCGAGGAAGTAGCCCTGCGCGTAGTCGATGCCGATGCGCTCGAGCTCATTGAGCACGGCCTGCGACTCCACGCACTCCGCCACCGTCTCGATGCCGAGGGTCCGGCCGACCTTGCAGATGGCCTCGACCATGCTGCGGTCCACCGGATCGTCGGCCACGTGGCTGATGAACTGGCCGTCGATCTTCAGGTAGTCGACCGGCAGGGTCTTCAGGTACATGAAGGAGGAGAGCCCGGTGCCGAAGTCATCCAGCGCGAACTTGCAGCCGCGGGCCTTGAGCTCGCGCATGACGAAGGTGGCGTTCGAGAGGTTCGTGACCGCGGCCGTCTCGGTGATCTCGAAGCACAGCGCCTGCGCCAGCGTCGCATCCCCCACGTGCTGCATCACGAAGTCGATGAACGACTGCTCGTTGAGCGAGGTGCCGGAAAGGTTGACCGCGAGCAGCGGCAGGGGCGCCTTCTGGCGCTCGAGCACGGGCCGCGCCACCGTGCGCGGGCCGGCGTTGGCCGCTTCCTTCACGTCCGCGCGGGCCGCCCAGTCCTTCAGCCGCTCGATGGCCCGCTGCACCACCCAGCGGTCGATCACCGACATGACGTTGTAGCGCTCGGCCGCGGGAATGAACTCCCCGGGGGCGACGAGGCGCCCGTCGTCGTCGCGAAGGCGAACGGTCAGCTCGTGAAAAGCCGTCGCCCCGGCGCGGGCGATTGGACGGATGGGCTGGAAGAAGAGCTCCAGGCGGTTCTCCTCCGCGGCGCGCGTCACCCGCGCGACCCAGTGCATCTCGCGATGCCGGGGGTGGGAGATCCCGTCGGACTCGTAGAGGTGCACGCGGTTGCGGCCCTCGTCCTTCGCGGCATAACAGGCGATGTCGGCGGCGCTCATCACATTGGCGACGCTTTCCGTCTCCGCCGTGATCTGCACGACGCCGACGCTAGCGCCAACCGAGAGTGTCGTGGCGCCCCAGACGAAGCGGTAGTCGCGAATCGCCTGGCGGACGCCCTCGGCGATGCGCGTCGACTGCTCCACGGTGCAGCCTTCCAGCAGCACGCCGAACTCGTCGCCGCCGAGCCGCGCGATCGTGTCGGACGCCCGCACCCGCGACTGCAGCAGTCCCGTGACGTCGCGCAGCAGCCGATCGCCGGCCTGGTGGCCACAGGTGTCGTTCACGACCTTGAACTGGTCGAGGTCGATGTAGAGAAGCGCGTAATTGCCCTCGCCGCGCTGCGCGCTCAGCACCGCCGCATGCAGGCGGTTGTCGAACTCGCGGCGGTTGATGAGGCCGGTCAGCGCATCGTGGCTCGCCTGGTAGGAGAGCGCACGCTTCAGCCGCCGCTCCTTGGTCACGTCGTGGAAGACGATGACGGCGCCGATCACCCTGCCCTGGCGGTCGCAGATCGGGGCCGCGGACTCCTGGATGGCCACTTCGTGGCCGGCGCGGGTGATGAGCACCGAGTGATCGGCGGGAGCGGTGATCTCCCCACCCCCGAGCACACAGAGAAGCGGGTTCTCGATCGGCTCGCGGGTGATCTCGTTGACGAGGCTCAGCACCTCGCCTATGGGGCGGCCGCGGGCCTCCTCGAGCGTCCAGGCGGTCAGGGTCTCGGCGACGGGATTGATGTACTCGATGCGTCCTTCCGCATCGGTACTGATGACCGCGTCCCCGATCGACTGCAACGTCACCTGCGCCCGCTCCTTCTCGGCAAAGACGGCCTGCTCGGCCCGCTTGCGCTCCGTGATGTCGGCGATCGTGCCTTCGTAATGCGTGATCCGGTTGGCTTCATCGCGGACTGCGCGTGCATTCTCCAGAATGACCACCTGCTCCCCATCACGGCGGCGCATCAGGAACTCCGCGTTGCGGATCTCCCCCTCCGACTCCACCCGGCGGATGAACTCGGCCCGATCGGTCGGATTCCAGTAAAGCGTTGCAACGCTTGGCAGGGCGTACAGTTCCTCGGCGCTGCCGTAGCCCAGGATGGCCACGAATGCGGGATTGACCGAGCGCAGCCGCCCGTCGCGGCCGCTCTGGTACACCCCCTCGATGATGGTCTCGAAAAGGCCGCGGTATTTCGCCTCGCTCGCGCGCAGCGCCTCCTCGGCCAGCCGCCGGCCGATGGCGATGCCGGCGATCTGCGCCGCGTGATCCATGATGCGCAGCTCCCGCTGCCCCGGCAGGCCCGAGGCCGAGTGGAACACGCACAGCGCGCCGAGCACCCTGCCGTCGGTCGCCTTGATCGGCGTCGACCAGGCGGCGTTCAGTCCCGCCTCCAGGGCATGGGCGCGCGGCTGCTCCCAGAACGGGTCGGTGCCGATGTCGGCCACCAGCACCTGGCGGCCGAGATACACCGAGGCCGCGCAGGAGCCGTTGCGGATGTCCACGGCGCATTGCTCCAGGGCGTCCCGCAGCCTGGCCGGCATCCGCGGCGAGACGAGGTAGGAGAATCGGCCCCCGTCCGTGGTGAGCACGGCGATCGAGCACACGGTGCCGACGCCCACCGTCTCGATGAAGCGGGTGATCGAGGACAGGATGTCCGCGAGCGGCGCGCTGCCCGTCAGCTGCTCGAGAACGGCGCGCTCTGCCCGCGCCACGCGCTCCGTGAGCTCCGACTCCCGGGCGCGATACGCGAGATCCGCCGCCTCGTCGGCCATGAGGCGCATCGATTGCACGATGCCGCGGCGCTCGGCGTCCATGGCCTCGAACTGCACGCTCACGAGGCTGAGCAGCAGCCCGTAGTCCGGGACATCGGCCCCGGTCCGAAGCGTCACCTCCTTGAGGATGGTGCGCACCTGCGGGTGCAGATCGTCCGCTCTCGGCGCGAGTCCGGGCTGCGCCCGAACGAGTGTCGTCGTCGCGGTCGCGCTCGGCTGAGTGTCCTCGGGCAACGGCAGGGCCGTCTGAGCAGTTGACATAATTCAGGCTTACGGGTGGTCGGCCGCCGTCGCAGCCGTCGGTGCCGTCGCCGGCCCGGCGATCACCGGAATGTTGAAGTTCCACATGACCGTTTGGCTCGGAGACTCCACGGCAACCGCGGCCGTTAGCGTGAAGAGGCCCGCTCTGTCGGGCCTGACGATCACCGATCCGAAGATCGGCACGCCGCGCGCCGGCTTGATGGTCCTGATCGAAGGAACGTGACTCACGACCGTGAGTCCCCCGAGCGAGCCAAACGCCACCCGCAGCCCCTGCAGCCCGTGCGCCTGCGGGATCAGGGCGTATTGGATCTCATCGGCCTGCCCCACCACGGGCCGGTCCCGGATGCTGAACTTGAGGTTGACCGGCGCGTCACTGCGGCTCGGTCCGACGGCATCCACCATGCCGGCCAGCTTCCTGGCAGCCGCGCTCGCCTCGGGAGCCGAATGGATCTTCGGCGCCGGGTGCCGCGCCGGCGCCGGATGATGCGAGCCCCCCCAGCCGCAGCCGGCCAGCAGGGTCGCGGCCGCGAGCGCAAGCCCCCTGAGACCCGCCCCGGCGAGGCGCCCGATCGCGCCGGATACCCCCCGGCGCCGCACCGAAATTATTCTGGTTGTCCGCATCGTTGCGCACACAAGCGACTGATTCTTGGACAATAGCGCGGCGGGGGCATCCCGTGCACCGGGACTTTTGAATTTTCGTGACCGCGGACGCAGGTGACCCCGATCATCGGGCCAGGAGCGGCGGCTCGTCGATCGCGGCCAGCTGCTCGCGCAGATCCCCGAGATACCCCTCCCAGTAGCGCGCCTCCCCGAACCAGGGGAAGGCCCGCGGAAACGCCGGGTCGGCCCAGCGATGGCAGACCCAGGCGGCGTGGTGCAGCATCCGAAGCCCCCGCAGCGGCTCGATGAGCAGGAGCTCGTGGAAATCGAGGTCGGCGAACTGCTGATAGCCGCTCGAGAGCGCCGCCCATTGCGCCTGCTGATCCTCCGGGGGCCCGGAGAGCAGCATCCAGAGGTCCTGGATGCGCGGACCCAGCGCGCAGTCGTCGAGATCGACGAAGATCGGGCCATGCTCGTTCCACAAGAGGTTGCCGAGATGGCAGTCCCCGTGCAGCCGCAGCTGCCCGACCGGGCCGGCATCGCGATAGGCGCGCCGGATGCGATCGAGGAGCTGCCCGCTCACCCGCTCGTACTGGTCCTTGAGCGCCTCCGGCAGCAGGTCCGCCCCGAGCACCTGGGCTCGCGCCTCGGCCCCCAGCCGCTCGATTCCGATCCGCGGCCGGCGCTCGAAGGAGGCTCGCGCGCCCACCTGATGCAGCCGCGCCAGGGCGCGGCCGAGCATCTCCCGGGCCTCGGGCGCATCGAGCTCCGGCGCCGAGCCGCGCAGGTACGGAAAGGCGGCGAAGCGGAACTCCCGGTGCCGCAGCAGCGTCTCCCCCGCGATCGCCACCGGGGCGGCCACCTGCAGCTCGGCGGCGGCGAGCTCGGCGGCGAAGCGGTGCTCCTCGAGGATCTGCGCATCGCTCCAGCGCGCGGGACGGTAGAACTTCAGGACCAGCATCCCCTGGGCGCCGCCCAGCTGGTAGACCCGGTTCTCGTAGCTGTTCAGGGCGAAGAGCCGCCCGTCGGGCTCCAGGCCCGCCGAGCTCGCCGCATCGAGCACCCGCTCGGGCGAGAGGCCGGCGAAGGGGGTCTGCGCGGGAGCCAAAGGCGTCACGTGGCTGCTTCTCGTTTTGTTTATCATCGCCCGCCAGCTCTGGCTGCCATCCATCCCACCCAAACGTACTCCCATTTTGCATGAAACAGGCCACCATCCTCGTGACCGGCGGTGCCGGGTATATCGGCAGCCACGTCGTGCTTCAGCTTCGCGCCCGCGGCGAGCGGGTCGTCATCCTCGATGATCTCTCGCGAGGCTTCCGCCAGGCCGCGCTCGACACCCCGCTCGTCGTCGGCCACGTGGGCGACCGCGACACTGTGCTCGGGGTGCTGCGCGAGCACGGCGTCGACACGGTCATGCACTTTGCCGCCTACACGATCGTGCCGGAGTCGGTGCGCGAGCCGCTGAAGTACTACGGCAACAACACCTGCTCCACCCGATCGCTGCTGCAATGCTGCGTCGAGACCGGCGTGAAGAGCTTCGTATTCTCCTCCACGGCGGCGGTGTATGGAATTCCGCCGGAAGGCGTTGCCGCGGAGAGCACCCCGACCGCACCGATCAATCCCTACGGGACCTCGAAGCTCATGTCGGAATGGATGCTGCGCGATGTCTCGTCGGCATCCCCGCTCAGGCACGTGGCTCTGCGCTACTTCAACGTCGCCGGGTCCGACACCCAGTGTCGCATCGGCCAGGCGACGCCCAATGCCACGCTACTGGTGAAGGTCGCCTGTGAGGTCGCGGTGGGCAAGCGTCCTCACCTCTCGATCTTCGGCACCGATTACCCGACGCCGGATGGCACGGGAGTCCGCGACTACATCCATGTGGAGGACCTGGCGACGGCGCATCTCAATGCGCTCGATTACCTGCGCGGCGGCGGTGCCTCCACCGTGCTCAATGTCGGCTACGGCCACGGTTACAGCGTCCGCGAGGTGCTGCAGAGCGTCGAGCGGGTCTCGGGGCAGCGCCTGAAGGTCATCGAGGAGCCGCGCAGGGCCGGCGATCCCCCGGGGCTCGTGGCCCGCGCCGAGCGCATCCGCCAGGAGCTCGGTTGGAAGCCGCGCCTGGACGACCTCGACGCCATCGTGCGCACCGCCCTCGCGTGGGAAAAGCGGTTGCTCCGGGAGCCGTGGGCGTAGAATCAGGCAAAATGCAGTGGGTGCGCCCCAAGTCTTTGAGCGGCCTGATGCTCTTCGGGCTGATGCTGCTCGCCTTGCCGCTGCTCGTCGCCATCATCACGGCCGCTCTCCAGATCCGGACGCTGACGACCACCGGCCAACGGATCGTCATCGAGGGCGTCACGGCGGCGCGTGCCAGCCAGGAGCTCTTCAGCGAAATCGCCTCCCTGGAGCGCACCGCGCGGCTCTATGACGTCCTCAACGACCCCAAGCTCCTGGATTCTTACAAGCAGGAGAACCAGGCATTCTCCGCCACCCGCGCCAAGCTCTATATCAACGCAACGCCGAGCACGCGTCAGACGCTTGACGAAGTCGGCAGGGTGCAGCGCAGCATCGGAACCGCGGTGCTGACTACACCGGCGAGCACCAACGCGGCCGATCAGGCGGCGCTCACCAATCAGTTCTCGACGCTGAGCGGTCTCGTCGACAAGGTGGCGCAGCAGAGCAACCAGCAGATCGACGCGGAGGTCGCGGCGCTGCGGCACCAGACCGACCGTGCCCGCGAGCGGCTCTTCTGGGAGGCGGCGGGCCTGCTGCCGGTGACGCTGGTCGAGATCATCATGCTGACGCTGGTGGTCGGCCGGCCGCTGCGGCAGATCGATCGCGCCATCAACGAGATCGGCCACGGCAGCATCAGCCATCCCATCACGGTCAGGGGCCCTCACGACCTCGAGCGCCTGGGCGCGCAGCTCGAGTGGCTGCGCCTGCGCCTCGTGGAAGTCGCCCAGGAGCGCAATCGCTTCCTGCGCCACATGTCCCACGAGCTGAAGACCCCTCTCGCCAACATCCGCGAGGGCACCGAGCTCCTCATGGACGGCGCCGTGGGGGAGCTCGACCCCTCCCAGCGCGAGGTCACCGCCATCCTGCGCGACAACGGCATCAAGCTGCAGCGCATGATCGAGAACCTCCTCTCCTTCAGCGCCTGGCAGACCTCGAGCGTCGGGCTCGAGTCGACCGAGTTCCGCCTGCGGCCGGTGGTCAAGCAGGTCCTGGAGAATCAGCAGCTCACCCTCCTCTCCCAGCGCGTGCGCCTGGACGTGCAGGTGGAGGACGTGACCCTCGTTGCCGACCGCGGCAAGATCCGCCTCATCCTGGAAAATCTGGTGTCGAATGCCGTCAAATACTCCCCGAAGGGAGGCACCATTCACATCAAGGCGGCCACCGACTCCGGCTCCCTCATCATCGACGTGGCCGACAACGGTCCGGGCATCCCGAAGGAGGAGCGCGATCACGTGTTCGAGGCGTTCTACACCGGACGCGCCGCGAAGAGCACGGCCGTCAAAGGCACCGGCATCGGGCTCTCCGTCGTGTTGGAATTCGTTGCTGCCCACGGCGGCAGCGTGGAGATCGTCGATGGGGAATACCCCGGGGCGCACTTTCGCATCCGCATGCCCATCAGCCTCGCCCGCCGGCCCGGCGACAGCCCGCAGCGCAGGACCGAGGCCCATGCGGCGTAGCGCGCTGGCGGCGCTGGCGCTCGCCGTGGGAATGCTCGCGAGCGGCTGTACGACGGGCCTGCTCGCCCCGCGGCCGGCGCCGCCGCCGAGGCTGGTCATTCACCGGCGGGCCGCCTCGTCCGAGGCGCTGGCGGAGGACTTCGCGGCGCTGCAGAAGCTGATCTCGGCGCCCCCCGAGCAGCAGATGGAGATGGTGGGGACCGCGGAGGAGGACTTCCAGAAGACCCCCACCCCGACCCGTAAGCTGCGTCTCGCCCTGATCCTCGGCACCCCGAGCCAGGCGGGCACCGACCTGCCGCGCGCGCAGAAGATGCTGCAGGAGCTCTCCGGCGACCCCGACTCCCCCCTGCTGCCCGGGGAGCGGGCGCTGGTGGCCCTGGAACTGCAGCAAATTGGCGACTATTTGACCTTGGAGCAGGAAAATCGCACGCTGCGGGCAGAGGCTGCCCGCGCCGATCAGCTCGTCCCCCTCAGGCACCGCCTCGATGGCGCCGCCCAGGAGAACGAGAGGCTGAAGCGGCAGCTCGCGGAGGCGCGCGCGAAGCTGGCCGCCATCGCCAACATCGAGAAGTCGCTCAACGAGCGCAAACCCGGACGACCCAAGTGACCCTGATCCCCGGAAGCGTACTGCCCGAACAGCGAAAGATGACCACGCCCCCGAGCACCCTCAGCCAGAGCGGACGGCGCAAAGCCCGCATCCTGGTCGTCGACGACGATCCGGGGCTGCTGCGGCTGCTCACGATCCGGCTGCGCGCGGAGAGCTACGACGTCGAGGCCGTCGAGAGCGGCGCCCAGGCGCTCGCCGCCTCCAGCCGCTTCCGCCCGGACCTCGTCATCACCGACCTGAAGATGGATCAGATGGACGGGATCGGCCTGCTCAAGGAGCTGCAGAACCGCTGGCCGGGCCTCAAGGTGATCATCCTCACCGCCCACGGCACCATTCCGGATGCCGTGCAGGCCACCCAGATGGGCGCCTTCGGCTTCCTCACCAAGCCCGTCGACAAGCAGGAGCTGCTCGATCAGGTGCAGAAGGCGCTGCGCATCTCCGGCTTCGGGGCATCGGACGAGGACTGGCGCGCGGAGATCGTCACCCGCAGCGCCGTGATGGAAGAGAAGCTGGCGCAGGCGCACATGGTCGCGGGCACCGATGCGCGCGTGCTCATCACCGGCGAGAGCGGCACCGGCAAGGAGCTCCTCGCCCGCGCCATCCACATGGCGAGCCCGCGCCGCAACCGGCCGTTCGTCGCCATCAACTGCAGCGCCATGGCGGAAAACCTCCTCGAGTCCGAGCTCTTCGGCCACGAGAAGGGCTCCTTCACCGGCGCCACGCGCGCCCACCGCGGGCTCTTCATGGCTGCCGACGGCGGCACCCTGATGCTCGATGAGATCGGCGACATGCCGATGCGCCTGCAGGTGAAGCTCCTGCGCGTGCTGCAGGAGAACGTCATCCGCCCGGTCGGAAGCACCGATGCCATCCCCGTCAACGTGCGCGTCATCTCCGCCACGCACCGGGACCTGCAGCAGCTGATGACCCAGGGACTCTTCCGGGAGGATCTCTACTACCGGCTCAACGTGGTGCACATCGAGATGCCGCCGCTGAACCGCCGGCGCGAGGACATCCCGCTGCTCGTCGCGCATTTCCTGGCGCAGATCGCCAAGGAGACCGGCCAGCGCAAGATCTACGCCCCAGAGGCCGTGGAGCTTCTCGCCACCGCCGACTGGCCCGGCAACATCCGCCAGCTGCAGAACGTGGTGCGCCAGAACGTCGCCCTCTCCCAGACGCCCATCATTCCCGTGGAGCTGGTGCAGCAGTCCCTCGGCGGCTCACCGGGGCGCCTGCCCTCCTTCGATGAGGCGCGGGACGAGTTCACCCGCAGCTACCTCTCGCAGATCCTGCAGATCACCGGCGGCAACGTGAGTCAGGCGGCGCGCCTCGCCAAGCGCAACCGGACGGACTTCTACAAGCTCCTCGCCCGGCACCAGCTGACGCCGGAAGAGTTCAAGCAGCGATAGCCGCCCCCTCGCCCAGGAGGTAGCCGGCCGCGCGGTACCACGCGGCCGTGCGGGCGATGCCCTCGGCGGGAGTGACCCGCGGCGCATAACCCAGGAGGCGCCGGGCCTTCGAGCAATCGAACTCCCGATGGTGCGTGAAGAACGCGACCCGCCGCCGGTGCAGCGGCGGCTCGATCCGCAGCGGCACGCACACCGATTCGCAGAGGATCCCCGCGGTCTTCACCGGCCAGAGCGGCACCCGCCAGCGGGGCGCGGCGACGCCCAGCGCCCGGGCGATGTGGCCGACCAGCTCGTTCAGCGTCGGCGCCTGCGGCCCCGCCAGAATGAACACCTCGCCGAGGGCCGCCTCGGACGAGCTGGCGAGAACGATGCCGTCGACGAGATCGTCGATGTGCACCAGGTGCAGCTTCGGCGTGCCGCTGCCGATCATGACGAAGACCCCGCGGGCGACCGCGCGGTAGAGCTTGAGGAATCTCAGGTCTCCCTCGCCGTAGATCGGGCTCGGCCGCACGATCGTGACCCGCTGTCCGCGCCGCGCCGCCTCCTGCACGGCGAGCTCGCCCTCGAGCTTGGTGCGCTGATAGATATCGCCCGGCGCGAAGCGGTAGGTCTCGCTCGCCGGCGGCTCCTCGATGTGCCCGTGCACACCCACCGTCGAGCAATGCACGACGCGCTCGAGATCCAGACGGCGCGCCGCCTCGAGCACGTTCCTCGTGCCCCCGATGTTGACATCGCGGTAGTAGCTGTCGGGGTGTCCCGCGGTACGGAACACGGCAGCGATGTGATGGATCTGATCGCAGCCCCGTGCCGCCGCCGTGACGTCATCCAGAGAGGTCAGCTGCCCGACGCGCACGTCGATGCCGCTCGCCCTGAGCGATTCGGCCTTCGAGGCATCCCTCACCAGCGCGCGCACGTGCTCGCCGCTGGCGGCGAGCCTGCGGGCCAGGTTGCCCCCGGTGAAGCCGGTGGCGCCAGTGACGAGAATGGTGCGTGCCATGTGCGGTACCTTGAGTGTCGACAGCCCGACCGGAGCAGGGATCGTGCCTTGCCCCGGCGCGGCCGCTAAGCGGTCCTGAGCGCCCCGAGCCTCTCGAGCTTGCGGTAGGCCGCGCACACCTTGGCGCGGAAGGCCTCGGCCGAGTACCGCTCGCTCGCGCGCCGGCGCGCCGCTGCCCCGAGCCGTGCCCGCAGAGCGTCGTCCATCGCGAGGGTCGCGAGGCCCTTCGCGAGCGCCTGCGGGCTCGACTCGACGAGCAGCGCGCAATCATCGTCCAGCACCTGCGTGTGCGAGGCGATCCGCGTCGCCAGCACCGCGTTGCCGGAGTTCATGTACGAGTAAATCTTCATCGGGGTATTGCTGCCGCGCAGGCGCGGGGAGACCAGGATGTCGGCCTGCGCGAGGAAGCCGCTCAACTGGGCGAGCGGCCGCGGCCCGAGCAGATAGATGCGCCCCTCCAGATGGAGCTTGCGCACGAGCGCGCGCACCCGGGCCACATCCTCCGGCGCCCCGCCGATCAGCACCAGCGTGACATCGAGGGCCTGCGGCAACAGCGCCATGGCGCGCACGAGCTGCTCCACGCCCTGGTAGCGCTGCAGATTGCCGACGTAGAGCGCGAGCGGCCCCTCGACGCCGAGGAGCTCGCGCAGCGGCTCCGCGCCGCTGCCGACCGGCTGCGAGGGCAGCGCGACGTCCTCGATCAGAAACACCGGAACCTCTGGCGCATCGAGCGTCGCATGGCGCGCCAGATCCTTGCAGACGGCGAAGACCGCGTCGGACCTGCGGATGACGGCGCGCTCCAGGCCTCGCAGCAGCCGCTCCGCCGGACGCAGAAGTCTCCATTTTGAGACAAGTGACTCCCCCAGCATGGAGTCCATGTCGTACACGACCCGCGCGCCCGAGGAGGATCGCAGCAGGATCGCGGGGAACACCGCCTCCTCCACCGCATGGATCACGTCGTAACGCTGCGTCAACGTGAGTCCGAGCAGCCGCGCCGAGATCAGGAGGTCACAGACGAGCTTCTTCCAGGAGATCCCGATGGGAATGTGCCCCAGCCCCGGCAACGCCGGCGTCCGCAGGATCCGCAGGCCCTCGATGTCGAGATCCGCGCCCTCATGGTAAGTCAGAAGGTCGACGGCATGGCCTTGGCCGCACAACACCTCGACGAGCATGCGCACCGCGATAGGGGTACCGCGTTCCTGGTAGAAGGGCTGAGGGGCGACGAGCAATATGCGCATGCCCGGTGCTTTCGAGCAAACCCCATACCCAGTCCACTGTCGGCAAAAGGTGACGTCCGAGGAAGAGTGTTACGCGACCCGGAACGCGGCATTACCCATGGCCTCGTCCAGGCCCGTGCGGTGTGTTCGAATGAATCGACATGCGCCGCAAGGCGTGCCGTGTTTGAATCGCGCCGGCTTCCATAAACGACCTGCGTTCCCTGCGCGTGCTCGCTCAGCATCTCGTCGATGACGTCGACGTCATCCTGCAGATCCGCATCGATGCTCACGAGCACATCGCCATCGGGACAACTTGATGCCGCGGCCCCGGGCGATGAGCGGCCGATCAGGCGGTATGCGGCTGGGAGGTCCCGGCAAGCGGCGAGCGGCCCGGCTCGCCCGCAAGCGCCGGCGGTGTCGAGGCCTGGGTGCCATAGCGCACGACCTCCTCGATCTGGTAGTCCTTGATGTCGCGGGCGTGCGTGAAGATGATGAGCTCCCCGAGGAGCCCGAGCGCGAAGAGCTGCATCCCGAGCACCACCAGGAGCGAGGACAGGAGCAGCGCCGGCCGGTCGGCCAGCGGGTGTTGGAAGACCAGCCGATCGACCGCGAGCCAGGCGACGAGCGCCGCGCCCACGAGGAACGTGCTGACCCCGACCATGCCGAAAAATCGCAGCGGCTTCTTGGTGAAGCGCACGAGGAAGAACACCGTGCAGATATCGAGCGCCCGGCGCACGTACTCGCGCGGCGGGTAGCCGCCGTCGAAGCGATCGAGCGGCGACTGGCGCAGCTCCACCTCCAGCACCCTGAAGCCGAGCCGGCTCGCCAGCACCGGCAGGAAGCGGTGCTGATCGCCATAGAGACTGATCTCCTCGAGCACCCGCCGCTTCATGGCCCGTGCGCTGCAGCCGAGGTCATGGAAGCGCTGGCCGGTGATGGAGGCGAGAACCCGGTGGAAGGCGTCGCGGCGCATCGCCTCGAAGCGGCTGCCGGCACGCGGCCAGCGGCGCCCGATCGCGATGTCGGCGACTCCCAGGGCCCGCACCAGCTTCGGGATCTCATCGCCCCGGGTCTGGTGGTAGGCCGGAAGGGTGAGGACGATGCCGCCGCCCGCGCGCTGGAATCCCGCCACCAGCGCCGTGGCCTCCCCGAACCGCCGGGTCAGGCTGATGACCGAGACGCGATCGCCCGAGGACAGCAGCCGCTGGACGTCGGCGGCCAGCTCCGGCCGGGGGCCGTCGAGCACCACGATCACCTCATAGCTCGAGCCGAGCGTCTCCAGGCCCTTCCTGTAGTCGGCGAGGAGCGCGAGGATGTCGGGCGCGTGACGGGCGCCGACGGGAATGATGACCGAGATGTCCACAGTGCCGTTGGCGGAGTCAGTCATGGGTGGCGGCGCCTTTGACGAGCAGGTGTTGTGTGAGCCCGGAGAACTGGTGCTCGCGCACGTCTCCCAGCTTGTAGACGAGCTCGCCGATGGCTCCGGCGGCGAGCAGCATGACGGTGGAGGTGAGGAAGATCACCCCCGTGCCGGCGATCGAGAGCGACATCCTTCCCTGCGCCGCCAGGGTGAAGCACGTCCAGCCGAGGGCCAGGGCCGAGGCCGCCAGCATCGGCAGGGACAGCATCCCGAACCAGAGCATCGGCCGCGCCGTGAATGAGGCCACGGTCTTGATCACCATCAGATCGAGGAGCACCTTGTAGATCCGCGAGAGGCCGTACTTCGAGCTGCCGAAGCGCCGCGCGTGGTGGCGCACGCGGATCTCGGCGATCCGGGGACCGGCGATCGAGGCCATCGCCGGAATGAAGCGGTGCATCTCGGAGTAGAGCGGGATCTGCTTGATGAGGCAGGCCCGGTACGCCTTCAGCGAGCAGCCGTTGTCGCGGATTGGCACCCCGGTGACCTTGGCGATGAGCGCATTGGCGATGCGCGAGGGGATCTTGCGCGTCCAGAGCTTGTCCTGGCGCTCGTGGCGCCAGCCGACCACGATGTCGTTCCCTTCCTCGATGCGCGCGAGGAGCTCGCCGATGTCCGCCGGATCGTTCTGCAGATCGCCGTCCATGGTGACGATGACCTCCCCCCGCGCCTCGGCGATACCGGCCGCCATGGCGGGCGTCTGGCCGTAATTGCGGCGGAACTTCACGAGGCACACGCGCGGATCGGCGCGCGCGATCTCATCGGCGACCCGCACCGTGCCGTCCCGGCTGCCGTCATCGACCAGCACGATCTCGAAGGAGATCCCGAGCGGCTCGACGCCCGCCAGGATGGCCTCATAGAGCGGACGCACGCTCTCCTCCTCGTTGAAGAGCGGGACGACGACGGAGAGCTCGACGGACATCAGTAGTAGGGGCTGTCGTTGCGCTCGGTCGAGCGGTTGAGGACGACGCCGAGAAGGTTCATCTCCGAGAGGACCTCCTTGGCGTTGGCGAGCGTGCGGCGCGCGGTCATCCCCTGGGAGACGACGAGCAGGAAGCTGTCGACCCGCGGGGCGAACGCCAGCACGTCATCGCTCACCATGATCGGCGGCATGTCGAGCACGATGATGCGGCGGGGGTTCTGTGCCTCGAGCGCATTGATGAACTCGGCCATGCGCGCCGACAGCAGATGCTCCGAGGAGGTCTCGACCGGCGTGGCGTTCGGCACCACCGCCAGGCGCTTGACGCCGATGTCGTAGATGATCTGATCGAGCTCCGCCTGCCCGGCCAGGAAATCGGTGAGTCCGTACTCGTAGGACATGCCGAGATAGGCGCCGAGCTGCGGCCGCTGCAGGTCGAGATCGACCAGGTACACCCAGGCGTTCGGATCCTGCGCCAGCGCCAGGGCGAGGTTGATCGCGGTGGTGGTCTTGCCCTCCCCGGCCGACGTGCCGGTCACCCCGAGGGTATACCAGTTGTTCGCCGCCATCCGGTGCAGGACGCGGGTGCGCAGGATCTTGTAGGCCCGCGACACCGCGATGTCCTGGATGCGCAGCAGAACCCGGTTGCGCTCCATCGCTTCGGGGTCGACCGCAGCGGTGCGATATTGCGGCACCGGCACGTCCGCCGCGGGCCCATGGACGGGCCGCGCGATGCGTGCGGCCGAGACCGCCCCGCCCGCATGACCCGCGAGAGGCCCCGGCATGGCGGTGCGCTCGTGCGCCTGTCGGCGCATAACTTCCTCGATGAGGCTCATGAGTCGCTTTTACCTCGCCGCTGCAACAGCTTCTTCGGTTCAGGAGTAGAAAATTCGCGCCGTCATCAGCACCACGGCAGCTCCGACGCACACGCACACGGTCAGCATGGCTACCTGCAAACGATGTTGGCGTGCCGTGGCCGCGTCCTGGATCTGCGGGATGACCCCCAGGGGCGAGAGCGACAGCACGCGACGCACGTCACGGCTACCACGCACGCTTTGGTCGAGGCTTTCGGCGATCACCACCGCTGTCAGCCCGAGCAGGATCGCAAGCATCAGTCCCACGAGCGCGATGGCGATCCGCTTGGGCTTGGCGGGCTTCAGCGGCACCCCGGGCGCCTGCGCGATCCGGATCCGGTCGCTGCGGCCGCTCGCGATCGCCTGGCTGGTGAGGTGGGCGTCCATCTGGTACTTGAGCAGCTGGTTGTACTTCTTCTGCGCGAGCTGCAGGTTGAGCGCGAGCGAGTTGTACTGCCGCTCGACCTGCGGCGTCGCCTCGACGCGGCCCTCGAGCTGCAGCAGCTGCTGGCGCATCTGCGCCGACTGGCGCTCGAGCGCCTCGGTCTGCGTCTTGTTCGCGTTGAGCTGGGTCTCGAGCTGCACCACCGCCGGGCTGCCGGAGGCGTTGCCCGCGTATTTCTCGCCGTGGGCGATTCGCGTCTTCAGGATCTTGATCTGCCGCTCGATGCGCTGCACGTCGGGGAAGTTCTTGGTATAGCGCAGCTTCGCCTGCGCGAGCAGCTGCTCCTCGGCCCGCAGCTGCGCCGGAAGCGACAGGCTGTTCACCGCCCCGCCCCCTTCCTTCAGCTGATCGATCTGCTGGCGCAGCGCGATCATGTCCGGATAATTGGGGTCGTAGGTGGCGAGCTTCTTGTTGTACTCCGCCTGCAGCTGGGCGAGCAGGCCGGCATCGTCGCCGGCGTTCCTCGCGGCATCGAGCTGCTGCTGCAGGAACACCCGGTTCTGGCGCAGCGCCGCGATCTGCTGCATCAGATTGTCGACCTCGCGCTGGGTCGTCTCCATGATGTTCATGTTGAGATCGGTGAGCCCGGGAAGCTGGTCGTAGTTCTTCGCCTTGAACGCGGCGAGCTTCGACTCGATCTGCGCGATCTGCCGCCGGTACGCCATCGTCTGCCCGTCGTAGAACTGCTCGGCCGCCCTGGCGCGCCGCAGCCGGCCGGACCGGTTCGCCATGATGAAGGCATTGCTCAGCCACCGCGATGCTGCCGCCGCGATCTGCGGGTTGCGGCTGTCGTACGACACGGTGAAGCCCGAGATGATGTCGAGATTGCGCCCGGTGGCGGGATCGAGCACCGCGGTGCGCACCGTCTCGACGTGCACCCGCTTGCCGGCGTGCTTCACCGCCTCGCCCGTGTCGTCTGCCGCCGGAGCGATGCCCGGGACGGCCTTGACGAGCTTGGCGAGACTGCCATAGCTCGTGACGTCGGCGGTAAGGTTGTCGACGTACGCGTCGCGGTACTGCTGTTCCTGCTGCTGCACGGCATCCGTGTTCGGGTTCGCGGGCATCTCCCCGGGCACGGTCTGGTCCGTGAAGGTGAAGAGGCCCGTGGCGACGTAGATGCTCGGCAGCCCGAGCGCAAGGGCCAGCGCGATGGCGATGATCGGCAGGCCGATGCTCGCGAGCAGCATCCGCCGGCGCTTGATGGCCGCCAGGTAATCCGACAGATCGGCGCTCGGGGTTTCGTCTTGCTCGGCCATGCTCAAGGCTCCCTGGGAATGCCGGTGAACTCCGGCAGTGGCTGGTACTGGCTCAATGGCTGGTAGATGAACGCAAGACCCACCGCATTGGATTCCGCGGAGGGCTCACCCTGGAACTGCTGCCAGGTGAGGGTATAGGTGCCCTGGACCCGGAAGTTGAGGCTCACCTGGTACTCGACGCCCATCTCGCCGGTGACGTAGTCCTCGCCCTGGATCGCGAGCCCGGGCTTGTTCGAGGCTCCCCGCACGCGCAGCGCGCGCGCTCCGAAGAAGCCGGAGAAGCGCGGCTCGAAGGCGTGCAGCACGCGAAAGCGCAGCTCGTCGTTCGTGATCACGGAGCCGGCATCGCTCGGCGTGAGCTCGCGCAGGGCGTCGATCACCACCTGGGTGACCTGGAAATTCCATTGAACCCCCGCGCCCCCGGTGAAGCCGTTGCTGTTGATCGTCCCCTGGGCCGTCTGCGCGGCGAGCCGGTTCGCCCCGAACCGGACGTAGGTCTGCATGATCTGGGAATTGCGCCTCGACCACTGGAACTCGACGCCATAGCGGTTCGTGTTGCTGCCGACCTGGGGCGTGAAGCGCGAGTAGACGCCCCGCACCGCGAGCTTCGAGCGCGGCGTCAGGTCGAAGAGCAGGCCGCCGCGGCCGGTGTAGTTGTCGTACCCGTACTGCTGGATCAGGCTCTTGCCGAAGCTCGCGTGCTGCACGTCGGCCTGCAGGTCGAGGTGCGTGCGCTGCGTGAGGTCATAGAGATACTCCGGCGCGATGCGCGCGAACTGCTCGCGGTTGCGAAAGGTCACGCGGCCGGTCGCGCCGCCGACCACCTGCCCCAGGTTGACGCCGGGAAAGGTGGCCGGCGGCAGCTCGGAAAAGATCGTCGTCGCGTTGTAATACTGCGCCACGCCCTTCAGCTCCGAGCGCAGCCCCGTGTAGTCCCCGTCGATGTCGAGGTACTCGTTCGTGGCATTGTCGGCGGTGTCGTTCGGGTAGTAGTTCGAAACGACGCGCGGCACGATGTCGAGGTGGCCGCGCGGGGAGATCAGATCGGCCGCGAGCTGCGCATCGATGTAGGGCCCGTACACCATCTGCCTCTCGGACGGGATCTCCGCCATGCGGTAGTTGTCGTTGTACGTGGCGCCGCCCTCGAGGCGCGGCAGGAACTCCCAGTTGGCCGCGCCGCAGGCACCGGAGCCCACCCCGAGAAGCGCCCCGGCGCCGAGCGCCACGTAGAGCTTACGGTACGACGACGACATCGCCGGCCTTCAAGGTGATGTTCTGCGCGAGATCGTTTCCGTGGACCACGTCGTTGTAGTTGAAGGGCAGCGCTTCCTGGCCGCCATTGGCGGTGCGCCGCAGGATCTTGATGTTGCCGAGGGAGGCGAACGGCGTCGTGCCGCCGGCCATGCTGATCGCCTGCATCACATCGACCCGCGGGTTGACGACGAAGACCCCCGGCGTCTTCACCTGGCCGATCACGTACACCTTGTTGCCGTTGATCTGCTGCAGCGACACCGTCACGACGGGATCCGTGATGAAGTGGGCGAGGCGCTGGCCGATCATCTGCTGCAGCTGGGCGACGGTCTTGTCGCGCGCGTCGATCTGTCCGCAGAGCGGGAAGGAGAAGGTGCCGTCGGGCTCGACGAGCACCGGCCCCTGCAGCTCGGGCTCCTTCCACACCGACACGAGCAGCGTGTCTCCGGGCTTCACCGTGTAGGGATGTTCGGGAGGAGATGCGAAGGCCGCGCCGGCGAGCAACGCCAGCAGGACACCACATCCCCAGCGGGTGAAAGAAGATCGCATCGGCCAGTCTCCTCGTTCTTGTGCGGGGCGCGCGCCGCGCGCTCGCGTGATACTTGGGCCAGACCTTGAGCAAGTTCCGTTCCTGCCAAGGTCTGGTGGCCCAAGCGGCCGCGGCCGGGCACCGGGCCCGTCAATTGCTGCGCTTGAGCGCAGCGGTCGCCGGCGGGCGGCGATCCGACACTTTGTCCGACACTCTGGCTGACATTCTGGCGGGGTCCATGCATCGTTCCGAGGCGCCTGCGCAGCGGCCGCTGATCGTTTTCGTCAAGCTGGCCCGCTTCTCCAATACCAACGCCTATGTCGAGGAGCAGTTGCGGCTGCAGTTCCCCGAGGCGAGTCTCAGGGTCATCGACCTGAAGCTCGTGTTCCAGCGGCCCTCGTGGGCGCTGCTGCGGGGCCTGGCGGCCGCCCTGCTGTCACTGGCTCGCGACCGCGCCGCCGGGCGGCGGCCGCAGGAGCCGCTGGTGGACGCCCTGCTGCAGCGGCTCTGGGCCATGCCCGTGATCTTTGCGGCGATGAGCCGGGCCGCCCGCAGGCTCATCGAGCGCGAGCGGCGGCCGGTGTGGTTCACGATTCAGACGCAGTCCCTGTGGAACAGCGCGGTGCCGGGCATTGCGAACTTCGTGTACACGGATTCGACCGTGCTCGCGAACCTTTATTTCAAGCGCAAGGATTTCCGCTTCCTGCGCTCGAGCGCGTGGCTCGAATGCGAGCGGCGCATCTACACCGAGGCGGCGAAGACGCTCGTGATGAGCGCGCACGTCGCCCGCTCGCTGACCGAGCTCTACGGCATCGATCCGGCCCGGGTGGCGCTCGCGTACGTGGGCGCGAATCTGCGGCGCGAGCCCGCCATGGCGCGGCCGGCCCCGGCGCACAGCAAGACCATCCTCTTCGTCGGCATGGAATGGGAGCGCAAGGGGGGACCCGAGCTCATCGCGGCCTTCAGACGCCTGCCGGCCCGCCACGCCGATGCCCGGCTGCTCATCGTCGGCGCCGCGCCGGCGCTCGATGTGCCGAACTGCGAGGTCATCGGGCGGGTGCCGGCGGCACAGGTCACCCGCTATTACGAGCAGGCCGCGATCTTCTGCATGCCGACGCGCATCGAGCCCTTCGGCATCGCTTTCATCGAGGCGATGATGCACGCCCTCGCCGTAGCCGCTCCGAGTCACGGCGCGATGTTGGATTACATCCGGGACCAGGAGACCGGCGTTCTCTTCGAGCCCGGGAACTGCGAGGACACGGCCCGGGCCCTCACCTGGCTGCTCGATCATCCGCAGGAGCGCCAGGCGATCGCGGCGCGCGGACGCGAGGCGGTTCGCTCCATCTACACCTGGGATGCCGTGGGGCGGCGGATGCGCGCCGAGATCCTGTCGGCGATCGGCCCGGCCGCCCCGGCGCCGGCCGCCGCGCGCGGAACGTTCGGCTCCGGCCCGCGTTTGCTTCCCGATCGTGCCGGCTGAATCCATGACCCCTCCCCGCGTGTGCTTCGTCGGGCTGCTGAATCTTCCGGTGCTCGCACCGGAATTCGCCGCACGGCCGTCCGGGGGTGCGCAGCTGCAGCAGGTGCTCCTCGCCAAGGCGCTCGCGAGGCGCGGCTGGCCGGTCTCGATGGTCGTCGCCGACTGGGGCCAGCCCGACGGGGCGACGTGGCACGGCATACGAACCATCAAGGCGTATAGCCCCGATGAGGGCCTGCCCGTACTGCGGTTCCTGCATCCGCGCTGGACGAAGCTGCACAGGGCACTGGCACGGGCGGACGCCGACGTCTATTACACGAGCTGCGCCGGCGCGGAGCTCGGGCAGGTCGCGCTCTTCGCCCGCCGCAGGGGCCGCCGCGTGGTCTTCCGGGTCGCGAGCAACTCCGACTGCGACCCGAAGGAGCTGCTGGTGCAATACCGGCGCGACCGGGTCCTCTATCGCCGCGGGCTCGCGCACGCCGACCTCGTTCTCGCGCAGACCGCCTACCAGCAGGAGGCCCTGCGGCGCCACTTCGGCCGGCCGTCCCGGATCGTCCCTTCCCTCATCGAGCCCGCCGAGCGCTGCCGCGCCCTCGCGGAGCGCGACATCGATGTGCTCTGGGTCGGCCACGTGCGCTCCTTCAAGCGCCCGGACCTGCTGCTCGAGGCGGCGCGCCGGCTGCCGCACCTGCGCTTTCACATGGTCGGCGGCCGGATGCCGGGCTCCGAGGCGCTCTTCGACTCGCTGCGGCGCGAGACACAGGCGCTCGCGAACGTGACCTTCCATGGGGCGCTGCCCTACCTCGAGACCCGCGCGCTCTACGAGCGCGCCCGCCTCTTCGTGTCGACGTCAGAGATCGAGGGATTTCCCAACACGTACCTTCAGTCCTGGGCGCATGGCACGCCGGTCGTGGCCTTCATCGATCCGGATGGACTCATCGGGCGCTTCGGGCTGGGACAGGCCGTGGGCACGATCGGGCAGATGTGCGCGGCCATCGCGGCGCTGAGCGGCGATCCCGCGCAGTGGACGCTCGCCAGCGCCCGCGCCCGGCAGTACATGGAGCGCCACTGCGACGAGCGGCACATGCTCGGCCCCTACATCGCCGCCCTGGCGGACCCGCGCGAGTCCTCCGCGCTCGAGCCGCACGCGACCGGGGCCCCGGCCTGCCGCAGCGTTCTCATGGTCGGCACCGACCTGAGCGGCATGGGGGGCGTCCGCGCGGTGGTGCAAGGCTACATCGAGGGCGGTCTCTTCGATCAGATCGAGTGCGCCTACGTGGCGACGCACCGCTACGGATCGCACTGGGTGAAGCTGAGCGCCGCGCTCACCGGCTGGCTCAAGGTGGCCTGGCGGCTGCATACGCTCGATGCGCCCCTGGTCCACGTCCACATCTCCCCGGGTGCCTCGTTCTGGCGCAAGTCCGTCGTCTGCGCCCTCGCCCGGCTCGCCCGCAGACCCTACCTGCTCCACGTCCATGCCGGGCCGTTCGAGAGGTTCTACGAGGAGTCCTCGCCCGCCGCGCGCAGCATCGTGCGCGGGGTCTTCGCGCGCGCGGCGCTGGTCATCGCCCTGACGCAGTCGTGGCGGACGATCCTCGAGCGAATCTCCCCGCACGCCCGCATCCACGTGATGCCGAACGGCGTATCGCTGCCCGCGATCCCCGACCCGCACCGCCCGCGCGAGCCTGCGCCGACGCTCCTCTTTCTCGGGGACATCGGCCGGCACAAAGGGGTGTTCGACCTCGCCCGGGCGTTCGCGCGTATCGCGGACCGCTTTCCGGGACTCAAGCTCGTATGCGCCGGGGCCGGCGCCGTCGAGGAGCTGCGCCGCCTCGCCGCCGATCTCGGCGTCGCGGACCGCATCGAATGCACCGGCTGGATCGATGCCGCGCGCAAGCGCGAGGCGCTGGCCGCCGCCAGCGTCTTCGTGCTGCCTTCGTACATGGAGGGGATGCCGATGGCCCTCCTCGAGGCGATGTCCTGGGGCGTGCCACCCGTCGCGACCGCCGTCGGCGGGATCCCGGAGATCATCACCCACGGGGTCGACGGTCTGCTCGTGGCGCCGGCGGACATCGAGGGGCTCGCCGCCGCCATCGCCAGCGTGTTGCGCGATCCGCAACTGCGCACGCGGCTCGGACGCGGGGCGCGAGAGACCGTGACCGCACGCTTCTCGCTCGAGAGCACCGTCGGGCAGCTGCTCGCCCTCTACCGCCGCTTCGGCATCGAGCCGCGCGCGGCGTACTCCCGGGCGCCTATCGGCCTCCAGGCCTCCATGGACGGCAAATGACCCTCCGACCTGCCGCATCGCGCGCGCCAGGCGTGCTCTTCATCTTGAATCACCTGCTCACCGGCGGGGCCGAGAAGCAGGTGGTGAGCGTGCTCAACCACCTCGATCCGCGGCGCTTCCGGCTGCACCTCGCGTATCTGAAGCGCGAGGAGAAACTGCTGTCGCAGCTGCGGACCGAGCGGCTCGATGCGACCCTGTGCTGCGATGTCGCCCATCGGGTGGACTTGAAGGCGATCGGGCGGTTGCGCGAGCTGATCGCCGGCCGCGGCATCGACGTGATCGTCTGCACCAATCCCTACCCGATGCTGTATGGGCAGCTCGCGGCGCGCGGCAGCGGCGTGCGACCCAGGATCGTGACCGTGTTCCACACCACTCTGGTGCAGGGGCTGAAGGAAAGAGCGCAGATGCTGCTCTACCGGCCGCTCTTCAACCGCACCGATCTGCTGGTCTACGTCTGCGAGACCCAGCGCGCCCACTGGCGCGAGCGCGGCCTGAAGCCCCCGGCGGACGAGGTCATCTACAACGGCATCGATACGGATTACTACACGGACCGGCAGAGCGCCGATGAGCGGCGAGTCCTGCGCCGCTCCCTGGGGCTCGCCGATGAGGACTACGTCATCGGCCTCTGCTCGGTGTTGCGGCCGGAGAAGGCGCACGGAGACCTCCTGGAGGCGGTCTCGAGGCTGCGCTCACGCGGGGTGCCGGCGAAGGCCCTCCTCATCGGCGACGGACCCGAGCGCGGCGCGATCGAGCGGGCGATCGGCCGGCTCGGCCTCGGCGGGCACGTCATCATCACGGGACTGCAGCCGGACGTGCGTCCGTTCATCGGCGCCTGCGACGTCATGAGCCTGGTGTCGCACTCCGTCGAGACCTTCTCGCTCGCCGCCCTCGAGTCGCTCGCGTTGGCCAAGCCGATGGTGATGAGCGAGACCGGCGGCGCCGCGGAGCTGGTGCGGCCCGGGGAGCACGGATTTCTCTTTCGGCCCGGGGACATCGAGACGCTCACGCAGCACCTCGCGGCCCTCACCAGCGCCCCGCTGCGCTCCCGGCTCGGCGGGGCCGGCGCCCGCCGTGTCCGGGAGCGGTTCACGGTCCAGGGCATGGCCGAGAGGTTCACCGACTGCTTCGATCGGCTCCTCGAGCGGCCCGCCCCGACCCGCCTCCTCAGTTGCTGATGCTGACTCCCGTCGGCGCCTTCGGCTGCTCGAGGGGATTCAGGCGCAGCAGGATGATGCCGTCGCGGTCGTTCAGCGTCACCGAAGTGACCTTCTGTCCGTTGTTGACCGTCGGGTCCTGAGTCCCCTTGATCTTGACGAACGTGCCTCCGAGCTGCACCGTCTGCGTCCCGTTGCCCTTCGGGTTCACGAGCGCGATGCCGTTGCTGAAGTCGCGCCGCCACACGCCCTTCTGCCACGCCGAGGTCGGCGGCGCGGTCGTGGGCTGGCCGAGCTTGGCGTTGTACTCATCGAACCAGACGACGCCCTGGTAGCCGCTCGCCGAGTTCGTGAAGCTGTAGTAGCCATCGTTCATCAGGCAGGAGGCGAAGCCGTAGCGGAACGACTGGTAATCCGTCGGGCTTCCCCACTGGTTGAAGATCGCGAGCTTCGGGTCCTTCAGCGCCTGCATGGCCTGCGTGTACTGGTTCATCATCGCCTGCCAGCCGGCATAGCCCTCGATCGAATACGAGGCTCCGATCATGCCTTCGAGCACGCCGCCGTCGGCCATCTGCTCGTAGCCGCCCGGTATCGAGCCCGACCGGCCCCACTCGGTGATGTTGCCGATCTGGTACTTGCCCGGCATCAGCTGCCGTACCAGGCTGAAATAACGCTCGTACCCCGCCTGGATGGCCGCCTGCGCCCTGGCGTCGCTCGGCTGCAGCACCACGCCGTTGTCGTACCAGTCCCCGGGCACGTTGGGCTTGACGAACACGTTGTCCATGAAGAACCCGTCGATGTCCGGAATCGCCTTGTAGTCGTTGTCGACGTAGAACTTGGTGATCCAGTCTATCGAGTCATCGCCGTTCGAGTCCTTGGCGGTGTAGGGCGAATTGTCGACCGTGTACCAGCTGCTGCTGCCGAGCGTCGGCACCGGATTCGTGAGGCCCGGGCCGGCGTAGAGCCACCAGTGCATCGAGTTGAGCTTGTCGCGATAGGCGGTCCAGGCATCGTTCGCGGCGTAGGGGTTCTGATAATCCGACTGGATGTAGATGAACACGAGCGTGTTCGGATTGATGGCCTTGATCTGCTTGACGATGGTGTCCATCGACTCACCGCCAGGGGCCATCCCCGGGTAGTACTTGAGGATGATGATCGACTGCTTGGCGAGCTGCTTCTGGTACGTGGTGTCGTTGTAGTTCTGCGAGCCCATCTCGATGCCGGCGAGGCGCGGAAATGGCGGCGGCGTGAAAGCGAATGCGCTGGCGCAGGGGCCGAGCGCGGCGATGGCGGCAACCGCCGCGAGAGTCTTGCGGAATGTATGGCGAATCATCATCTCCCCCCGGGAGCTGGATGTAACGACCCGACGAAGTCGAGGTGCTGATCCGGTGCGGCGGGCAGACGGCGCGCACGAGCTCTCGAGCCGTGGCTGCTCTCGTGGTGATCCGAGCGCGCGTGCGAGCGCCTCGGAGTCACGGCGGTTCGATGACCGCATTCACGTCCGTACCGGAGGTCTGCGGGAGTGCCCTGCCGCGAGGCAGTCCGCTCCGTTCGACCGGCGGCTATTCTTACAGCCTTCATCGATATTTCAATAGTCGCGCTTACAAAATCTTTGAAATAGCGCGTGTTGTCTCCGATGCCAGACGGCGCAGCGTCTCAGTTGGGAGACAGGCGGCGGTCCGCGACCTGACGAGCGGTCGCCGCCCGCGGCTGTGCGGTCGCGGGCCGCCGCACGGGCGCCGCGGGCGCGCGCTGTGCGCGCCTGGAAGCGCTGCGCTCGGACTTCTCGACCAGGTCCGCGGCGGCCCGCAGCGAGAAGCCCATGAACACCCACACGTACGACCACGGCCTGTTGAGATTGACGAAGAAGATGCACACCATGATGCCGAGCATGCCGAAGACGAACGCGATCATGTACGGACGCAGCGGTCCCGCCTCGGCCGCGATCGCGCGCCGCGCCGTCCTGAGTGTCTGATAGAGGATCGTGAGGAACGCGAAGAGGCCGACCAAGCCGAGCCCGAACCACTGATCCAGATAGAAATTGTGGGTCACGAGGACGAACATCGTGTGATACACGTCCCAGCCGTATCCCGTGAGCAGCGTGATGGGATGGGCCATCATCGTATCGATCGCCCGCAGCCAGATGGTCGTGCGGCCGGATGAGGCCTCGCCGATCGAGCTCGCCATCGACTGGTTGAAGAGTCGCTGCGCGAGCACCTGCGCCATGTTGGGCATGAGCGCGGCGGCGACGCCGCCGGCGATCACGGCGCAGGTGAGCCCGATCAGCCCCCACGCGACGACCTTGGAGGTCGGCAGGTAGCGCCGGCAGAGCCACACGCCCGCCGCATAGCCGGCGGCCAACCCGACGAAGGCGCCGCGCGAGACGGTGAGGATGAGCACCGCGATCGAGGCGAATGCGCCCGCGTACCAGTAGAGCCGCGCGAGGCTGCGGCTGGAGACCGCCACGGCGACCATCAGCGGCAGCAGGCAGACGATGAGCGCCCCCGTGTCGTTGGCGTGGCCGAACACGCCGAAGACACGGTCGGCCTCGACGCCGCCCTGCCCGATCGTGACGTGGAGGGGCACGATGCCGGCCAGATCCCCCAGGGTCAGGATGTTGGCGAGGCCGATCCAGAAGGCGAGCGTTCTCGCCATCAGCAGATAGTCCTGCTCGCTCTCGATGCCGTAGAAGTACGTGAAGAAGAAGAGCGCCGCGTCGATCAGCACCGATTTCAGCTCCACCCCGTAGTGAAGCGCGTGATAGCCGGGATAATGGAGGAAGGTGACGCAGGCGATCCACGTCAGCAATGCATACGCGATCCAGACGACGAAGGCGGCGTTGACGGCCGGCAGCCGCATGCGGAAGCGGCCCGTCAGCGCCATGCGAAAGAGCAGTCCGAGCGCGATCGGATAGAGCAGCGCGTTCTTGACGCTCAGTCCCGGCCCGAGGCTCAGGCCCGTGTGCAGGATGTCGCTGACGGCGAGGACGGAGATGAGGAGAACGAGTAGCGCGCGCATGGGTCAGGCCTTGCGGGAAGCGGTGGTGAGCGCCGGGAGCAGTCGCCTGGCCCACGCGAGCAGCGCGAACGCCTCGGGAACCTTGAGCGCGACGATCAGCAGCGAGAATACCGTGAGATAGGCGATCGAGCCGAGGACCAACCCCCCCGCGCCGAAGAGGCCCCGCCAGGCGGAGGTGGCGAGCACCGCGGCCGCGACGATCGCCGCGGCCGCCACTTTGCCGATGTGGGCCCAGGGGATGAGCTCGCCCAGGGTGATGTCGAAGTGGCGCAGGGTGGCCCGCCCGAGCCACACCGCATCCGCCACCATGCTGATCACGACCGCCGCCATGGCGCCGGCGATGCCGCCGCCGGCGGGGATCACGATCGCCAGCATGATGCCGCAGGCGATGAGCGCGGCCACGTTGCTGCCGACGAGCGGCCGCGTCAGATTGCGCGCGCGCAGTGCCGGCGCGAAGTCGAAGCACTCGCGGATCACGCCCAGCATGTAGATCTGCAGGACGAGCGCCGCCGGAGCGTAGCTGCGGCCGAACACGATCTCGACCAGCGGCCGGGCGAAACGCATGACGAGCACGACGACCGGGAAGAGCAGGATGGTGTTGACCACCGTCGCGCGGCGCCAGAGCGCGAGGGAGTCCTCGCGCGAGCGCCGGCCGCGCTCGACCATCTCCGGCAGCACCACCGAGGAGATGGAGCTGCGCAGCGTGAGGACGACCGGGTCGCCGAACCGACCGATGGAATACTGCGCGAGGGCGGCCGCGCCGAGCGCCTTGGCGACGACGATGCTGCTCAGGTTGCCCTTGAGGGTCGAGAGCATCGAGGCAGTGCCGGACGGCAGGCAGTAGCGCAGCTGCTCGCGCCAGGGCTGCGGAAGCGGCGGCTCCGCCGCGCCGCGGTCCTTCACCGCCATGATGATCGCCGCACCGAGGAGCCGCAGCCCCTCGAAGGCGATCAGGGACCAGATGATCGTGCGCACCTCGCGGGTCAACACGGCGGTTACGGTCGCCACCGCGACCCGCCCGGCGAGGCGGACGGAGGTGTAGGCGAAAAGGAGCCCGGGACGGTCCGTCGCGACCCAGTAGTAGTCCCAGAAATCGAGGTTGGAGCAGAAGAGCACGTACACGCAGATCGGCAGCAGGAGCGAGCCCACGATGTGCCCGCCGCTCGCGCGGTCCGCCACCGCGAGCACCGCCACGGTGATCAGGGTGCTGCAGGCGATGAGGACCGCGGTCTGGCGGACCGTCCGCCAGCGGCTCGCCGGATGCGCCGGGATGCAGTAGAGGAGACTGTGATTGATCGAGAAGACACCGATCGCCTGCACCACCGAGGCGTACAGGAGGAACTCGCGATAGCGGCCGAACTGCTCGACCGAGAGCAGCCGCACGAGGATCACCGGGCTGATCAGCATCAGCCCGTAATTGGCAATGCGCGACAGCGTCAGGATCGCGACGCGGTTGCCGACCCCGGCCATCCTCTTACCTCGATGGGGCAGCAGGCGCCGCCGCAAGTTGATGCCGGGGGGCGTCGACCTTCCAGACCTCCGTCAGGTGATCGCGGCCGACGTAGACCAGGTGGAACGCCGGCGACTCAAGCACCTGCTCGATGCCGAGGCCGCGCATGAGGGTCTTGCGGCCCGGCCAGTTCTCGCCGCTGCCGATGACGTAGATCGCGCCGCGGTTGCGCCGCCGCACGAGGCGCTCGAGCTGTCTGCCGCTGCCGATCAGGGGCACGCCGGTGTACTCATCGACCCAGCGGCCGTCGACCTTGCGCAGGAACGGCGCCGCCACCTGCCGATCCTCCAGCCAGTAGTCGATGTGGCCGAGATAGTAGGTCTGCATCAGGGCATCCTCGGCGACGATGATGTCGTCGGGCCCCGGATGTTGGGATTTCACGAACTCGGCCGCGCCCCTGTGATCGGGATACTCGGCGTAGGTCGGGTTCACGGCCGCGGGAAGCCGCGCCGGATCGATCACCAGGACGCAGACCACGGCCGCGGCGAGGGACGTGAAGGCGGCGGAGCGGTCAATGGCCATGGTGGGTGGCCTGCGAGAGCGCTGCGCCGGTAGCGGCCCGGGACGCCTCTCCCGGCCCGGCCACCAGCGGCCGCGCGCCCCCGCGCATCGAGGAGGTCTCGCGCGTCCTCGAGGCGAGCGCCGCCATCGCCCATTGCGCGCTCGCGAACGTCACCAGGAGCAGCGGCATGATCTGCCCCTCCACGTAGCGCTGCGCCGGATCCCACCGGAAGTACCCGATCTGCAGCAGCGGAATCCAGACGCCCAGGGTGAGGAACAACATCCAGTCCGGAATGCGCTCCCGGTGCGCGAGCCGCCAGAGCGCCGCGGCGACGCCGCCGAGGGCGATCACGAGCGCCGCCACGGAATAGCGCGCGACGGCGAAGAAGGCGCGCACGCTCGGCCAGCCGAGAAGGAGCCCCAAGGTCTGCGACAGCGTCCCCGCCTTGTGCGCCACCAGATAGCCGACCTCCGCGCCTGCGAGGAGCACGCAGACCATGAAGTAGAGGGCGAGCCGCGCCGCGGGCAGCTTGCCGTTGCGACGCGCGAGCACGAGGGCCGCGATGATGAGGAGGAGCGCGATGTGATCCATGCGTGCGGCCTGGACCACGAGGCTCGCGGCGAGCAGCAGCGCGGGCCACCGGCCGCGTGCGCCGATGGCAAACCACGACAGCGCCAGCGCCGGCAGGATCATGGCGAGCGGCCACCACACGTGCAGCGGCGGCGCCACCGCACGGGGGCCGTTCACCGGCGTGCCCACGACGGCGCCGAGCGCATGGGGATACTCCGTTGCCATCCAGTGGTTGAGCGCAATGAACTCCGCGGCGATGGCGACGAAAGCGAGCGCGCCCTGCCAGAGCCTGCGGCGATCGCCGCTCAGCAGCCCTGGCATGAAGCAGAGCCAGGCGGCGAAGATCGAGAGCGTATGGAACTGCAGGCTCACCGCCATCTCGATCACCGCGCCGATGAGATAGCCGGTGCGGCCGCTGCGCTCCCAGGCGAAGAGCAGCGCCATGAATCCCGTGACGCCCGCCACGAGAAACACGTACATCCGCGCGGTCTGCGCATCCTGGATGAACGCCGGCAGCAGCGCCACGGCGGCAGTCATCGCCAGGTTCCAGCGCGGCTCGAGAAAGCGCCTGCCGGCCAGCCAGGCGAGCACGATGAGCAGCACCCCGCAGATCGCCGACGGCAGTCTCAGCGCCCACGCGCTGCGGCCGAAGGCGAGCACCGAGCCCGCCATGAAATAAAGCTGCGCAATGGCCCTCGGGTAGAGAAATCCCGTCGGCATCTCCGGCGTGCCGTACTGCACGAGATGCATCGCCGGCAGCGCCATCGTCTTCTCATCGCCATGCAGGCCGACGTTGCCGAGCCCCCAGAAGCGCACGAGCGCGCCGATGACCACGATCACGGCGAGCAGAGCCAGCGCGCGCCGGTCCGCCCGCACGCGCGGACATGTATCCTCGAAGAGAGAGGACAGACCCCGCAGAAACCCTTGCATCAGTAGGCCTTCTCGTCCCGCAGCACGCGCACCGCGGTGAGCAGCAGGATCTTGAGATCGAGCAGAGGCGTCCACCGCCGCAGATACTCCAGATCGTAGTTGACGCGTGCCTGCATGTCCTCCACCCGCGCCGTCTCGCCTCTGCAGCCATTGACCTGGGCGAGGCCCGTCATCCCGGGCGGCACCTTGTGCCGGATCATGTAGCCCTTGATCAGCTTGCGGTACTCCTCGTTGTGCGCCACCGCATGCGGCCGCGGCCCGACGAGGCTCATGCGCCCCTGCAGCACGTTGAAGAGCTGCGGCAGCTCATCGAGCGAGTAGCGGCGCATGAACCGGCCCACCGCCGTGATGCGCGCGTCCTCCTTCGTCGCCTGAACGATGCGCGCGCCGTCCTCCACCACCGTCATGGTGCGGAACTTCCAGACGGTGATCTCGCGGCCGTCGAGGCCGTAGCGGCGCTGGGCGAAGATGATAGGCCCGGGCGAGGACATCCGCACCATGATCGCGAGCGCCACCATCAGGGGCGAGGTGATGACCAGGATCGAGGCCGCGAAGGCGATGTCGGTCATGCGCTTGATGACGCCGCGATAGCCGCAGAACGGCGTCTCGCAAAGCGCGACCACGGGAATGCCGAAGAGCTCGCCGCTGCGGGCCTGGATGAGGTCGAAGGCGAAGATGTCCGGAACGTAGTAGATCGAGACAGTGGTGTCGCGCAGCTCATCCAGCAGCTGCATGACACGTTGAATGTGCCGTACGGGCAACGCTACGAAGACCACGTCTATACGGCGCCGCTTCACGAACGAGGCCAGCTCCGGCAAGCGGCCGAGAAGACGGCTCAGCCCGCTGGGCACTCCGAGACGCTCCGCGCTGCGATCGTCGAAGAATCCTTCCACCTTGAGCCCCGTGAGCTCACCGCTCTCGCCTATCCGCCGCGCCAGCGAGAGACTGATGTCATTGCAGCCAGCGAAAACGACGCGGCGCACCATCGCCGGGTCGTACATCAAATGCCGCTTCAGCTCCTGCAGGCAGAGCGTCACCAGAATGAGGATCGCCGGCGTGGCGACGATCCAGGACACGACGACCTTGCGGGAGAAGTCGGACGTGTACTTGGTGACGAAGCCGATGGCGAGCAGGATGCTGATGATGACCATCCATCGCACGAGGACCTTGCCGGCGAGCGGCCAGGTGGGCGAGAGCAATTGCGGCGAGCCGACCGGCCGCACGCGCGGGGGCGGCAGCACTACCGTGAGCGCGGCCACGAGGATGGAGAGGACGACGAAGAAGCCCTGGAACTGCGCCCCGTAGAGAACGCACAAGCCATACAGCAGGCCCACGGACACCGCTGGCGGCGCCATCGCCTCCAGCAGCGCCAGAAGGGCGACGGAGAAGCTGCGCGTGAAAGAAAGTGCTTCGCTGGTCATGCTTGGGAAACTGCCCGCGAGGAGCGACGCCCCCGACACCTCCGTTCCAAGCAAGCATCGCTCCTGGCTCAGTTCAAGCGCGGAGGTCGAGCTCACGGTGCCAGATCTCCAGCGTGAGGAGGCTCCAGAGGAGCTTCTCGTGGTTCTGCCGTCCCGCCGTGTGCTCATCGACATAACTTCGAAGCACCTGCGGACGGTAGTAATCGCGCGTGCGCGAGTCAGTTCCCAGCAGATGATCGGTGAGATAACCGCGCATGCTGCCGCGGAACCATTCGTTCACCGGCACTCGAAAGCCGATCTTCGGCCGCTCCAGGATCGCGGGCGGCAGGACGCGCCGCATCGCCTCGCGCAGGATCCTCTTGGTCGTGACACCGCGCACCCGCCATTCGTCCGGGAGCCCCGAGACGAAGGCGGCGAGCTCGTGATCCATGAAGGGCATGCGCGCCTCGAGCGAGGCGGCCATGGTCATGCGGTCGCCGCGCTCGAGCAGGTTGTCCGGCAGCCAGCTCGACTGGTCGAAATAGAGGATGCCGCGCAGCGCCGAGCGGCCGCGGCAGGCCTCGAGCCACGGGCGCGGCGGATCGATGAGCGGCGGCTGCACGCGCGTGAGCCGGCAGCGCTCCGCGCGTGAGAGCGCCCCGAACCAGCGCGGCAGGCGCTCGCGCGGATCTGCGAGCCCGAGGTTGGCGACCGCCGTCTTGGCGCGGCGGAAGCCGTAGGGCAGCGCGCGCGACAGCGGCTCGATCAGGCCGCGGCGCACCGCCGCCGGCAGCCCCTGATAGAGGCCGACATGGCGCTCGAGCACGTGCTTGGGATAGCCGCCGAGGAACTCGTCGGCCCCCTCCCCCGTCAGGACCATCTTCACCGTGCGCCGCGCCTCGCGCGCGAGCAGGTAGATCGGGATGTCGGACGGCTCCGCCACCGGCGCATCGCGATAGCGCACGAGCGCCGGCAGATGCTCCATCAGGTGCTCCTGCGACACGGTGAGCTCGTGGTGGTCCGTGTGAAACTGCTCGGCGATGGTGCGGGCGTAAGCGAGCTCGCTGTAAGCAGACTCCGCGAAACCCACCGAGAACGTCTTCACCGGATGCGTGGAATGCCGCGACATCATCGCGACCACGGCCGAGGAGTCGAGGCCGCCGGAGAGAAACGCCCCGAACGGCACGTCGGAGATCATCCGGATGCGCACGGCCTCATCGAGCTGCTCGAGAAAGGCCGCGACCGGATCGCCCGGCGCAGGCGTGCCCGCGGCAGGCCTGGCGTCATCGGGCACGAAGTACGGGACTTCCCTCACCCGGCCCCGCTCCCAGACGAGATAGCTCCCCGGCATGAGCTTGCGGATGCCCTGAAGCAGCGTCGCGGGCGCCGGCACGTAGCGATAGGCGAAGTAGTCCCAAAGCGCCGCGCGATCGATGCGCCGCGGCACGGCGGGGAAGGTCAGGATCGCCTTGATCTCGGAAGCGAAGAGCAGGAGGCCGTCCGCCTCGTGGACGAAGAGCGGCTTCTTGCCGTAGCGGTCGCGGGCGAGGAGCAGAAGCTCGCGGTGGGCATCCCACAGGGCGAAGGCGAACATGCCGCGAAAGCGCCTGACGCATTCCGGTCCCCACTCCTCATAGGCATGCACGATGGTCTCGGTATCGGAGCGGGTGCGAAACTCGTGTCCGCGGGCGATGAGCTCCGCGCGAAGCCCGGGGAAGTTGTAGATCTCGCCGTTGAAGACGATCTGCACCGAGCCGTCCTCGTTGCCCATCGGCTGATGGCCGGTGGAGAGATCGATGATCGAGAGCCGCCGGTGCGCGAGGCCGACGCGGTGCGCGCCATCGCGGGTCACCGCTTCGAGAAAGCCCTCGTCATCGGGACCGCGGTGCGCGAGCGCGGTGCCCATGGCGCGCAGCGCGCCGCCGAGCTCGCCGCGATCCCCGGCTGCAACGTAGCCCGCTATTCCGCACATCCGCCGCTCTCGTTCCGCTCGTCTGAGGGCAATGCCCCGAAGCGCGGAAGCTGAGCAAATGAGGTGCCCGATGGGAGCTGCGTCACAGAGCGACGCGTCGCGACGGCTCTGTCGTTGATCCGCGACGAGCGTTTTCCCCGGCAGATTCAGATATTTAGTTAAATCGCCCCGCTGAAGCAGACGCCGCATGTCTGCCCCTGCCGACGGATGTGACGCGCATCACACCTGTCACGCTTGCGCCTGCGCCACCGGGATACGTGTTTTCCGGCATCAACGCCCGCTGGCACAGCCGTTGCACCTGCTCACCCGCGCGCCGATTCGCACCCGGCGCGAGAAAGGAATGCACCGGCCGCAAGCCGTTGCAGGAACACGGACAAGGGCACAACCCGCCGAAAGGCAGGTGTCGCAAAACTTCCGGTCTAACGGCGCGAAGCCTATGACAGCGGGGTTGCCGGGGTGGTCACGAGCACCGGGCGCGCGAGCGTTCGGTGCACGGTGGGCAGCCTCGTGAAGTACAGCCACGCTGCGGCTGAAGGCTTCGAGCAATCCCCCGATCTGGGTCTCGCCCGGCTTGGCCGGCAACGGGTCGCACAGTTCGGGGGATTCGATGACGAACGCCAAACGGGGACGCGGGTTTCACCGCGGGGTTTATTTTTGTGCCGCCGCAGCGCTGGGACTCGCACTCTCTGGCTGTGGCGGCGGCAGCGCCGCCGTCGGCAGCGCACCGACTGCTCAGGCCACCACTTCGGGCCTGACTTCCCCCACGCCTGCCAGCACGCCGCCCACGGCGAGCACGGGCGTGACGATCAACTGGACGCCGCCGACCGAGAACACCGACGGCAGCGCGCTCACGAACCTGGCCGGCTACAACATCCATTACGGGACGCAGCCGGGCAACTACACGCAGACGATCACCGTCTCCAATCCCGGCATCGCCACCTACGTGGTCGACAACCTCTCGCCGGGCACCTACTACTTCGCCGTCGCGGCGGTCAACTCGCAGGGCGCGGAGAGTCCGCTGTCCTCTCCCGTCAGCACGATCGTGAACTGACCGCCCCGCGGCGCCCGGGCCCGATCCCGGGCGCCGCCAGGACGGCATGAAACCTGCTGCGGCGGAAGCTTCACAGCTTCGAAGCAGGATCCATGCTGGCCGCAGAAAAGACGATTTCCTTCGCTCGCATCGTCCACGAGCGCTGGCAGACGGTGCGCATCAACTCCATCCTCGTGGTCGGATGCGGGGACGGCCAGGAGGCGCAGGTCCTCTCCGAGTTCTTTCGCTGCCCGGTCACGGCCATAGACCTCGGCGATGACTTCCGGCCGCGGGCCGGCGTCGAGTTCCTGCGCATGGACGCGCGCCAGATGAGCTTCGATTCCGACAGTTTCGACCTCGTGTATTCCTTCCATGCGCTCGAGCACATCGTGCCGCCGGAGCAGGTCATCGCCGGCATACGCCGCGTGCTGAAGCCCGGAATGCCCTTCTGCCTGGGCACGCCCAACCGGCGGCGTCTCCTCGGATATCTCGGCAGCGCCGATGCCACTCTCGCCAACAAGGTCCGCTGGAACGCCGCGGACTGGCGGGCCCGGCTCGCCGGCAAATTCCGCAACGAGCTCGGCGCCCACGCCGGCTTCACGGAGCACGAGCTCTTCGCTCTGAGCTCCCGCATCGGACCGACGACGATGGTGTCGGATGAGTATTACCG
>DASTAC010000041.1:0-13494 GCA_035713045.1 Steroidobacteraceae bacterium
CGTCGCCGGAGGAAGCTTCGGGGACCAGAGTCCGACGTTCCAGTTCCAGGGCTGCTTCCTGGATGCCCAGCGGCGGCAGACCACCGATTCGTTGAGCCGGTACATCCCGGGCATCAGCCCTGTCGAGGGGTGCGGCGCATCGGTGAAGTGCATGTAGGCGCCGTGTGGCCCGAATGCCGGCCAATCCGGCTGGTGTACGGCCTGAGGCCGCCCCGTGCGCACGAAGCTGCTCCAGTAGTCGAGCATCGCCTGCGACAGCGCCACCTGCCGGGCTGAAGCCGGGATCTTCGGCCAGAGCGGCGGCGTGCCGTTCAGGGTGCCGAAGACGAAAGGCAGCTCGCTCGCGTGAAACCCGTGCAGGCCGGCATCGTCTTCGGCAGGGTAGCCGTGGTCGAAAAGATAGAGGTAGGACGGCAGTCCCAGCGCGGTCTGCCTGCGCACCAGGCGCTCCGCGGTCCAGCCGTAAAGAGCGTCGCGCGTTGCTGCGAGGATGCTCTCCTTCATGTCGCTGGCGGGATAGAGCCGCAGGAACTGGGGCGCGAGATCCCCATAGCGGTCACGAATGACCGATTCGTATTCGGCGCGGCTCGCGGGAGCGTGCGGCGCGAGGATCCTCAGTGAGCGGATCTCGCCGCTGTTGAAGCCGGCGAGAATCGGCACGCGGGCCTCATCGCCCTTGGCAAAGACGGTGACCATCTGATGCGGGAACACGTGGCCGTCGACCACGCCCCAGGGTCCAAAGCGGGCGGCCGCGGCGGCGTCGGTCAGCTTGCCCGCAGGCATTGCGCGCAGGGCGGCGAGACTTGGCGCGTGCAGCGCCGCGGCAAGCTGCAGCCCGCTTTGCTCCGCCGAGGGCATGCCGTAGCGGCTTAACTTGAGCGAAGGCATGGAGACCATGTAGCCGCTCTGCACGATGCCCTTCGCGAAGAGCCCGTGCGCCTCGGGCGAAACCATCAGGTACATGACGCTGAGAGCGCCTGCGGATTCACCGGCGATGGTCACGTTGGACGGATCGCCGCCGAAGGCGCTGATGTTGCGCCGCACCCATTTGAGCGCCTGGATCTGATCCAGCAGGCCGTAGTTTCCCGAGACGCCCTGCGGCGATTCCGCGCTCAGCTGCGGCAGCGCCAGCCAGCCGAGCACGCCCAGGCGGTAGTTGATGCTGACCACGACGATGCCGCGCTCGGCGAGCTGCGTGCCGTCATAGAGCGGATCGCGGCTCGCCCCGGCCCAGAGGGCTCCGCCGTAGATCCAGAAGAGCACCGGCGCGTGGTGCGCATTGGCGGGCGCCCAGATATTGAGCGAAAGGCAGTTCTCGCTCATCGGCATCGGCCGTTCCCAATAGACGCCCGGCGGTCCCTCGGGTTGGTAGCAGGCGGGCCCGAAGGCCGTCGCCTCACGAACGCCGTGCCACCGCGTCATCGGCACGGGCGGTCTCCAGCGCAGCGGGCCGACAGGCGGCTCGGCGTAGGGAATGCCCTTGAACACCCGCAGATTGCCTTCGACCTCGCCCCGCAGCCTGCCCGCCGGAGGATCGACGGTGGGGGCGCTCTGGCGCAGAGCATTCGCCGGCGCGGCCGGACCCCCGGTCGCGAATGAGGGGGACATGGCGGCGAGGCATGCGGCCGCGCCGGCGAGCACACCGGTACGTCGAGTCAGTTTCATGGGGCGGTGCTTTCGTTGGGGCGGCTCTCCCGCCGCAGAACGCGGGCCAGCCACAGAAAGATGAGGATCGCGACGACATAGAACGGCGTCATCGAATAGAGCGCGAGCTGCAGCGAGTGCTGGGGATGGCTGGCGTGCAGGAAGTCGCTCGCGGCGCCGACGAAGGTCGGGCCGAAGCCGAGGCCGATGAAGTTCATGACGAGCAGCAGCAGGGCGCCCGCCATGACGCGCTGATCCGGACGCACCTCCTCCTGGACGAGTGCGATCGAGGAAGCCAGATAGAAGTAGTTGAGGAACATCGGCGCGCTGAGAAAGAGCAGCGAGACCCGCCAGGATGGCGCCCAGACGAATCCCAGGTAGAACGGAATCGCGAGCGCGAGCGATACGGCGGGCAGCGTGGCATAGGCCGTCCTCGAGCGACGCACGAAGCGATCGAGCATCCGCCCGGAGACCAGCATGCCCGCGCTCATGGCGATGCCCACCACCAGGGCGTACCAGACCGCGACCTGGTCGAGGGTCATGCCCTTCTCCCGCATGAGGAAGAGCGTGGTGAAGTTGCCGACGCCGTAGGTGACGAGCTGCGTGGCGCCGCTGCCGAGCGCGGCGAGCACCAGCGCCGGGCGCGAGAAGAACGTCCTCACCGTGTCCCAGAAGCTTGTTGGTGATGCTGGCGCGGCGGGAGTCCGGTCGAGGCCGCCGCGGCGGGGCTCGCGGATGATCAGCCGCAGGGCAACGGCGGCGACGATTCCGATCGCGCCGATGGCGAGGAATGCATCGCGCCAGTTGAATGCGGCGGCAACGGCGGCGCCGAAGGCGATGCCGAGCGCCGCCCCGATCGGCGGCCCCAGGTTGTAGATTCCGAAGGCGGCGCCGCGCCGGCCGGGCGGAAAATAGTCCGTGATGAGCGCGTAGGAGGGCGGTACGCCGCCCGCCTCACCGACGCCCACCACCATGCGCGAGAGGACGAGGCGCGGGTAGGTGGTGGCGAGGCCGCAGCCCGCGGTCGCGAGGCTCCAGATCGCGCAGGCCGCGGAGAGAACATTGACCCTATTGGTCTTGTCGGCGAGCCAGCCGATCGGGATGGCGATGAAGCAGTAGAAGAACGCGAAGTAGAGGCCCGCGATCAGCCCGAGCTGTCCGTCGGAGATGTGCAGCGAGTCCTCGATGGGCTTGGCCAGAATGCCGAGGAGCGAGCGATCGAGGAAGTTGAGCACGTACACGGCGCAGAGCGTGTAGAGGACGACCCGGGCGCGTGCCGAGGTGACGGCATGCTCACCGCCGGCGGCGGATCCAGCGGCAGGCATTGCGTTCATTCTCATCCTCGCACGCGTTCGAAGATTGCCGCGATGCCCTGTCCGCCGCCGATGCACATCGTGGCGAGCCCATAGCGCCCCTGGCTGCGATGCAGCTCGTGAACGAGCTTGGTGACCAGAATGGCGCCGGTGGCGCCGATCGGATGTCCGAGCGCGATGGCCCCTCCGTTGGGGTTCGTTCTCGCCGGATCGAGGCCGAGCTCGGACGATACCGCGCAAGCCTGGGCGGCGAAGGCCTCGTTGGACTCCGCGGCGAGATCGCCGGGCTCGAAGCGCCGCAGCGAGCCGCCGAAGGAGCCGATGGCGGTGCGCACAGCGGAGACGACGAAAACGGCGGTCATGACTTCGCTCCCGGCGAATGCGCACGGGCCTGCGCCACCTCGAACCGATATTGCTCGAATCCGGTGGCGGGCACGAGCTCGCCGGTGCGATCCGCGATCCGGTGCCACCCATCGAGGATCTGCTCGGCGGCATGCTCCTCGTCGGGCAGATACACGCCCTGTGTCATCGTGATGTGAGCCAGCTTGAAGCTGCCCGCGCCGGCCAACAGGATGCACTTGTTCGGCGCCCGCTCGCTCGCGAGCGCGACCACCGCCGGGCTGGCCCGATGCGGCTCGAGGGCGGCGAGCTCCTCGGGCGACCAGAGCTCGCCCGTCATCTGCGTCGCGGCGCTCGGCGCGAGGCAGTTGACGCGGATGCCGTGGCGCTCGCCTTCGAGCGCGAGCGTCTGCATCAGGCCTACGAGGGCCATCTTCGCCGCCGAATAGGCGGTCTGTCCGAAGTTGCCGTAGAGCCCGGAGGAGGAGGTCGTCAGCACCACCCGGCCGTAGCCGCGCTCCTTCATGTGCTGCCATACGGCCCGCGTGCAATGGACGGACCCCATGAGATGAACGTCCATCACGAGGCGAAAATCCGCCACGTCGAGCTTGGCGAAGGTGCGGTCGCGCAGAATTCCGGCGTTGTTGACGAGGATGTCCACCTGTCCCCAGTGGCGCAGCGCCGCGGCCACCATGCGGTCGACCGCCCCGGCGTCCTGTACGTTCGCGCTGTCGGAGAGGGCCTCGCCCCCGAGCTGCGTGATCTCGCGGCAGACCTGCGCGGCGGCGCCCGCATCCAGGTCGTTGACCAGAACCCGCGCGCCGTGGCGCGCCAGCGCCAGGGCGTGCGCTCGGCCCAGCCCACGGCCCGCGCCGGTGACCACTGCGATGCGATCGCCCAGTAAGCCCTGCATATGTGCTCCTCGTCCCCCAGCGGGCGGCATGGTGCCCTGTCCGATATTAACTCATGTGTGAATTAACTTCACAAGCCGCAGCCGGGGCGGCGGCGGTGGTAGTCTCTGCGCCGGCAGGTCCCGCTCAGCGAAGGTTGCAACGATGCCGAGACGTCCCGCGAACAAGACGAAGCCCCGCACCAAGGCGGAGCAGCGCGCCGAAACGCTCGAGCGAATCCTGGACGCCGCGGAGTACCTCTTCTCGAAACACGGACTGAATGGGGTGACGCTGCGCGATGTCGCCCAGAAAGTGGGCGTCCATACCTCGCTGATGCACTACTACTTCGTCGACAAGCGTCGCCTCTTCGAGGCGGTGTTCACCCGGCGCGCGGGAATCACGAGCAGCCGACGGCTCGATGCCCTGGATCGTTACGATCGCGAATGCGGCGGTGCGCCGACCGTCGAGGGCGCTCTGCGCGCCTTCCTGGATACCGACCTCGATCTCTACGGCAATGGGGGGGAAGGCTGGAAGAATTTCGCGGCCTTCGCGGCGCAGGTGAGCAATTCCACCGAGGGCGCCGCCATGATGGACCTGCACTTCGACCCGGTGGTCCTCAAGCTGATCGGGATCCTGAAGAAGGCGTTGCCGGGGTGCTCCGACGCCGACATCTTCTGGGGCTACGACTTCGTCACCGGGGCATTCATGCACACGCTGGCGAGGACCGGCCGCATCGACAGGCTCTCGGGAGGGGTGTGCGACTCGGAGGATTTCGCCGCCGTCAAGGAGCGGCTCGCGAGCTTCATGGCGGCGGGATTCATCGCACTCTGTGCGAGATCGGCGAAGTCCGGGACCCCCCGCAAGAAGGCGCCGCGCTAGCGGGACCGGCAGTCCCGCGGCGAGCCCGGCGTCCAGGTACAGGTCACGCATGCGCAAATTCGAGGTCACTGGCATCGATCACGTCGTCGTCCGCACGACCGACCCGGCGCGGGCGCTCGCCTTCTATCGCGACGTGCTCGGCCTGGTCGTGGAGCGGGAGCAGCCCGAGCTCGGCCTCGTTCAGCTGCGCGCCGGCCGCTCCCTGATCGATCTGATCCCGGCCGGCCGGGCCGATGCGGCCGATCCGCGCCGGCCCAACATCGACCATTTCGCTCTCGGCATAGCTCCCTTCGACGAGGCCGCGTTGCGTGCGCACCTGACGGCAATGCACGTACCGGTCGTGGAAGCCGGCGCGCGGTATGGAGCGGGAGGTGAGGGGCCGTCTCTCTATGTGCGCGATCCTGACGGCAACAAGATCGAGCTCAAAGGGACGTAGCGCTACTTCTTCTTCGCTGCTTCGCGATACGCCGCGGCAAACGCCTCGACGAACGTGTGCGGCAGGTGGTCGGCCGGCATCTCGATGAGATTGCGATAGAAGGTGGTGAAGAGATCCCAGTACTGGGACTTGTCGGCCGAGCGAGCCTTGCCGCGGCGGGCGGCCCGCTCGAAGCGGGCCTCGAGCTCCGCCGGATCCAGCCGGTCGAGGAACTCGATCAGGGCACCGCGCATCGCCTGCCCGGTGGCGTGCTCGTGCGCCTTTGCCTCGGCGACGGCTTCGCGCAGCCACTGCACGGCATCGACGCTGCGGCTCTCGTGACGCACGAGAAGCTGCAGCAGCAGCTCATCGACGGTGGCCCGTCCCAGTGAGGGCCGCGGATCGTCGGGCTCGGGCGGCGCGGCCTCGATGTGGAAGCGGTCGCGGATCTCGCTGCGAGAGCGCTCCAGGTCCTTCAGGCCCACCAGGGCTTCCCGCAGGAGCTGCCCCGTGAGGTGCAGGAGGCGGGTCTGCGCCTCCGCCGGCAGCTGCTCGGGGTCGATCCCCGCACCGCGACAGAAGGCCTGCAGCCCCGAGTGCACATCGTAGAGGGCCGGCGCGCTGGCGCCGCGGGAGTCGCGGCCGGCGGCTTTGGCGAGGCGCGCGATGCGCCGCGCGATGGAATCGTCGCTCGGCTCCGGCGGCTCGCGGGCCGCCGGGCGCATGGCCGGCGGGGCGGCGGCCGCGCTCGAGGCTCGCGCCGGGGCGATGGCCTGGCCGTAGGCGTTCACCGGCTGAAAGGTGCCCGAGGGCGCGGCTTCGCTCACCAGCAGCTCCTCGAGGTCGAGCACGGCGCCGATGTCGGTCTGCGCGGCGCGCCCGATCGGATGCAGCGCATGGATGCTGGTCGGCACCGCCGCGGCATGGTCGAGCTGGGGGATCTCCGGTGCCGTCTCGCTCTCCATGGCCACGACGACCTGATAATCGCCGAACCGCAGCAGATCGCCGTTTTTCAGCCGATAGCCGCTCGATCCCAGCGCCGAGAGGGGCTGGGGCTGGTCATTGACGAACACTCCGTTGGTGCTCAGATCCTCGAGATAGAAGTGCCCGTCGCGGAAATGCACGCGGGCATGGTGCGCGGAAACGTAGCGCAGCGGGTCCGGCAGCACCCAATCGTTCTCGCCCGAGCGTCCGATCGAGCCGCCGCTCGCGCCGAAAACGACAGTATGGCGATCAGCGAGCAGCCGCCGATGATCGCTGACGACGCGCAGGCGAAGCGACATGGTGCCCCGAAGTCAAGTGGCCTTTGCTGCAAATTCCCGAGCCATTGCATCGGACGCGGCAGCTTCCCCGGCGCGCCCGGCAATATAATGGCCGCTCCAAACTAGCAGCGGGCCTCACCCGAGCCATGGCAGCCAGTCACATTTTCCGCATCATGTTCGTGAACCAGGGCAAGATTTACGAGATCTACGCCCGCAAGGTCGGCCACGGGGATCTCTTCGGGTTCATCGAGGTCGAGGAGCTGGTCTTCGGCGAGCGCTCCTCGGTGGTCCTGGACCCCTCCGAGGAGCGCATCAAGGGCGAGTTCGCCGGGGTCAAGCGCACCTTCCTGCCGCTGCACTCGGTGCTGCGGATCGACGAGGTCAAGAAGCAGGGGGTGAGCAAGATCACGACGCTCGAGGGGGGCGCCAATGTGACGCAGTTTCCCATCCCCCTGTACACGCCCCCGACGGGGGAGAAGAGATAGATGCCGCTGCTCGCCCTGCCCGGCGGTCCGGCGCTCTCCGGCTTTCGCATCGAGAAGCTTCTCGCCCGGATCGCCGCCGTGGAATCGGGCGTGACCGGGCTCGCGGCGCGCTTCATGCACTTCGCGGCGCTGGCGCGGCCGCTCACCGACGCGGAGCGGCGGATCCTGCAGCAGCTTCTGACTTACGGACCGCGTGCCGCGGCGCACCGCGCCACGGGCGAGCGGCTGCTCGTGATGCCCCGCGAGGGGACGATCTCCCCCTGGTCGAGCAAGGCGACCGACATTGCGCACGTTTGCGGCCTCACCGCCGTGGAGCGGATCGAGCGCGGCATCGAGTACCGCATCACGGGCCCTGGGCCGCTCGGGCCCGAGCGGCTGCTGCAGATCGCACCCGCGCTGCTCGATCGGATGACCGAAACCGCGCTGCTCGATGACGCCCAGGCCGGCCGGCTCTTCGGCCACTCGGCGCCGAGACCCGCAACGCGCATCCCGCTCGCGGGCGGGGCCGCTGCGCTCGCGGAGGCGAATCGCGCCATGGGCCTCGCCCTCTCGCAGGACGAGATCGATTACCTGCTCGAGAGCTTCCGTCAGCTCGGCCGCGACCCGACGGACGCCGAGCTCATGATGTTCGCGCAGGCGAACTCCGAGCACTGCCGGCACAAGATCTTCAACGCCCATTGGATCATCGACGGCCGCGAGCGGGACGAATCGCTGTTCGCGATGATCCGCCATACGCACGCCCGCCATCCGCAGGGCGTCCTCTCCGCCTATCGCGACAACGCGGCGGTCATCGAGGGGACGACCGGATTGCGGTATTTCCCGGACCCCGGATCGGGCGCCTATCGCGAGAGCCGCGAGCCGATCGATATCCTGATGAAGGTCGAGACCCACAACCATCCCACCGCGATCTCACCGTTCCCCGGAGCCGCCACCGGCTCGGGCGGGGAGATCCGGGACGAGGGGGCGACCGGCCGCGGCGCGCGGCCCAAGGCGGGCCTCGTCGGCTTCTCGGTCTCGAGCCTGCGCATCCCGGGCTACGAGCGACCGTGGGAGCCGCCCGCGGCCGCCCCCGGGCGCATCGCCTCGGCGCTCGAGATCATGCTGGAGGGGCCGATCGGCGCCGCCTCCTTCAACAACGAGTTCGGCCGGCCGGCGATCTGCGGGTACTTCCGCACCTTCGAGCTCGCCGTCGCGGGCGACCTGCCGGGCCGTGTGCGCGGCTACCACAAGCCGATCATGATCGCGGGCGGCCTCGGCAACATCCGCCGGCCGCACGTCGAGAAGTCCGAAGTGCCCGTCGGCGCGAAGCTCATCGTGCTCGGGGGGCCCGCCATGCTCATCGGCCTCGGCGGTGGGGCCGCCTCCTCGGTCGGCAGCGGCGCCTCGAGCGCCGACCTCGATTTCGCCTCCGTGCAGCGGGGCAACGCGGAGATCCAGCGCCGCGCGCAGGAGACGATCGACGGCTGTTGGGCGTTGGGGGAGGAGAACCCGATTCTTCTCATCCACGACGTCGGCGCCGGGGGCCTTTCCAACGCGGTCCCCGAAGCCGTGGCGCACAGCGAGCGAGGCGCGCGGATCGATCTGCGCGCCATCCCGAGCGCGGAGCCCGGCATGTCGCCGCTCGAGCTCTGGTGCAACGAGGCGCAGGAGCGTTATGTGGTCGTGGTCACGCCGGAGGCGCTTGCGACCTTCGCCGCCATCGCCGGCCGGGAGCGTTGTCCTTACGCCGTGATCGGGGAGATCGACGGCACCGGCCGGCTGACGGTCGCGGACCCGCTCCTCGGCGGCGAGCCGGTGGACATGCCGCTCGAGGTGCTGCTCGGCAAGCCGCCCCGCATGGTGCGTGACGTGCACAGCGTCCCGACGCAGCCGCGGCCGCTCGATCTCGGCCGCCTCGAGCTGCGCGAGGCGGTATACCGGGTGCTGCGCCTGCCGGCCGTGGCCGACAAGACATTCCTCATCACCATCGGCGACCGGACCGTCGGCGGCATGGTGAGCCGCGATCCGCTGGTCGGGCCGTGGCAGGTCCCGGTGAGCGATGTGGCAGTGACGGTGGCCGACTATCGCGGCCATGCGGGAGAGGCGATGTCGATGGGCGAGCGTACGCCGGTGGCGGTGCTCGACGCGCCGGCCTCGGGACGCCTTGCCGTCGGCGAGGCCATCACCAACATTCTGGCCGCGGACGTTCCGTCGCTCGACCGCATTCGCCTCTCCGCCAACTGGATGGCGGCTTGCGGCGAGGCCGGCGAGGACGCGGCGCTCTACGAGACGGTGCAGGCCATCGGCAAGGACCTGTGCCCGGCGCTCGGGATCGCCATCCCGGTGGGCAAGGACTCGCTGTCGATGCGCACCCAGTGGCAGGACGGGCAAGTGCACCGCAGCGTCGTAGCGCCGGTATCGCTCATTGTCTCAGCGTTTGCGCCCGTAGATGACGCGCGGCGAACCTGGACGCCTGCGCTTCATGTCAAGCATGGCCCGACGGCACTGTGGCTCATCGACCTCGGCGCGGGCCGCAACCGGCTGGGCGGCTCCGCCCTCGCGCAGGTTCATGGCGAGCTCGGCTCGGAGCCGCCCGATCTCGATGACAGCGGCCGCCTCGTACGGCTCGCCGCGGCGCTGGCGGAGCTGAGGCAGGCCGGCCTCGTGCTCGCCTACCACGACCGCTCCGACGGCGGACTGCTCGCGACCCTGTTGGAAATGGCGTTCGCCGGCCACTGTGGACTCGATGTGCGGCTGCCGCCCCAGCGCGGATCGGCGGCAGCCCAGCTCTTCGCGGAGGAGCTTGGCGTCGTGGTGCAGATCGCGGCCGCCGACGAGGGGAGGCTCCGCGAGATCCTCGGGCGCCACGGGCTCGCGTCTATGGCGGTGAGCATCGGGGCGCCGGTGCAGGATCTGCGCATCCGTGTCCACCTCGGCGCCGAGCGCGTGCTCGAGGAGTCCTGGACGGACCTTCGCGCGGCCTGGTCCGAGACCTCCTGGCGGATGCGCCGGCTGCGAGACGATCCGCAGTGCGCCGACGAGGAGTACGCGGCGCAGACCGCCGCGTCCGATCCGGGCCTCAATGTCGCCTTGAGCTTCGATCCCGAAGAGGACGTCGCGGCGCCCTACGTGTCTCGTGGTGTGAAGCCGAAGATCGCGGTGCTCAGGGAGCAGGGCGTCAACAGCCACACCGAGACGGCGGCGGCATTCGACCAGGCGGGGTTCGCCCCTTACGACGTGCACATGACGGACATCGTGTCCGGGCGTCATCGCCTCGCGGAGTTCGTGGGACTCATCGCGTGCGGGGGGTTCTCCTACGGAGATGTCCTCGGAGCGGGCGAGGGATGGGCGAAGTCCATCCTCTTCAACGACGCGCTCCGTGAGGAATTCCAGGGGTTTTTCGAGCGGCCGGACACATTCGCTCTCGGCGTCTGCAACGGCTGTCAGATGTTTGCTGCGCTCAAGCGCATCATTCCCGGAACCGATCACTGGCCGCGCTTCGTGACCAACCGCTGCGAGCAGTACGAATCGCGCTTCTCGCTGGTCGAGATCCTGCGCTCGCCCTCGGTGCTGCTCACCGGCATGGAGGGCTCGTTCCTGCCGATCGCGGTGGCGCACGGGGAGGGACACGCCGAGTTCGAGTCCGCCACCGCGGCCGAGGAATACGTGCGCCGCGGCCTCGTCGGTTTCCGTTACGTCAACCACGACCGCAGTGTCGCTACCCGCTATCCGTTCAATCCCAGCGGCTCGCCTCTCGGTATCGCGGCGCTGAGTAACCTGGACGGGCGCGTGACCATCACGATGCCGCACCCGGAGCGGTCGTTTCGCTACGTGCAGAACTCCTGGCGGCCGCGCGATGCGGGGGAGTACAGCGGCTGGATGCGGCTGTTCCGGAACGCGCGGCGGTTCGTGGGCTGACGTCCGGCCCGCGCCGACCCGCGGGCTCAGAGTCGATCCGCGGCCTGGGCGATGCCCCGCGAGAGTTTACCGCCGCCCGCCTGGCGCAGCTTCGCGGCGATTCGGCTCGAGCATGACCTGGTAACGCCTCTTTTGCTTCGCCGCGAAGAGAGCTGGACACCGGCGGTCCTCGGCGCCATGGACTCGCTTTTGGAGCTGCGCTCCATCGGCCTGGCGCTGCCGCTGGCGCAGGTCTATGAGGGGGAAGCAGTGTAAGGACGCGCCATGCGATCTTCTACTTGGAACGGCTCTGGTTGCCACGGCCGATCTAACTCGGCAGGTGCGCGGCAAGGGAATTCTTGACGAGGCCGGGATCAATGGACTCGGGATGGAATGCGAAGCAGTCATTCCCGGCGGCAATCACCAGGTAGCCAAGGCCCTTTACGAAACCGAGCAGCCTGTGCCGATGCGGCTCGAAATCCGGGAGGGTCCAGGTTTCGAAGTATAGAAACGGGCGTCGCTCCCGGATTTTCTCTTCCCCACTTTGCAGCACCTCGAGTTCCATTCCTTCGACGTCGAGCTTGATGAAGCTCACGGGATTGGCGCCAATGATCTGGCTGAGCGAAAACAGCGAGACGTCGTCGTAAACCGATGCACGCACATTCGGTTCGGCGACGTTCGGAATCCGGCTGCGGATCTCCATGACCTCTTTGTCGAGGGATACGGACCCCGTGTAGGCCTCCTCGTATACGTCGAAACGCGGAACTCTTACGGATGCTCCCCTATCGGTATTGCCGACGGCCGCCTGGAGCAGCGCGGTATTGTTCAGGCGATTGAGGAGGGTGTTTGCACACAGGTGCCGAAACACAAATTGCTGCGGCTCCACCGCAACTACGAGAGCGTCCGGCCGCGCCTTGGCTACTGGCACGGTGAACGTGCCGATATTCGCTCCTATGTCGATGATGCGGCCGGGCATCAAGCGCGAAACGGCGATCGCGACGTTTGCCGCCAGCGGCTCGAAAGCGCCCTGCTCGAGGAGGGCGCGTTGAATCGTCTCATTTCGATTGGCGATGAAAAATCTTCCTTGTGATGTCGTTACGACATCGTCCAGGGAAACGGTCTTCTCAGGGGCGCCGATCAGCTCGCTCGTCGACACGGGCGGAAAGCGCGAGAGCAGATTGCGGCGTGCCTGATAAAGCGCGGCGTTTGGGTGCAGAGAGTATATCCGCGCATAATCCCCGGCCGTCTGTCTTTGACCACTTTCCGTATTGCGGTGTGAGCGCGCACCGTCTGTCGAGATATAGACGTCAACGACATTCTGATTCAGTACCGCAACACGAGCGCTGACGAAGTTGTCCAAGAGAAACAGCCAATCCTCGAGGGTCTTCAGGTTCTCGTTGAAGAGCGAGCGTATCTGCGACCTTTGAATGATGAAGGATCCGATTGGAATGAAGTTGCTGACCAGAAGACGTTCGTACAAGCGAGCGTCGGTAACTTGAATTTCTTGAATTTCGGTGATCTGCCCATTCGCGCACTCTTTGCATATTCTGTAGTTGCCGATGCATGCCTGTGCGTTGCTCTCCTTTGCACAACGCAAGAGAGAGGAAATTACGTTGGGACGCAGTGCATCATCATCGTCAAGAAAGAGAACCCATTCGCCGGTCGCCTGGGCCAGCGCCCGGTTGCGGGATGCGGCCACGCCGGAAACGTCCGGTGGGCGTTTCAGGTAACGAAGAGAAATTGTTCCCGCGTTTCCGATGATGCTGGTCACGGCCTGCAAGCCGGAGGCCTCGGCATCGTCGTCGGAAACGATGAGTTCGATGCGTAATCCTTCCGTGACTTGCGAAAGAATGCTCATCAGCGCTCGCCGCAAGAGCAGAGGGCGTTTGTGAGTGGTGATGATCGCGGTTACGGTGTCCATTACGGGTTTCTCGGAAGAGATGTTTCAAATGATGTTGCGGAGCGGGGAGTCGTGATGCGCAAAAGCGAACGGAGTGTTCTCGAAGAGCGTGCACTCCGGGTTACAGACGTGTAATGCCCTTCCGCGCGTGCAAGGCGTGAAGCGCCGGGGTCGCGGCGGCGTATTTCAGCTGGTCGGCTGGAGTGTCCATTCTTCGTCCGGGGGTTGTTCAAGCCCGCAGACTCGAGGCTGGCAAGTGCTCTGGTTGCAGGCCGGCGTGGTATCGGTCGTACATCTGCTCATAGAGACTCTCGATGTTGCGGGTGGAGGCGCCGGTATCGAACAGGGGGCAGCGGGAGCGGTTGTCGGCGAGCTTCTGGCGCAGGAGCGCGAGACGCTGCGGGTCGGTGGCGAGCGCGATGGCGAGGCGCTCGTAGCCTGAGCGGTCGTCGGCGATGAGCTCGGGCAGTCCCGCGGCGGTGAGCAGGCTT
>DASTAC010000042.1:0-34626 GCA_035713045.1 Steroidobacteraceae bacterium
AGAAGACGACGCAGAAGGTCGCGAGCGCCGTGCCGCCGATGGCGAGCGCCTTGGCGATGGCGTGCCACGGGAGCCGCGGCCGCGCGGCCGCCTCCTCCCGCGCCCTGATGCGGTTGCGGGTACGCTTCCCCTTGAACGGCAATCGCATGATCAGCCGCCCCCCCTGCCGCCGAGACCCGCCCTGGCGAGACCCGGCGCCCCGGGAACCCGCACGAAGCTCGTCTCGAGCACTCGCCACACGAGCTCGTCGAAATCGATGCCCTCGGCCCGCGCGGCCATCGGCACCAGGCTGTGGCTCGTCATCCCGGGCACCGTGTTGACTTCGAGCAGCAGCGGCCGCCCGGCGGCATCCATCATGAAATCCGCCCGTCCCCAGCCTTCACCGCCCGCGGCCGCGAATGCCGCCAGGGCGAGGCTGCGCAGGTGCTGCTCGGCGGGCTGCGAGAGACCCGAAGGACAGACGTAGCGCGTGTCGTCGCGGAAGTACTTCGCCTCGTAATCGTAGAAGGCGCGGGGGGTCTCGATGCGGATCGACGGCAATGCCGCGCCCTGCAGCAGCGCCACCGTGTACTCGCGGCCGCTGATCCACGGCTCGGCGAACACGCTGCGGTCGACTGCGGCCGCCGCGGCGTAGGCGGCGGGAAGGGCCTCGGCGCTCTCGACTTTGGTCATCCCGACACTGGAGCCCTGGCTGGCGGGCTTTACGATCAGAGGCAGCCGCAGCCGCTCCAGTGCGAGCTCGAAGTCCTGCGGCCCATGGAGCTGCACCGAGTCGGTGGTCGCCACCCCGACCGCCTGCGCCAGCCGCTTCGTGCGCAGCTTGTCCATGCCGATGGCCGAGCCCGCCACTCCGGTACCGGTATAGGGGATGCCGAGATACTCGAGCGCCCCCTGGACGGTTCCGTCCTCGCCGCCGGGTCCGTGCAGGGCGATCCACACCCGATCGAAACGCCGGTCGATGAGCTCGGGCAGCGAGCGCTCGCGCGGATCGAAGGCCTCCGCCTCGACCCCGCGGCGGCCGAGCGCCGCGAGCACGGCGTTGCCGGAGAGGAGCGAGATCTCCCGCTCGCTCGAATCACCGCCGAGCAGCACCGCCACGCGACCGAATTCCTTCGGGTCCGCGGCGCGGTGCGCGAGGGCCGGATCGTAGGCGAGCCGCATCAGCGCCTCTCCTCCGCGTCCTCGCCCACGATGCGCACCTCGGGATGGAGCCGCACGCCGTGAGCGCGCTGCACATCCTCCTGCACCCGCCTGATCAGACGCTCGACGTCGGCGGCCGTGGCCGCGCCGCTGTTGATGATGAAGTTGGCGTGCTTCACGGACACCGATGCGCCGCCGATCGTCAGGCCCTTCAGCCCCGCGGCCTCGATGAGGCGCGCGGCGTGATCGCCCGGCGGGTTCGTGAACACCGAGCCGCAGCTCCATTCACCGATCGGTTGCGTCGCCTTGCGCCGCTCGAGGAGCGCATCGATCTCGCCGCGGTGCTCCGGGGGGCGCTCTTCGAACCTGAGCGTCGCGGCCAGGAACCATTCCTGCGCCGCCGGCGGCTCGACGTGACGGTAGCTCACCTGGTACTCGCTCGCGCCGCGGCGATGCTCGCGGCCGCCGCGGTCGATCGTCTCGACCTCCACGACGTGCCGCCAGGTCTCGCCGCCAAAGGCGCCGGCGTTCATCGCGAGCGCGCCGCCCAGCGTGCCGGGAATGCCCGCGAAGAACTCCGCCGGACCGAGTCCCCACTTGACGCACTGGCGGGCGATGCGCGCACAGGCGACCCCGGCCTCGCCGTATACCGTGTCGGGACCGGCACGCTCGAGCCGATCGAGAGTGCCGTGCGTGCTGATGACCACGCCCGCGATGCCGCCGTCGCGCACGAGGAGGTTGCTCCCGAGGCCAACCCAGTGCACCGGGACCTCGGACGGCAGGCTGCGCAGAAAGCTCGCAAGGTCCGCGCGGTCGCTCGGCGTGAAGTAGATCTCCGCGGGTCCGCCGACGTGCCAGGAGGTGTGGCGGCTCATCGGCTCGTTGCGCCGGATGCGCGGCAGGAACTCCTTCGCGACGGCGAGCATCAGGCGCTCCTCCGCGGCAGGAGCGTGGCGAGCCGCTCCTCGAGGCGGTGCGCCACGGCGCTGATGTTGCCCGCGCCCATGGTCACGACCACGTCACCATCGCGCAGCACGTCCTTCAGCGATTCCGCGAGCTGCTCCACGCGCTCGACGAAAAGCGGCTCGACCTGTCCGCGGCTGCGCACCGCGCGGCAGATCGCGCGCCCGTCGGCACCGGCGATCGGGGCCTCGCCGGCGGCGTAAACCTCCGTGACGAGGAGCACGTCGGCCGTCGACAGCACTCTGCCGAAGTCGTCGATCAGATCGTGCGTGCGGGAATAGCGGTGCGGTTGGAATGCGAGCACGATCCGCCGGCCCGGATAGCCCTGGCGCAGCGCCTCGAGCGTCGCCGCCACTTCGGTCGGATGATGACCGTAGTCGTCGATCACCGTGACCCTGCCGGCCGCGGTATCGACCTCGGCGATGTGCTGCATCCTCCGGTCGATGCCCTGAAAGCCGGCCAGCGCCCGCCCGATCGCGGCATCGTCGATGCCGAGCTCCGTCGCCACCGCGATCGCCGCCAGCGAGTTCAGGACGTTGTGCGCGCCGGGCAGGTTCACGGTGACCTCGAGAGGGTCGCCACCCGAGCGCACGACGCGGATCCTGGTCTGCAGCCCGAGCCGCGCGACTTCGACCGCGCGCACGTCGGCCGCCGCCTCGAGCCCGTAGGTCAGAACCGGCCGGCCGATGCGCCCGAGGATGCCGCGCACGTTCTCATCGTCCAGACACAGCACCGCGAGCCCGTAGAACGGCAGGTTGTGCAGGAACTCGACGAAGCTCTGCTTCAGCCGCTCGAAGTCCCCGCCGTGGGTCGCGAGGTGGTCGTTGTCGATGTTGGTGACGACTGCTGTCAGGGGCTGCAGGTGCATGAACGACGCATCGCTCTCGTCCGCCTCGGCGACGAGATAGCGTCCGGTGCCGAGGCGCGCGTGGCTGCCCGCGCTCTTCAGCCGCCCTCCGATCACGAACGTCGGGTCCTCCCCGCCCTCCGCCAGGATGCTGGCGATGAGGCTGGTGGTCGTCGTCTTGCCGTGCGTACCCGCCACCGCGATCGAGTAGCGGAACCGCATGAGCTCGCCCAGCATCTCGGCGCGCGAGACGACCGGCACGCGGCGCGCGAGGGCGGCTCCGACCTCCGGGTTGTCCTTCGCGACGGCGCTCGAGACCACGACCACGTCCGCGCCCTCGACGTTCTGCGCCGCGTGCCCGAGCCGCACGCGCGCCCCGAGCCGGGTGAGCCATTCCGTCACGGGGCCGGCCTTGAGGTCCGAGCCCTGCACCGCGTAGCCGAGGTTGAGCAGGACTTCGGCGATGCCGCTCATCCCACTGCCACCGATCCCCACGAAATGAATCGTGTTGATGCGGCGCATCCGATCGCGCCGATCGGAGCTCCTGCGCCGCTCGACGGCGGGACGCTCCAGCAGGGTGCGCCGCTCCTCGTTGCGAGGCTCCGTCCCTGCGCCCTCTGAGCCCCGCTTGCGCGAATCGAGACTCATCGGGAAACCCCTTCGGGCCGGCTGTCGCCGTCCAAAATCGTTCCAGACGATTTTGTCATGCGGCCCTCCTCGCGAGCCGCAGGCAGGAGGCGGCGAGTTGCTCGGTGGCCTCCGGCCGTGCGAGCCGGCGCGCGCTCTCGGCCATCGCGAGGAGCTTCTCGCGGCCGGCGCAAAGCCGCTCCAGCTCCGCCGCCAGGCGCTCGGAGGTCAGGTCGCGGTCGGCAATGAGCACCGCGGCACCTTCCCGCACCAGGAACTGCGCGTTGTGAGTCTGGTGATCATCGACAGCGGCCGGGAACGGCACCAGCACGGACCCGATACCGGCCGCGGCCAGCTCCGATACGGTGAGGGCTCCGGAGCGGCAGATGACGAGATCCGCCCAGTCGTAGGCTTCGGCCATGTCCTCGATGAAGGGCCGGACGTCGGCGCGCACGCCCGCATCGGCGTAGCTCTGCCGGCCCGCGTCGATCCAACGCTCTCCCGCCTGATGGCGGACATCGAAGCGGATGGTGCCCGCGAGGCGCGCCAGCGCATACGGCACGACGGTGTTGAGCCGAACGGCGCCCTGGCTGCCACCGATCACGAGGATGCGCACGGCTCCCTCGCGGCCGGAGAAACGCTCTGCCGGCGGCCTCAGCGCACTGATGTCGCGGCGCACCGGATTGCCCACGGTGCGCGCCTTCGTGTCCGGGGCGAAACTGTCCGGAAACGCCTGCAGCACCTCGCGCGACAGATGCGACAGGCAGCGGTTGGTGAAGCCAGCGATCGCATTCTGCTCATGGATGAGGAGCGGCCGGCGGGTGAGCCACGCGGCGATGCCGCCCGGCCCGGTGACGAAGCCGCCGAGCCCGACGACGAGCGCGGGGCGCCGGCGCGCCATCACGCGCAAGGCCTGCACCAGCGCCACGGCGAGCCGCCACGGGGCCGCGAGCAGCGTGCGCCATCCCTTGCCGCGCAGCCCGCCGACCGACAGCCACTCGATGGCGATGCCCTCGGCCGGAACGACCCGGGCCTCGAGCCCCCGGCGCGTGCCGAGCCAGACGACCTGAATCGATTGCTCGCGCAGGCGCCGCGCGAGCGCGAGGGCGGGGAATACGTGACCCCCCGTGCCTCCAGCCATGATCAGGACGGGCCCCTCGCTCACGAGGCCCCCCGCGACATGACCGTGGCCGAGCCGCGCCGCTCCATCATCGTCTCGTGATAGATGCGCAGCAGCATTCCGACCCAGACGAGCGTGACGATCAGGCTCGAGCGGCCGTAGCTCATGAGCGGCAGCGTCAATCCCTTGGTCGGCAGCACGCCCATGTTGACGCCGACGTTGATGAACGCCTGCATTCCGAGCCAGAGCCCGAAGCCCGCGGCGAGATAGCTCTGGAAATCGAGACCCGCCTGCGCGGCGATCCGCGCGATGTAGAACGATCGCCAGATGAGCGCTACGAAGAGTCCGAGCGTGAGCAGCACCCCGAGCAGGCCCAGCTCCTCGGCGAGCACCGCGAACAGGAAGTCGGTGTGCGCCTCCGGCAGGTAGAAGAGCTTCTGCACGCTGTTGCCGAGCCCGACGCCGAGCCATTTGCCGCGCCCGATCGCGATCAGCGACTGGGTGAGCTGGAAGCCGGTGCTGTAGGGATTGGCCCACGGGTCCATGAAGCCCGTCAGACGCCGCAGCCGGTAAGCGGACGTGACGGCGAGCAGGCCGAAGGCGGCGGCGGCCACGGCGGTCAGCACGAGCACGTAGCGCAGCCGCGCGCCGGCGAGAAAGAGCATGCCGAAACCGGTGGCGAAGAGCACCGAGGCGGCGCCGAAATCGGGCTCGCCGAGAAGCAGCGCCGCGATGAGCGCGAGCAGCCCCAGCGGCTTCAGCAGTCCGGTGAAGGTCTCGCGCAGCTCGTCCTGGCGCCGTACCGCATAACTTGCGACCCAGATCAGCACCAGCACCCGGGCGAGCTCCGACACCTGGAAGCTGAAGCCGACGAGCCGCAGCCAGCGGCGGCCGCCGTTCACCACCTCGCCGAGGCCGGGGACCAGCACCGCGAGCAGCATCACGACCGCGGCCGCGAAGAGCAGGTGCGAGAAGCGCTCCCAGAGGTCCATCGGCAGGGAGAAGACCACGACCGCCGCCACCACGCCGGCAACCGCCGTCAGCAGCTGCCGCTCGAGGAAATAGAAGGGATTGCCCGTGTATTGCGCAGCCATGGAAATCGAGGCGGAGGTCACCATGACCAGTCCGAAGAGCAGCAGCGCCAGTACCAGCGCGAGCGTCACGGTGTCGATGTGGATGGCCGCGGGACGCCCGCGAGTCGTGTGGCCGGCCGCAGCGCGCAGGCTCTCTTGCGTCACGCCGCCAACTCCTTGACCGCGCGCGCGAACACCGCGCCCCGATGCGCGTAGTCGCGGAACATGTCGAGGCTCGCGCAAGCGGGCGAGAGCAACACGGTGTCGCCGGAGCGGGCCGCGGCCGCGGCCGCGCGCACCGCGTCCTCCAGGGAAGCGCAGTACTCCATCGTGCACACGCCGCGCAGCGCCTCGCCCACCAGGCGCCCGTCGCGCCCGATGAGCACCGTATGGCGAACCTTGCCGCGGAACGCCGCCGCGAGGGCCCCGAAGTCCTGGTTCTTACCCTCCCCGCCCGCGATGATGATCAGGGGCCCGTCCATGCCGGAGACGGCCGCGATCGTGGCGCCGACATTGGTGCCCTTGGAATCGTCGATGTAGGTGACGCCCGCCACCTCCGCCACCCACTGGGTGCGGTGATCCAGACCGGGAAACGCCTCGAGCTCCGCGAGCATGGCCGGCAGCGGCAGGCCCAGCGCCTCGCCGAGCGCGAGCGCCGCCAGCGCGTTGGCCGCATTGTGAAGGCCGCGGATGCGCAGGGCCGAAACCGGCAGCAGCGGCTCTCCGCGCCGCATCAGCCACGCGGCGCCCTCGCGAATCGCCACGGCGTAATCCGCTCCGATCGCAGCGCGCAGAGAGAAGCTCAGCGTGCGCTGACCCGGACGCGGCATGGCCACAACCAGCGGATCGTCCAGGTTGATGATGGCGGTGTCGCAGCGGGCAAAGATGCGGGCCTTCGCCTCCGCATACGCCGCCACGGAGGCGTAGCGGTCGAGGTGATCCGGGCTCACGTTGAGGACGGCTGCCGCCGCCAGGTCGAGCGAATGGATAGCCTCGAGCTGGAAGCTCGAGAGCTCGAGCACGTAGAGGCCGACGGCTTCGCCGGCGCGGCGCGCCGCCGCGAGCAGATCGAGCGCCGGCTCTCCGAGATTGCCGCCGACCCGCACCGGCACCCCCGCCCGCAGCGCCATGCGGCCGACGAGAGTCGTCACCGTGCTCTTGCCGTTGGTGCCGGTGATGCCGGCGACCGGCGCATCCACCGCGCGCGCGAAGAGCTCGATGTCGCCCACGATCTCCAGGCGGCGGCGGCGAGCCTCGACGAGGAAGGGATCCTCCAGCGAGACGCCGGGGGAGACGACCACGCAGAGCGCATCGTCGAGGAGCCGTGTATCGAGCGCCCCCAGCCGCACCGGAATCTCCGGATCGAGCGCGCGCAGCGCAGCGAGCTGCGGCGGTTGCGGCCGCGTGTCGGTGACCGCGAGACGCCAACCGTGCTCACGCAGATAGCGTGCGCAGGAGAGTCCCGTTCGGCCGAGTCCGACGATGACGGCGGAAGAGGGCTTGTGGGTCGTGGCGCTCATCGCAGCTTGAGAGTGGCCAGTCCCGCCAGCACGAGCAGGAACGAGATGATCCAGAACCGCACGATCACCTTCGGTTCCGCCCAGCCCTTGAGCTCGAAGTGATGATGGAGCGGCGCCATGCGGAAGATGCGCCGCCCGGTGAGCTTGAAGGAGGCAACCTGCAGGATCACCGAGGCGGTCTCGAGCACGAAGAGCCCCCCCATGACGAGCGCGACCACCTCCTGGCGCACGATGACGGCGATGACGCCCAAGGCCCCGCCGATCGCCAGCGCGCCCACATCGCCCATGAATACCTGCGCGGGATAGGCGTTGAACCAGAGAAAGCCGAGGCCCGCGCCGGTCAGCGCCGAGCAGAAGATCAGAAGCTCCCCGGCGCCGGGGATCTCCGGGATCTGCAGGTAATGCGCGAACACGTGGTTGCCGCTCGCATAGGCGAAGATGCCGAGCCCGGCGGAGACCAGCGCGGCCGGCATGATGGCCAGGCCATCGAGGCCGTCGGTGAGATTCACCGCGTTGCTCATGCCGACGATCATGAAATAGGCGATCGCGATGAAGGCTCCGGCCGACAGCGGCTCGGCGAAGGACTTCACGAAAGGCAGGAAGAGGGTCTTCTCGGAAGGCTGAGTCGCGGTGAAGTAGAGCGTTGCCGCGGTGGCGAGCCCCGCCACCGACTGCCACAGGTATTTCCAGCGCGCCGCCAGCCCGCGCGGATTGCGCACGACGAGCTTCAGGTAATCGTCGTAGAAGCCGATGAGGCCGAAGGCGAGGGTCACGCCGAGCACCGTCCAGATCAGACGGCTGGAATCGTCCGCCCAGAGGAGAGTGCTCACGAACGTAGTCACCAGGATGAGCGTGCCGCCCATGGTCGGCGTGCCCGCCTTGGGGAGGTGGGTCTTGGGGCCGTCATCCCGCACGACCTGCCCGATCTGGTAGCGCGACAGCCGCTCGATCAGGCCCGGCCCCACGATGAGCGAGATCGCGAGCGAGGAGGCCGTCGCCAGAATGGCGCGGAAGGTCAGATACGAGAAGACGTTGAAGCCGGTGTACCAGCCCGTCAGTCTTTGTGCGATCCAATAGAGCACTTAATGTCCGTCCGGGTTGTCGTGGGCCTGTCCGACGAGCGCTGCGACCACGCGTTCCAGGCGGTTGACCCGCGATCCTTTGACGAGCAGCCGCACGTTCGCCGTCCATGGCTCCTTGCCGGCGGCCGCGGTGTCGGCGGCAAGCGTGCGCAGCAGCTCGTGAGTCAACGCGTCCGTGTCCGGAAACCACTGGCCGCCCGCGCCGAAGCGCTCCGCGGCAAGCGCCGCCAGCGGGCCGGTCGCCAGCAGGCGCTCGACTCCGCGCTCGCGCGCGAAGGCGCCGATCTGCTCGTGCGCCTGCGCCGCGAACTCGCCGAGCTCCGCCATGTCGCCGAGCACCAGCCAGCGCCGGCCCTCGACCTCGGCGAGCACCTCGATGCCGGCGCGTACCGAGCTCGGATTGGCGTTGTAGGAATCGTCGATGATCCAGGCACCGCAGGCGGCCTGCTTCAGCTGCAGGCGTCCGGGGACCGGCCGCATCGCGCCGAGGCCGGCAACGATGTGCTCGAGCGTTGCGCCGGCAGAAGCCGCGGCGGCGGCCGCGCCGAGCGCGTTCGCGACGTTGTGTCGCCCTCCCACATGCAGCTCGATCTGCGCCTGCCCCAGAGGGCTCGACAGTCGGAACCGGGTCAGGAAGCCGTCCGCATCCAGGGTGGTGCGCAGATCCGACGCGCGGAAGTCCGCGGCGCTCGCGATGCCGAAGGTGACCACCCGCGCGGCCGTCATTCCGCGCCAGAGATTCGCGAACTCATCGTCCGCATTCAACACCGCGGTGGCGTCGGCCGCGAGTCCCGCGACCATCTCGCCCTCCGCGCGGGCCACGCCCTCGAGGCTGCCGAAGCCTTCGAGATGCTCCGCTCCCGCGTTGGTGATCAGCCCCACCGTCGGGCGCGCCACCTTGACCAGCTCCGCCACTTCGCCCGCGCGGTTCGCGCCCATCTCGATGACCGCGAAGCGGTGTGAGGGCTCGAGCCGCAGCAACGTCAGGGGGACGCCGATGTGGTTGTTGAGATTGCCGCGCGTGGCCAGAGTGCTGCCGGCGAGCGCGAGGATCGCCGCCGTCATCTCCTTGGCCGTCGTCTTGCCATTGCTGCCCGCGACGCCGATGACCGGGATCGCGAGTGCCTCGCGCCACTCGTGACCCGCGCGCGAGAGTGCGGCCTGGGTGTCGGCGACGACGATCTGCGCCAGCGCCAGCGGCTGCGGCGCATCCACGAGCGCTCCGGCCGCGCCCGCGGCGAGCGCGGCGCCGACGAATTCATTGCCGTTGAAGCGCGGACCGCGCAGGGCGATGAAGAGATCGCCGGTGCCGAGCGAGCGGCTGTCGCTCGAGACGCCGGCGAAGGCGCGATCGGCGCCTTCGAGCCGCCCGCCGCACGCCCGCGCGAAGTTCCCCAGAGTCCGCCCGATTGTCGATTCGCCGCTCACGGCTGCATTGCCTCGAGCGCCGCGCGCGCCACGCTCTGATCGCTGAACGGGCGCCGCTCGCTGCCATGGATCTGATACTCCTCGTGCCCCTTGCCGGCAATCAACACCACATCCTGCGGACCCGACTGCTCGAGCGTGGCCCGGATCGCCAGCGCGCGGTCGTGCTCGACCCGCACCGCGGCGCCTTGGGGCATGCCGGCCACGATCTCCCGCACGATCTGCTCCGGCGGCTCGCTGCGCGGATTGTCGTCGGTCACCACCGATTCGTCCGCGAGCTCGGCCGCCAGCCTGCCCATCATCGGGCGCTTGCCCGGGTCGCGATCTCCGCCGCAGCCAAAGACGACGCGCAGCCTTCCGCGGCAGTGCCGCCGCGCGGCGCGCAGCGCCTTCGCGAGCGCATCGGGCGTATGGGCGTAATCCACTATCGCGAGCGGCGCTCCTTCGGTGCCTCCGAACGCCTCCATGCGGCCCGGCGCGGCGCGGCAGGACTCGAGCGCGGAGGCGGCCTGCGCCAGCGGGATGTCCCAGGCGAGCAGCACCGCGAGCACGGTCAGAGCGTTGTCGGCGTTGAAGTCCCCGATCAGCGGCAGGCGCAGCTTCGCGGCGCCCCAGCTGGACTCCACCTCGAGCGCGAGACCGGAGGCGATGGCCTCGACGCGCGCCGCACGGACCCATTTCGTCCCGGGGGGAGCGGCGAACACCGTTCCGGCTCTGCTGGTGGTGACCAGCTGCGCCGCGGATAGTTGCCCCGCCAGCCGCGCACCGAACTCATCGTCGACGTTGATCACCCGCAGGGCGATGCCCGGCCAGGCGAAGAGGCGCGCCTTGGCCGCCCCGTAGGCCGCCATCGTCCCGTGGTAGTCGAGATGATCCCGCGTCAGGTTCGTGAAGGCCGCGGTATGGAAGCGCACCCCGCCGACACGCTCCTGCTCCAGCGCATGCGAGGACACCTCCATGCTGACCGCCGCGGCACCGAGCGCTCTCATCTGCGCCAGCCGACGATGGACCGACACGGCATCGGCAGTGGTGTGCTCCGTGGCGGCGAGCGCGTCCGGCAACCCGAACCCGATCGTCCCCATGTAGGCCGCGGAACGGTTGCAGCGGGTCAGGGCCTGCGCCAGAAGCCACGCGCAGGTCGTCTTGCCGTTGGTGCCCGTGATGCCGGCCACCGTCAGCGCCTGCGAAGGCCGGTCGAAGAAGCGATCGGCGATGACCCCGGCCTGCCGGGAGAGCTGCGGCACAGGGGCGACGAAGACCTCGCGCGCGCGACTCACTTCCCTGAGACCCGCCTCGATGAGTTCCCGTGCCCCGGGAAACGGCTCGTAGAGCACCGCTGCCGCGCCGCGGGCCAGCGCTTCGCCGGCGAACTGCGCACCATGACGGCCCTGGCCGCGGCAGGCGAGAAACAGCGTCCCAGGACCGGCCGCGCGCGAGTCGAGCGTGACATCGCTGATCTCGAGCGCCGCGGGCGCTTCGACCAGGCCGGCGGCGATCTCGGCGAGCCGAACGCGGCGTGTCGCTGTTGCAGGGGTGACCGCGGTCATTGGAGCGATGCCTGCAGCTGCTCGGCCTCACCCACCGGCTCATCCGGCGCCACTCCCATCAGGCGCAGCGAGCGGCCGATGACTTTCGCGAACACCGGCGCCGCCACCTCGCCGCCCTGATGCGGCCCGTTGCGCGGATTGTCGATGACGACCGCGGCCGCGAGCCGCGGCGCGCTGGCCGGCGCCATCCCTTCGAAATCGGCCACGAAGTGGTGCTCGCGGTAACTGCCGTCGTCGGCGATCCACGCGGTGCCGGTCTTGCCGGAGACACTGTAGCCCGGGATGGCGGCGGTCGGCGCCGTGCCGACGGGCGAGATCACCGCTCGCATCAGCCCGATGAGCTCGCGGCACAGACGCGCACTCATCACGCGTTTGCCCGGCGGAGGCGAGTCCACCCGCAGGAACGAGATCGGCCGCTCGATGCCGAGGCCACCGATCGTGGCATAGGCATGCGCCAGCTGCAGCGCCGTCACGGCGATGCCGTAACCGTGCGCCATCGTGGCGATGTCGATCGGCCGCCACTGCGTATAGTTGCTGAGCAGCCCGGCCGACTCGCCGGGATAGCCGCTGGCCGGCAGCTGTCCGAAGCCGAATCTGTGGAGGGTCGTCCAGATGAGCTTCGGCGGCAGCGACAGCGCGACGTGCGCCATGCCGACGTTGGAGCTGTGGGCGAGCACCAGCGAGAGGTCGATCGGCCCGTAGTCCTGCTCGTCGGTGAAGGTGTGTCCCTCGACCCTGATGTAGCCGGGCGATGTATTGATGATCGAATGATCGTCGTAGCGGCCGGAGATCAGCCCGGCGGCGACGAAGAAGGGCTTCATGGAGGAGCCCGGCTCGAAGATGTCGGTCACCGCGCGATTGCGATAGAGCCGCGGCAGCATCTGGCTGCGGTCATTGGGATTGAAGGCCGGCTGATCGACCATGGCGAGCACCTCGCCCGTGGCGATGTCGATCACCACCATCGAGCCCGAGCGTGCGTCCGCCTCGGTCACCTCGGCTTTCAGGGCCCGATAGGCGAGGTACTGGATGCGAAGATCGATCGACAGGACCAGATCGCGCCCTGGGCGGGCGGGACGGATGCTTTCGACGTCCTGAACGATCCTGCCGTAATTGTCCTGGATCACGCGCTTCTCGCCGTCGATGCCCGTGAGCCACTGGTCATACGCCAGCTCGAGCCCGTCCTGACCCTGATCGTCGATGTTGGTGAAGCCGATGAGCTGTCCGGTGACCTCGCCGGCCGGGTAGTACCGCCGGTACTCGCGCGAGAGATAGACGCCCGGAATGCCGAGCGCCTTGATGCGCTCCGCGAACGCCGGCTGGCGCTGGCGAGAGACATAGAGGAAATCGCGGTCGAGGTTGCTCGTGATGTGACGCTCGAGATCGCCGGGGTTCATGTGCAGCGCGGCGGCGAGGCGCGGGATCTGCCGAGGCACGAGCGCGATCTGCTTGGGATTCACCCAGATCGAATCGACTGGCGTGCTCACTGCGAGGGGCTGGCCATATCGGTCCGTGATGGTGCCGCGATGGGCAGCGATGTCTACGATGCGGGTGAAGCGGGCATTGCCCTGCTTCGACAGGAAGGAGTACTCGAAGAGCTGCAGGTCGATCGCACGGCCGACGAGGGCCGCCGCGATCAGGATGAGCACTCCCGCGAGAAAGTGCGCCCGCCAGCGGAACGAGCGGGGGGCGGCGTGCTTGGCGCTGCGCGTCCTCACGGGTAGACCACCACGATGTCCTGAGGCGCCGGCATGCTCATGTGAAGCTTCTTGCCCGCGACGCTCTCCACCAGGGCATGCGAGGACCAGGCACTCTGCTCGAGCTGCAGCTGGCCCCACTGGATGTCCAGGTTGTCGCGCTGCGTGCTCAACTGCTCGAGTTGGATGAAGAGCTGCCGCGCACGGAAGGTGCAGTAGACCGCGCCCGAGGCGGACGCCAGGACGCCCACCCACAGCGCCGCGATCGCGAGCCCCAGTGTCGTCGTCCCGGCCTTCATACGGCCTTCTCCGCCACGCGCAGCAAGGCGCTGCGGGCCCGGGGGTTGCGCGCGATCTCCTCCTGGGTCGGGCGCACCTTGCGACCGATCAGCTTCAGGCGCGGCGTGAGCTGCGGCGGCACGATCGGCAGCGAGGCGACGGCCGGATCGAGCTGCGACTCACGCTGCATGAAACGCTTGACCAGACGGTCCTCGAGCGAATGGAAGCTGATGACCGCGAGGCGGCCGCCGGTAGCCAGCACCTCGACCGCGCCATTCAGCGCCTTCTCGATTTGCCCGAGCTCGTCATTGGCGTACATGCGCAGCGCCTGAAACGTGCGGGTGGCGGGATGCTTCCCCGGCTCCCGCGTCCTCACGGCGCGAGCGACCAGCTCCGCGAGCTCGCGCGTGCTCTCGATGGGCCGCTCGCGCCTCGCCGCGACGATGGCCTGGGCCACGCGGCGCGCGAATCGTTCTTCACCGAGCGTGGCGATCACTTCGCGAATCTCGTCGACGCCCGCACGAGCGAGCCACGCGGAGACCGGCTCACCGCGTGTCGGGTCCATGCGCATATCGAGCGGACCGTCGGCCCGGAAGCTGAAGCCGCGCGCCGGATCATCGAGCTGCGGCGAGGAAACGCCGAGGTCGAGCAGGATGCCCCGGCAAGGGCGGCCGCCCGAATGAGCCGGCACGAGTGTCCCGATTTCGGCAAACGGCGCGTGCACGAGCGCAAGCCGCATTTCGCCGGCGAAGCGCCGCTCGCCGGCCGCGATGGCCTGCGGGTCCCTATCGATCGCGAGCACGCGGCCTTCTCGACCCAGGGTCTGGAGTAGGAGTGCCGTATGACCGCCGCGCCCGAACGTCGCATCGACATAATAACCGCCCGGCTCGAGGGCTAATGCCCCGAGCGCCTCATCCGCGAGCACCGGGATGTGCTCGACCACACGCCCCCTGCTGTTACAACGAAAGCGAGTCGAGCTCCGACGGCAGGTCCGTCGCGGCCTCCTCGCTCTTCAACCAATCATCGAGCCGCTCACCCCAGCGCGACTCGTTCCACAGCTCGAAGCGGTTGCCCTGGCCGATCAACATTCCATGCCGCTCGAGCTCCGCGAACTCGCGCAGCTCCGGCGGCAGTAGAATCCGGCCATGCCCATCGAGCTCGAGGTCGTTCGCGTGTCCGACCATCAGGCGTTGCAGCCGCCGCGCCTGCGCATGCAGGGTCGGCAGGCTCATCAGCTTGCTCTCGATGAGCTCCCACTCGGGCAGCGGGTAGATGAGGAGGCAGCGATCCCGATCCACGGTGACCACCAGCCTTCCCTGGGCGCGCTCGATGATCTGCTCCCGATAGCGGGTGGGCATGACCATCCGGCCTTTCTCGTCCAGGGTGACTTTTGTGGCGCCGCGAAACATGGAGCTTCCCAATGACCGTTTCCCGGTGACCCTCGATCACCATGGACGCGGATATCAGAGGGGTAAGGGGACGCGGGTCTCAGCGATGATCTACCCATCTTCCCCCACTTCCTCCCACTTGCTGCCACTATAGGAATCGCGGACGCGCTATGTCAATTGAATTAGTGAGAAATCTGTCGCATTCACAGGGAGTTATGTAAGACTGCGACGCGCTTCAAACAGTGTCGCAAAGTCATTCGTCTTAGCAATCAGCAGCTTGCCGGAACAACCTTATCCAGTAGGTTATCTTGGCCTCGAGCACGGCTTTTTGACGCGCTGCGCGTGGGAAGAACGCCTTGCGCTCAAGCCGATGAGAAGGCGTGTTTGATCCATTCGATCCGCGCATCGCCCCAGGGATCGGACACGACGATGACGTCGAACCGGACGCGAAGGCGCGCGAGATCTTTCCTTTGCTGCAGCAGCCGGCTCGCCGCCCGGATCAGGCGCTGTCGCTTCCCGGCATCGACGCTGGCCGCCGCGCCTCCGTACGCCTCCGACGAGCGGGTGCGGACCTCGACGACGGCCAGCTCGCCATTGCCGAGCTGAGCGACGATGTCGAGCTCGCCGCAGCGGCAGCGGTAATTCCTGAGCAGAATGAGCGCTCCCTGCGCCTGAAGGAAGGACGCGGCGGCATCCTCGGCCCGGTTCCCGAGCCGGCGTCTCCAGGTGAGCGCGGTCTTCATGCGCGGTGCGCAGGGCTCGACGGGGCTCGCCCGAGACGGCGAACCCCGTCCGTCACGACCCGGGGGCGCTCGGCAGCGGGGTGAGCTCGCCCCCGCGAAACTGGGCCCAGACCAGATGACGATCGATCCGTCCGTCGGCGCCGAGCGTCAGCTGCCCGGTGAGTCCATTGATGTCGAGAGACGCCGGCGCGGAGTTCTGCCGCAGCGCGGATGCGAGCCGATAGGCGTCGAACCCGAAGTCGAACAGCCGCTCGCTCGCCGGACCACCGGCCTGCCACGCCTGGCTGGCAGCCGAATGGACGGCCTCGGCCAGCGGGCTGCCGAGCATCCAGGGCGCGGCCGGGAACATCAGCCCGTCGAGATCCTGGTTGGCCCGCGGATCGGGCTCGAAGGCGTCCGAGGTCGCATAGGTCGGGAGGCCGCCGGCATAGAAGAATCGCAGCTGCGGCTGCAGCAGCCGCTCGATGCCCGCCGGCGCGGGCGCGAAAATGAACTGGATGTCCTGCCGTCGGCGCGGCACGAAGGCGAGACGAGTACCGAGGAGCGATTGGAGCCTGTCGAGCCGGGCACGGCTCTGGTCGATCCCGAGCACCTGTTTCAGCTCCGCGGAATAGTCCGCCGCCGAAGGATCGATCATGGTGCTGGCGAGCAGAGTGCCGCCGCCGCTCTGCAGCTGCTGAGTGAAGGCGGCCAGCACGCGCGAGCCCCACTGCCCCGCGGGCACGATCGCGATGCCCATCTGATGGCCGTCGCTCAGAACCCGACGCGCGGCCATCTTCGCCTCCGCTACGGGCGAGAGGGCGAACTGGAAAAAGAGCGGCGGCGCCTGCTCGCCCTGCGGCAGAAAGTTGAGCGCCAGCAGCGGCGGCCGCTGCATGCGGTCCGCGGCCGCAGCCTCGACCGCGGGGCGCATCAGGGGCCCCACGATCATGTCGGCGCCCGCCTGGGTGGCGGCAGCAATGACATCGGCAACGGGCTGGCCCTTCCCCGTGTCATAGATGCGCACCACCGGGCGCTGCTGCACCGGTGCCTGGTAGTACGCCGTGAGGAAGCCGTCGCGCACGCTCGCAGCCAGCCGACCCGCCGGGCCCGTGATGGGCAGCAGCAACGCGAGATGCGCCTGCGCCGCGAGCGGCTGCGGCTGCTCGCCGAGAAGCTGGCTGCGCACGACGTCGACGGCCGGATGAGCGGGATGCCTCGACAGCCAGGCGGTCAGAGCGGCCGTGGCGACCGTCGGATTGCGCGCCGCCTCCGCGGCGAGGGGCGCCAGCTCCAGCCAGCCCCGCACGATGGGATCTTTCTCCTCGCCCGGCTGAATCTTGACGCCGCGCTCCGCCGCATCGCGCAACTCGTCGAGGAGCGCAACCCGGCTCTGCTGCAGCGCCGCGGCATTGAGCAGCTGATGCTCGAGCTGCATTTCCGCCGCCACGCCCGCCTCAGGATGGCCGGCGGCGAACGCGACCCGCTGGCGCAGCCGAAAGTATCGGCGGGCGGCCTGCCCCTGCTGCGGCGCGGCCATCGCCTGGATCAATGTCCAACCTTGGGCGGCCTGGCCGCGCTGCAGCGCGATCCGGACCTCGATCAGGGAGCGCTCGAAGCTCGCCGAGGGCGCGACCGGGCTGGAGAGAAGATCGAGCGCGTGAGCGGCGTCGTCCGGGCGCCGTGAGATCAGGTAGGCGTCGGCCGCCTGAAGCGCGAAACTGTTGCGCTGTGCGCCCTGGCTCGCGCGCGCCAGCGCCTCGTACATCTGCGCGGCGCCGGCCGGATTGCCCTGCCGCGCAAGCGCGGCGGCACGCCCGGCCGTGGGCGCCGGACCGCTCGGAACGGCAGCGCAGCCCGCGAGGACTAAAGTGACTGCGGCGAGCGCCGCGAGGCTGACGGTCCATCGCACTTGCATGGTGGAGAAGCCTTTATGCTGGGGCCAAGCTTACGGCCGCAATGGCGCGGCAGAGGTGAGGATTATAGTGGCGAGGGTACGAGGCCGGTTGCAAGTCGTCGCGACGCCGATCGGCAACATGGGCGACGTGAGTGCCCGGGCGCGGCAGGCGCTGGAGACCGCAGCGGCTGTCGCCGCGGAGGACACGCGCCGCACGGGCGTGCTGCTGCAGATGCTCGGGATCGCGCGGCCGCTGCTGTCTCTGCACGCGCACAACGAGACCCAGCGGGTGCCGGAGATCCTGGCGCGGCTCGCCGAGGGAGAGACGATCGCGCTCGTCAGCGACGCCGGCACTCCCCTGCTGTCGGACCCGGGCTATGAGCTCGTGCGCGCCGCAGCCGAGGCCGGCATCGATATCGAGGCCATCCCCGGCCCCTCCGCCGTGACCACGGCACTCGCCGTCGCCGGACTGCCGGTCCGCCGCTTCTGCTTCGAGGGCTTCCTGCCGGCGCGCGAGCGCGAGCGGCGGGCGCATCTCTCGCAGCTCGCCGGCGAGCCGCGCACGCTCGTCTTCTTCGAGGCGCCCCACCGCATCGCCGCCACCCTGGCCGACCTCGCGGCGCAATTCGGCAACGAAAGGCGCGCGGTAGTGGCTCGCGAGCTCACGAAATCCCACGAGACCATCTATCGCGGCACCCTCATCGAGCTGGCGCAAAGAGCGGCGGCCGAAGATAACTTCAGGCGCGGGGAGATCACGATCGTGGTGGCCGGCGCGGAGGCCGGCTCGGCCGGCGTCGACACCTCGCTGCTGCGGCGCGCCGTCGAGCTTCTGTCGAAGGAGCTCTCCCCCAGCCGCGCCGCCGCCATCGCCGCGCAGCTCACCGGCGCGAGCCGCGCCGAAGCCTACGCGCTACTGCAGCGGCAAACAAAACCCCCGCCCGACCTCGAATGATCCCCACCCGAAACCGGGTCAACGAGCGCACCACATTTCGCCGGGCGCCCACCGGCCGCGCTGGCGCTGTCAGCGCCCCTCCCCGGGCCGCGCTCGAAAGCAAGTGAATGAGCGGCCCCCGGGCGTACCCACAGCCCGCTCGAAAGCAAGTGATTGAGCGGCCCCGGGCCGTTCCCGGGGCCGCGAGATGAAAGGCGGGCACAGTACCGCGCTCGCCCAAAGCGCCGCAGGCGACTTTGGGCCCATAAAGAAGGAAGCCGGCCTGTAAGCCGGGTTCTGTCGAGGGCAATCATTCCTCTACGATCCACGTCGCCGTGGACCTTTAGCAGCCTACCCGGAAGCGCGCGCGGATCAGCGCTGCGCGCTCTGTTGCCAGAGCCCGCTGCTTCCCTATTTGGCCTTGCTCCAGGTGGGGTTTGCCATGCCAGCCTTGTTACCAAGGCCGCGGTGCGCTCTTACCGCACCGTTTCACCCTTGCCGTCCCTCCCGGCTTTCGCCGTGAGGTCTTGGGCGGTTTGCTCTCTGTTGCACTTTCCGTGGGCTCACGCCCCCCAGGCGTTACCTGGCACCTGATCCGCCGGAGCCCGGACTTTCCTCCCCCCCGACCGAGGTCGGAGCAGCGATTGCCTGGCCGGCTTCCCGCACCGATTATGGCGCATAAAGCCGGCGGGAGCGATCTTGAGCGCCTGGCGACGCCGGGCGGGCCCGCAGGGCCGAGCCCCCCCCCGCGATGGGCCCGGGCAAAATCCGCCTGCGCCGCCGTGCGCGCGCCCAGGAGGATTACTTGACCACCCGCAGCTGGGGGCGCTTGGGGCCGCCGCCGCCTTCCTCGCTGGGCGCAGGGGTCGAGGGCGGCGGGGATTCCGGGCCGGCATCCTGCTCGGCGAACATCATTCCCTCCCCCGTCTCACGCGCGTAGATCCCCAATACGGCGCTCACCGGGAAACGCACGTGGTGAACCACGCCCGCGAAGCGCGTATCGAACTCCACGACGTCGTTGTCGATCTTCAGGCGCTGGGTCGCCGAGTAGCTCAGGTTGAGGACGACCTTTCCATCCTGCACATAGGCGCGCGGCACCTCGCTGCCCGAGCGCTCCGCATCGACGATCACGTGTGGCGTGTGGCCGCTGTCGGTGATCCATTGATGCATTGCGCGCAGCAGATAGGGACGCTTGGGAGGCGCTTTGAGCATGCTCACCGCCTCACGGCCGCATCTCGCGCTCCCGATCCGACAGCGACTCGCGAAAGGCCGCGCGGGAGAAAACCTGGCTCGCGTACTTGAGGATCGGCTGTGCCTTGGCGGGCAGCTCCACCTCATAGTGCGGCAGCCGCCACAGGATAGGCGCGATGGTCGCATCGACCAGCGAGAACTCGTCCGATATGAAGAAGGGCTTCACCCTGAAGAGGTCCACACCCTGCACGATGGTGTCCGCCAGTACCTTGCGCAGCTTCGGCAGATGCCTCTTGTCCTCCGCCTCGATCTGCTGCAGCAGTGTGTACCAGTCCCGCTCGATGCGATACAGCGCCAACCGGAACTGCGCCCGCGTGACCGGATCGACCGGCATCAGCGGCGGATGCGGAAAGCGCTCGTCCAGATACTCGATGATCACTCGCGAGTCGTAGAGCACCAGGTCGCGATCCACGAGCGTGGGCACGGTGTGGTACGGGTTGAGGTCCAGCAGATCCTCAGGGTACTTGCCCGGCTCCACGTCGACTATGTCGATGCCGATGCTCTTCTCTGCCAGAACTATGCGTGTGCGGTGGCTCCACGGATCGCCCGGCGCGGAAAACAGCGTCATGATGGAACGTCTGCTCGACACGATTCCGCTCCCGCGGTCCAGCCAGCACCCGAGCTCCCCTTACTCTACAGACTCTGCGGCTGCGCTACTTGACGTCCTTCCAGAATTCACGCTTGAGGAGCCAGGCCAACGAGGTGAAGGCCAGCAGGAAGAGGATCACCCAGATTCCCATCGCGCGCCGCATGGCCCGCTGCGGATCGCCGACATAATCCAGGAAATTGACCACATCGTGCACGAACTGGTCGTACTGCTGCGGGGTCATGCTGCCGGGGGCAATCAGCTTGAAGTGCTCGAAGACCTGCTCTTTGACCATCCGTCCGCCCGGACCGCGCTTCTCCACGGTGGCGTACACCGGGACCTGCAGCCCCTGCAGCGGCGAGACGATGTCCGGCATCGCGGTCTGGGGGAATGCCAGGTTGTTGGCACCCGTCGCACGATTCGAATCCACGTAGAAGGTCTTGAGATACCGGTAGAGGTAGTTCGTGCCGCGGGCGCGCGCGATCAGGGACAGATCGGGCGGCGCCTTGCCGAACCACTTCTCGGCATCCGCCGGGATCATCGGGGAAATGATGTAGCCCGTCGACTTCTCGCCGGGCGGGATCAGATCCTTGACGAGCAGCGCCTTGGGAATTTTCAGATCGTGGCCGAGGCGCGACCAGCGCTCGTACTGCAGCGAATGACAGCCGAGGCAGTAGCCGACGAAATCGCGGGCGCCCCGCTGCAGCGAGGCGATGTCCGTGACGCTGGCGTTGGCCTTCCAGCTTTGCCAGCTCGTATCGGCCGGCGCCCCATCCGCAGCAGACGCGTGCGTGGCGCAGGCCGCTGCGGCAGCGAGAGCCGCAGCGAGCACCAGCGCAGGCGTGAGCCTGAAGCGAGCTTTAGTGCGCATGGTAGACCACCCTCTCCGGCACCGGCCTCACCCGGTCGAATCGTGAGTAGAACGGCATCAGCCAGAAGAAGGCGTAGTAGCCGATCATGCAGAAGCGCGAGAGGATGATGTAGATGCCCTCCGCGGGCTGCATCCCCAGGTACCCCAGCCCGGCGAAGGAGACCACGAACACGCCAAGCATGACCCGCGAGATCCACCCCTTGTAGCGAATGGACTTGACCGGCGAGCCATCGAGCCAGGGCAGCACGAGGAGCGACACCAGGGCGAGCAGCAGGAGGAGCGCTCCCAGCCCCTTGCTGGGGACGCCGCGCAGGATGGCGTAGAAGGGCGTGAAGTACCACACCGGGTGAATCTCGGCCGGCGTGGAGAGCGGATTCGCCGGCTCGAAGTTCGCCTTCTCGAGGAAAATCCCATGGAAGGTCGGGACGTAAAAGACGATCAGCGCGAAGACGCTGAGAAACACCCCGACGCCGAAGAAGTCCTTGACCGTGTAGTACGGGTGAAACGGGATGCCATCGAGGGGCTTGCCGTCGGGGCCCAGGTGGTCCTTGATCTCGATCCCATCGGGATTGTTCGAGCCGGTCCGGTGCAGCGCGACCAGGTGCAGCATCACGAGCAGAAGCAGAATGATCGGCACTGCCGCGACGTGCAGCGCGAAGAAGCGGTTCAGCGTGGCGTCGGAGATGCCGTAGTCGCCCCGGATCCACTGCGTCAGTCCGGTCCCGATGATCGGCACGGTGCCGAAGATATTGACGATCACCTGCGCTCCCCAGAAGGACATATTGCCCCAGGGCAGCACGTAGCCCATGAACGCCTCGGCCATCAGCGCGAAGTAGACCATCATGCCGATCAGCCACAGGAGCTCCCTGGGCTGCCGGTAGGAGCCGTACAGCAGCGCACGGAACATGTGCAGGTAGACGACGACGAAGAATAGCGAGGCGCCCGTGGAGTGCATGTAGCGGATCAGCCACCCCCAGTCGACCTCCCGCATGATGTACTGCACGGAGCCGAACGCGGCGACGGCGCTCGGCTTGTAGAACATCGTCAGGAAGATGCCGGTGACCAGCTGCATGACGAGCACCAGCATCGCCAGCGAGCCGAAGAAGTACCAGAAATTGAAGTTCTTCGGCGCGTAGTAGCCGGTCAGCTCGTTGGCGATGAACTCGTCAACGGGCAGACGCCTGTTGATCCAGGCCCAAAAGCCCCGTTTCTTCGAGACGGGTGTCGCGCCGGGCGGCAGCGGCTCGCTCGGCGAACGCAGCTCGGTATTGCGCTCTGTCGGAGCCATCAGGCGTCTCCCCTCGAGAGGACGGTCCCGCTGGCAGCCATAAGGCGTACGCTCATCGGCAAGCTCCCCAAATCCCGCGATCGCGCGGCATTATACACAGCGAGAGGTGTGCGCATGATGGAGCGTCTGAGCCGCGGGTTGACTTTCATAGCCGGGTCGGTGGTCGGCGGGCTGGCACTCGCCTTCGTGATCGTCGCATTGCGGCCGGACCTCATCCGCCGGGATGCCGGTCCGCGGCCGGCACCCGCCGCGGCGGCCGTTCCCACTGCGAGCGCGCCCACCGCCCTCGGGCCGGCGCGCCTCACCTATGCACCGGCCGTGCAGCGCGCAGCCCCCGCCGTGGTCAACATATACACCGCCCGGCTGGTGACCGAGCGCATAGATCCGTCACCGCTCGGAGAGCTTTTCGGCGACGTACTGCCCCAATACCGGCAGCGCATCGAGCGCAGCTTGGGCTCCGGCGTCATCGTCGACAAGAGCGGCCACATCGTGACGAACTACCACGTGATCGCGAACGCCGGCGCGATCCGCGTACAGCTCGCGGACGGCCGGATCGCGCAGCCGCAGGTCGTGGGCGTCGACCCGGATACGGACCTTGCGGTGCTCAAGATCGATCTGCCGAATCTCCCGGTGATCACTTTCGGGCGCTCCGACACTCTGCGGGTCGGCGACATCGTCCTCGCCATCGGCGATCCTCTGGGGCTCTCGCAGACGGTGACGCACGGCATCGTCAGCGCCACCGCCCGCGGCCACCTCGGAATCACGACGTTCGAGGACTTCATACAGACGGATGCGCCCATCAATTTCGGCAATTCGGGCGGAGCCCTGGTCGATACCAACGGCGAGCTCGTCGGCATAAACACCGCAATCGTCGCCAAGAGCCTGGGAGTCGAGGGCATCGGCTTTGCGATCCCCGTCGATCTGGTCCGCGGCGTGCTGCACGACATCATCAAGTACGGACGGGTGATCCGCGGCTGGATCGGCATCGTCCCCGAAGACATTTCCGACACGCAGGCGCAGCAACTCGGGCTGGCGCATGGCGGCGTTGTCATCGCATATGTCGGCAGCCCCGGGCAGCAGGCGGGGCTCGAGCCGGGCGATCTTCTGCTTGCCCTCAACGGCGCCCCGGTGACCTCGGCCGGAGACGCCCGCGCGGTCATCGCCAGCTGCAAGCCGGGCTCGACGCTCACCGTCCACTACCAGAGGGGGACCCGTCAATTCACCGTGAAAGTGAAGGTTGCCGAGCAGCCGCAGCCCCAGGCGCCCCCAGGGTGAGGGCGGTGCCTTCATCGACGACACTCAACGTGTCGTCGATCCGCCCGAACGCGCGAACGACGGATGGGCCGGGCGTTTCCTGGTGCTCCGGCCCATTACGCAGGCGGGTCTCAGAGGGGCCCCGCCGCCAAGGACGCCAGTGACACGGCCTGAGCAACCACCGAGGATGATCCTATGCAACTACACGTCCGCCGCTTCGCCACCCGCGCCGAGCTCGATACCGCGCTCGCCGATCGGCTCGAGCAGGCGATTCGCGCCGCCGCAGCCTCGTCGGAGGACGGCCCTCCCGTCATCATGCTCTCCGGCGGCCACACCCCGCTTCCCGCATATCGCGAAGTGGCCCGGCGCCGCCCGCCGCAGGGCGGGCGGCTGACGGTCATCTATTCCGACGACCGCTACGTCGGCGCCGATTCCGATGCCAGCAACTACCACCAGACGCGGCCGCTGCTCGATGCGGTGGCGCTTCCGGAAAGTCAGGTGGTACGGGTGAGGACCGAGCTCCCCCTCGAGGAGGCGGCCCGTGATTACGGGCGCCGCCTCCAGGCCCTATTGGATGCCGGAGCCCGCGTCGGCCTCGCGCTCCTCGGCCTGGGCCCCGACGGCCACACCGCCTCCCTCTTTCGCCCGGAGCAACTGCAGCAGTCCCGCGGGCGTCTCGCCATCGCCGTCCAGCGCCCCGACGGCATGCAAGGCGTCAGCGTGACCCCCGAGTTCCTGGCCCACGTTGCCGAGCCGCTCTTCGTGGTGGCCGGCGGCGGAAAGCACGACGCCCTCGCCGCGTTTCTGCGCCAGGACCCCGATCTCATCGCGTGGCGCGCGGTCGCCGGCCGCCCGAGCGTGGAGCTCTGGTTCGAGCGCGCCTCGGAGCTCGCGCCGCCGTCCGCGACGAGCAACTGAGGCGCGCGAGCCGGTCACGGTAGTCAATTAAGGCGCAAATTTCCCCATCGGCAAGTGCGACGGCGCGCACGACCGCGTCCACCCCTGCGGCTCCGCCCCCGGATTGTGCCAGGTGCACGACCCCTCGAGCAGGCGCTCCGCCTCCCGGGGTCCCCAGGTGCCGCACGTATAGGGGTAAGGGGCATCGCCGCCCGTCAGCACCGGATCCACGATCGCCCAAGCCGCCTCGACCTCGTCCTCGCGCGCGAAATGCGACGTGTCCCCGATGAGCGCCACACCGATCAGCCGCTCGTACGCGTCCATCGCATCCGCCTCATGCTGCGCGACGAAGAGCTCCACTTCGCGCCCCTCCATGGCCGGTCCCACCTTCTTGGCGTGTGCGCCCAACGCTATCGCCACGTCGGGGCCCACCCGGAAGCGCACGAAGTTGGGGTAGTCGGGTCCCAACTCGCCGAAGACACGCGCCGGCGGCGGCTTGAGATCGACCACCACTTCCGTCGCCGTCACGGGCAGACATTTTCCCGCGCGCAGATAGAACGGCACCCCGCTCCAGCGCCACGAATCGATCTCCAGACGCATCGCGGCGAAGGTCTCCACCCTGGAGTCGGCCGCCACTCCCGGCTCCTGCCGGTACGTGTTGAATTGCCCCCGCACGATCGCCTCGGGACTGACCGGCCGCACCGCCTTCAGCACCTTCACCTTCTCGTCGCGCAGCGACTCACCCTCCGAGTTCACCGGCGGCTCGAGAGTCAGCAGGGCCAGGATCTGCAGCAGATGATTCTGCATCACATCGCGGATGGCGCCGGTCTCCTCGTAGAATTTGCCGCGGCCTCCGATGCCCAGCGTCTCCGCCATCGTGATCTGCACGCTCGCCACGAAATTGCGGTTCCAGATCGGCTCCAGGAAGGAGTTGGCGAAGCGGAAATAGAGGAGGTTCTGCACCGCCTCCTTGCCGAGGTAATGATCGATGCGGAAGATGCTGCTTTCCGGGAACTGCTTGTGCAGCACCTGGTTCAGCGCCCGCGCCGAGGCGAGATCGCGGCCGAACGGCTTCTCGACCACCACCCGCGCGCCCCGGGCGCCCCCCGTGGTGCCCAGGTGATCGATCACCACCGGAAACATGCTGGGCGGTATGGCGAGGTAGTAGAGCGGCCGCTGGGAGTCCCCGAGCGCCTGGCGGAGCGCGACGAAGGTCTCGCGCTCGCGATAATCGCCGTCGTGATAACGGAGCAGCCCGATCAGGCGCGAAAGCGCGTCCTGATCGGGTGACGGGACGAATGCCTTGATGCTCTCGCGCACCCGATCCGCGAGCTGCTCGAGGTTCCAACCGGCGCGCGCGACACCGATCACCGGAACGTGCAGCACGCCCCGGCGCACGAGGCTGTAGAGCGAAGGAAATATCTTCCGATAGCAGAGGTCCCCGGTGGCCCCGAAGAGCACGAGCGTATCGCTGTCACGTCTTTCCATCAGCGCCCCCGCTCAGGATTGCCCGGCTTCGCCCTGCGCCCGTCTGAGACCCGCATTCGGCAACGGGCATTCATCGGGAAACCCCTTCGGGCCGGCGTCCGCCGTCCAGAATCGCCTCCTGCGATTTGGCCTTCTCGAGATGGCCGCCGAACCCGAGCCGCATGGCCGAGAGCAGCTTGTCGGCGAATTCCGCGCGCCCACGGGATTCGAAGCGCGAAAAAAGGGCGGCGGCCAGCACGTGCGCCGGCACGCCGATCTCGACGGCGGCCTGCACCGTCCAACGCCCTTCTCCGGAATCCGACACCCGGCCGCCGAAACGGCCGAGCACCGGGTCGGCCGCCAGCGCCTCGGCGGTCAGGTCGAGGAGCCGCGAGGAGATGATGCTGCCGTGGCGCCAGACCTCCGCCACGGCGGCCATATCGAGCTCGTACTGGAACAGGCGCGGGTTGGAAAGCGGGGCGGTTTCCGCGTCGGCCTCCTCGCGCGTCGCGCCTGCGTTGGCGTGCCGGAGCAGGTTCAGGCCCTCCGCGTATGCCGCCATCACGCCGTACTCGATGCCGTTGTGCACCATCTTGACGAAGTGGCCGGCGCCGTTGGGCCCACAGTGGAGGTACCCCATCTCTGCCATGGCCCGTGCGGGGCTCTTGCCGCCCTGCCCCTGCGCGCGGCGGCCGCCGGGAGACAGCGTCGCGAAGATGGGCTCGAGCGTGTTGAAGACGGCGGGCTCGGCGCCAATCATGAGGCAGTAGCCCTGCTCGAGTCCGAGCACGCCGCCGCTCGTGCCGGCATCCACGTAATGCAGGCCCGCCGCGCGCAGCTCCTCGGCGCGGCGGATGTCGTCCTGATAGTGGGAATTGCCGCCGTCGACGAGGATGTCGCCGGCGGCAAGCAGCGGCCGCAGCTCCGCAATGACGCTGTCGACGAGCGCCGCCGGGACCATGATCCAGACGGCGCGCGGCGGTGTCAGGGCTTTGACGAGCTCAGCGAGCGAGTTGGCCGCGACGGCGCCTTCGGCCGCGAGCGCCTGCACGGCCTCGCGCGATCGGTCGTAGGCGACACACTGATGGCCGCCCTTCATGAGCCGCCGAACCATGTTGGCGCCCATGCGCCCGAGCCCCACCATACCGATTCGCATAGGCACCTCCTGACTTTGCGGCGTAGTGTAAACGGGCCGCGCTCGCTTTCGCAGTCGGAATCATCCTATTTCCGTCCTGAGCCGGCGGCTTCGAGGCGATATTCACCGCAGCACGATCCGGGCGCGACGCCCGCTCACCGGCCCGCGCGAGACGGGCAGGGCCATGCGAGCCGCTCGCGCACGCGGCTTGCTTGCTGCTGATCCCGGCGGTGGCAAGCTTTACCCCGGCGGGCCCCCGCCAATGTGGACCATCGGCTCGCGCTTTCCGGTCCCGCCGAAGCCTGGACTCGAGCGCCGACCTGCGGCCCGCCAGGCCCGTCGCTTGCTACGGCCTCGGTCGCGTTTCCCAAGCCCGAGGCCTGGATCCGAAAGACCTGAACTATGCCGCAGCAATCCGCCCAGACCGACATGATGAGCGTGAGGAGCCGGCGCGTTCTTGTGGTTACGCCTCAGCCGTTCTACCAGGACCGGGGCACACCGATCGCTATCGCCAACACGTGCCAGGCCCTCGGCCAGCTCGGATACGAGGTGGATCTGCTCGCGTTTCCCATCGGACAGGACACCTTCATCCCGGCGACCCGCATCCATCGCTGCTCCAATCCGTTTCGCATCCGTGGCGTGCCCATCGGCTTCTCCGCCGGCAAGGCCCTGCTCGACCTGAGCCTTGCGCTCTCATTCTGGCGTCTGCTCCGGTCGCGGGATTACGTCGCCGTGCATGCGGTGGAAGAGGCCGCGTATGTCGCAGCCTTGCTCTGCCCCCGGGCCGGCACTCCGTTCGTGTATGACATGGCCTCGGCCATACCGGTCGAGCTGCGCCGCCACAAAGTCCTGGGCAAGGCGCTCCCCCAGCGCCTGCTCGGCGACTTCGAGCGGCTCGCCGCGCGGCGTGCATCGCAGATCGTTTGCAGCATAGGGCTCGCGGACCACGTCCGCAGGGTGGCCCCCGGCACCCCCTGCAGCCAGTGGCGTTACCCGCCGCTCATCGGCGCAGCCGATGAGGCCGCCGTCCGGCAGCTGCGAGTCGAGCTGGACATCGCCCCGGATGCCCATGTCGTGGGGTACACCGGCAACTTCGCCGGATATCAGCGGCTCGACCTGCTGTTCGAGGCGTTCACGCAGGCGCTTGCCGTCGATCCGCAACTGACACTGGTATGTGTCGGCGCAAGCGCGGAAGCGCGCGCGACCGCGCTCGGGCAATTCGCGCCGCACGTTCGTGCACGGGTCCGGATTCTCGCTCCGGAGCCCCGGAACCGCATGCCCAACTACCTCGCCCTGGCCGATTGCCTGATCTCGCTTCGGCCCTCCAGTGACAATCTGCCGCTCAAGGTCCTGGACTACATGGCCGCGGGCAGGCCGATCGTTGCCACGAGGGGACGCGCACACGAGCCCGTGCTCAACGAAGAGCGCGCGTTCCTCTGCGAGGCGGACACCGAGAGCGTGAAGCAGGCGATGCTCGCGGTATTCAGCGCTCCGCAGCGCGCCAGGGCTGTGGCCCGAGCGGCCCGCTCGCACGCGCTGCAACACTACGGCTGGGATCGGTTCGTGCAGCAGGTGGAGGGGCTGTACGGCAGCATCACCGGCTTGCGCCCGCGACAGCGGACGCCGAATTCCCCACCGGCCCCGGCGACCCTCGCCGCCTCGTGCACGACGACGATGCCGCATCAGTGAGGCAGCGCTTCCGGACAGCGCCGCGCGCCACCGGCATTGCACCCCCGGGCCTTACGGCACGCGCTTGATCTGAGCGCCGAGCTGCGCCAGCTTCTCCTCGATCGCCTCGTAGCCGCGGTCGATGTGATAGATGCGCTCGACCTCCGTGCGGCCCTCGGCGACGAGTCCCGCAAGCACCAGGCTCGCCGAGGCCCGGAGGTCGGTCGCCATGACCGGCGCCGCCGTCAGCCGATCGACACCGCGGATGATGGCGGTGTTGCCCTCGAGACGGATTTCCGCGCCGAGACGGCGCATCTCGAGCATGTGCATGAAGCGATTCTCGAAGATCGTCTCGATGATGGTCCCGACGCCTTCGGCCACGGTGTTCAATGCGGCGAACTGCGCCTGCATGTCCGTCGGGAACGCGGGATAAGGGGCCGTACGCACGTCGACGGCCCGCGGACGGCGGCCGCGCATATCGACTTCCACCCACCCGTCGCCCACGCCGACCTTGCCGCCGGCCTCTTCCAACTTCGCGATCACCGCATCGAGATGATCCGGACGGGTATTCTTGATCCGCACGTTCCCGCGCGTGATGGCCCCCGCGACCAGGTAGGTACCGCTCTCGATGCGATCCGGCAGGACCTCGTACGAGGTGCCTCGCAACCGCTCGACGCCCTCCACGACGATCTTGTCGGTGCCGGCGCCCTGGATCCGGGCGCCCATCGAGGTCAGGAACTGCGCCAGATCCACCACCTCCGGCTCGCGCGCGGCGTTCTCGATGACGGTTTCCCCCTCCGCGAGCACCGCGGCCATCATGAGGTTCTCCGTGCCCGTGACCGTCACTGTGTCCAACACGAGGCGCGCGCCTCGCAGCCGGCCGGCGCGCGCACGGATGTAGCCCCCATCGATGGTGATGTCGGCCCCCAGAGCCTGCAGGCCGGCGACGTGTATGTTGACGGGCCGCGCCCCGATCGCGCAGCCGCCGGGCAGCGAGACGTCGGCGCGCCCGTAGCGGGCCACCAGCGGACCCAGCACCAGAATCGATGCCCGCATCGTCTTGACCAGCTCGTACGGAGCGAAGCAGTCACGCACCGTCGTTGGGTCGACTTCGATCCGCATGCGCTCGTCCACCGTCACGGTGGCGCCCATGCCCCCGAGGAGCTCCACGGTCGTGGTGACATCCTTCAAATGCGGGACATTGCCCACGACCACCGGGCCGTCGGCGAGGAGCGCCCCGGCGAGGATCGGCAGGGTCGCGTTCTTGGCGCCGGAAATGCGGACTTCCCCTTCCAGAGGCACCCCCCCCTGGATCTGCAGCTTGTCCACGGTCATTCCCGCCCGGCTTCGGCCGGCGTCAGCGCCTCGATCGAGAGCGCATGGATCTCGCGGCCCATGCGCTCTCCGAGGGCCTGATAGACGAGCTGATGCCGTGCGACGCCGCGCTTGCCGGCGAACTGCTCGGCGACGATGCGCGCCTGGAAATGGGTATCGTCATCGGACTGCACCTGGACATCGGCTCCGGGCAGGCCGGCGCGGATCAGCCGCGCAATCTCCTGGGAGTTCATCGGGCGCGCAGTCGGCATCGTGCCGATCGCTGGCTGGGTCCTGCGCCAAGCCTTTCGGGCCCCCGGCGCTGTCCACGGGACTCCCCGGAGCAATATTGAACGGCCGCCAGAGCCGAAGGAGGCGCTCCGGCCGACGCAGCGGCCCTGGGCCGCTCGCTGATTCGCATTCTCACGGGCTCGTAACCTTTCCAGTGGCGCTCAGGGGTCGGATATTATCACCCGCCATGAGCCATCCCGCCGTCCCCGCAAGCTCCGTGGATCACGGCCGCCTCCTGGCCGCGGCCCGCCGGGCCCTCGCCATCGAGGCGCGGGCCGTCGAGGCGCTGCTGGCGCGCATCGACGGTGGCTTTGCCGCCGCCTGCCAGGTGTGCCTGGAATGCCCGGGCCGGGTGGTCGTCACCGGAATGGGCAAATCGGGACACATCGCGCGCAAGGTCGCGGCGACCCTCGCCAGCACGGGGACCCCTGCGTTCTTCCTGCACCCCGCCGAAGCCGGCCACGGCGACCTCGGCATGATCACTCGCATGGATGCAGTACTGGCACTCTCGAACTCCGGCGAGACACCCGAGCTGGTGTTGCTGCTCCCGCACTTGAAGCGTCTTGCGGTCCCGCTGATCGTGATGGCCGGCAAGACGGACTCGACTCTGGGACGGGCAGCCACGGTGGCGCTCGACGTCAGCGTGCCGGAAGAGGCCTGCCCCCTGAATCTGGCGCCGACGGCAAGCACGACAGCATCCCTGGCCATGGGGGATGCGCTGGCCGTCGCCGTGCTCGAAGCGCGTGGCTTCACCAAGCAGGATTTCGCGCGCTCGCATCCCGGCGGCGCACTGGGACGACAGCTGTTGCTGCACGTCGAGCAGATCATGCGCACCGGCGAGGCGCTGCCGCGCGTCGGGCCGGCGACCCGACTCGGCGAAGGGTTGCTCGAGATGTCCCGCAAGGGACTGGGCATGACCGTCGTCGTGGACGATCGCAGCCGGATACTCGGCGTATTCACTGACGGTGACCTGCGCCGCGCGCTCGACCGTCGCGTCGACATCCATACCGCGACCATGAGTGAGGTGATGACATCGCCCTGCAAGACCATCGCGTCGCAGGACCTTGCCGCGGAGGCCGTGCATCTGATGGAGGTCCATCGCATCACCGCGCTCCCGGTGGCAGATGAGCAAGGCCGTCTGATCGGCGCGCTCAACGTCCATGATCTCTTCCGCGCCGGCGTCGTGTGAGCGCAGCAATCGCGAGGCCGCGGACCGCCGCCGGGGTACGTCTTCTGGTACTCGACGTGGATGGCGTGTTGACTGACGGTCGCCTCTATTATGGGACGCGCGGCGAGACGCTGAAGGTCTTCCACGTCCGCGACGGACTGGGAATGAAGCTGCTGACGGCCGCCGGTATCGCGGTTGCGGTCATCTCCGGCCGCCGTTCCGGCATGACCGTCCGCCGATGCCGCGAGCTCGGCATCCGTTACGTCTTCCAGGGCGTGGAGGACAAGCTCGCCACCTTTCATCGCCTGCGGGAAAGATTGGAGCTGGCTTCCAGGGTGTGCGCCTGCGTGGGTGACGATGTGCCGGACGTGCCTCTGATGAGAGAGGTGGGCCTCGCATTCGCAGTGGCGGACGCCCATCCGGAGGCGCGCAGCGCCGCGCATGTCGTCACGCGCCTTCCCGGCGGCAAGGGGGCTGTGCGCGAAGTCTGCGACTACCTTCTGACTGCGCGCCAGCGCGCGGCCGCGTCCAAGTGATCTACCGGATTTTTGCCTTTCTCACGATCGTCGCGGTCATCGTGGCTTCGCTGCTGCTGTCCAGCCAGCAGAGCGGCACCCCGGCATCCACCACGGTGCAGCAGACCGGCTGGGACGCGGGGTACTCGGCCCGGAACGCGCGGCTCGTTCAGACGAGCGGCGACGGTGCGCCGCTCTACACTCTGACCGCGGCCACCATCCGGCAGCAGCCGAACGAGGACCGGGTGAAATTCACCCAGGTGCAAATGAGCTTTCGCGATCGCAACGGTAATGCGTGGACGGCGACCGCGGACAGCGGCGAGCTCGAGCAGTCGTCGCAGCAGGTCGAGCTTTCCGGCGACGTGCACGTTTCGGGCGCATTCCGCAGCGGCGCGAGTCCGGCGCAGATCTCCACCGATGCTCTCTCCGTCGACCTGCACCGCGACATCGTGAGCACCAGGCAGCCGGTGACGCTGCTCTGGTCGGGACTGGCGCTCGACTCGACGGGACTGGTCGCCGATTTGAAGGACCAGCGTGTGCATTTAGAATCCGACGTGCATGCCACTTTCACGAAGTAGCGTCATGATGCTCGGGCTCGCGCTGGCCGCGCGCGCTGCCGCCTCCGCGCCGGCGACGCCCGCAGCGACGCCGGCGGCCGCCGCGATGCCGGCGCCGGCACCCGCCGCGCGCCCCGCGCAGACCCGGGGCGCTGCCCGCAAGCCCCCCCAGCGCCCGCCCCTGATCAATCCGCACGCGAAGATCACTGTCGATGCCATGTCATCGGAGCTCAACGCCAAGACCGGCAGAGTGGAGCTGATCGGAAACGTGGTGGTATCGGAGGGCAACACGCAAGTGCGCGCCGACCGCGCCGATACGACCTGCCTCGCCCAGAGCGCCTCCCCGAGCACACAGTGTGCAAACAGCCGCTGGACCTTCCAGGGTCACGTTCGGATCGAGGCGCCGCCGCGGGGAAGCCTGCAGTCGGATCAGGCGATCGTGGACATCAGGAACAACCGCATCGCCCGCGCGACCATCCTCGGCAATCCGGCGGTGTTCGAGCAGCAGCACGCGAGCGCGCTGGGCATGACGCGGGGCCATGCCGACCAGATCGTGTACGACGTTGCCCAGGGAACCGTGAGCCTCATCAAAGACGCGTGGCTGTCGCTCTCGGGCGGCAGCAATGACATCACCAGCCAGCAGATCGTGTACGACATTCGCTCGGAGAAGGTACAGGCGACCTCCCCCGGCACGCAGGGCGTGCACATCACCCTCACGCCCCAGTCGCTTCCGAAGCAGGCCTCCAAGCGCGGCCCGAAGCCGCCCAAGGCAGCGCCAGCAGCCCCCGCGCAACCCAAAGCCGCATCGCCCCACCCGCCCGGCTCCAGCGGTCCGTCCACATCGCCCGGTTCATCCAGCTCGCCCGGCTCCGCCAGCTCCGCCGGCTCGGCCGCTCATCCATGACTTCCCTGCGCGCGAGCGGGCTCGAGAAGAGCTACAAGTCCCGAAAAGTCGTCAGCCACCTCAGCCTCGAGGTCTCGAACGGCGAGGTGGTGGGTCTGCTCGGGCCCAACGGCGCGGGCAAGACGACGGCGTTCTACATGATCGTCGGGCTCGTGCCCTGCGATGCCGGCAGCATCCACCTCGGGGATACGGACCTGACGCACCTGCCCATGCACCGCCGCGCGCAGCTCGGGCTCGGTTACCTGCCGCAGGAAGCTTCCGTCTTCCGCAAGCTCTCGGTCGAAGACAACGTGCTCGCCATCCTGGAGACGCGGCGCGATCTCGAGCGCGCCGCGCGCGAGCAGCGCCTCGAGGAGCTGCTCGAAGAGCTGCGGATCGGACACGTCCGCCGGACCCTGGGGCTGTCGCTCTCGGGGGGCGAGCGGCGCCGCGTCGAGATTGCGCGAGCCCTCGCCGCCGAGCCCCGCTTCATGCTGCTCGATGAGCCCTTCGCCGGGGTGGACCCGCTGTCGGTGCTCGATATTCAGCGCATCATTCGCGAGCTGACCAGCCGGGGCATCGGGGTATTGATCACCGACCACAACGTGCGCGAGACCCTGGGGGTTTGCGGACGCGCGTATATCGTCAATCAGGGCACGGTCATCGCCCAGGGAACTGCGGAAGAAATCCTTGCCAACCCCCAAGTGCGTGAGGTGTACTTGGGCGAGTCATTCCGCCTGTGAAGGACCTCACCTCTTCTGATAAAATGTGGGATATCAGAGACTTACCATCAGGAAGCCTTAAGGCCACCTCCGTGCCAGCATGCTGAAACCCTCCCTGCAGCTCAAGCTGGGTCAGCAACTGACGATGACCCCGCAGCTGCAGCAGGCGATCCGGCTCCTGCAGCTGCCAGCCCTCGAGCTGCAAGCACACATCCGCGAGCTCCTCGAGACCAACGTCATGCTCGAGCCGGTGGACGACGGCCACGAGGAAGGCCTCGACACGCATGCGCTGGAGCACTCCGCACCGCCGGAGCCGGCTGAAGCCGCGGAAGCTCCGCGCGAGAGCGCCGTCGAGGTCGTGGATGAGGACTGGGGCGAGCACAGCGTGGGTCCCGCCGAGACGCCCTGGAGCGGCGATGACGATGATCGGCAGCAGGAATTCGCCGACTCCGCGGGCCAGTCTCTGCAGGAATATCTTCTCTGGCAGCTCGAGCTCGCGAAGCT
>DASTAC010000043.1:0-5556 GCA_035713045.1 Steroidobacteraceae bacterium
GTGACCCGGTCACCGTGCAGATGATGTCGGCGCTCCGCCCGGCCTCGTCATCGCCTCGCGCTGCAGATCCATCGGCTCAGGAGCTCGCGGCCGTCCCATGATGCTCGTGGCTGCACAATCCGTGGTCGGCCAACGTCGCGATGACACGGCAGTCGCGAATGCGCTTGCCGTGGGCGTGCGCCAGCATTCGCTCGAGCTCCGAACGCAGGCTCGTCAGCATCGTGATGCGTCTGTTGACCGCCTCCAGCTGCCGCCGCGCGATCCGATCCGCCCCGGCACAGTCGGACTCCTGCTGGTCCGAGAGCGCCAGCAGCTCCCGGATGGCCGGCAGCGGGAAGCCCAGCTCGCGAGCATGCCGGATGAAGCGCAGCTTCTGCCGGTGCGCTTCGCCGTAGCGCCGTTGTGCGCCAGCCGTTCGCGCCGGCGGCGGCAGCAGCCCGACCTGCTCGTAGTAGCGGATCGTCTGCACCTTGCACCCCGCGCTGCGGGCGAGCTGGCCGATCGGGATCGAGGCATCGGGCATGGTTGCAGCTCCAGTCACTGTAGCTTTTAGAATAGGCTCCGGTCGCAACGGCCTCAAGTGAGTCCGCTGCCTGTCCCTGGAGCAGCCCGACCCTCATGGTGCACGAGCATTCCCATCTCGCGGATCATCGCCACAGCGATGATCAGGGCCCCGCCGCCAGACGCGCGGAGGGTCATGGGCAGGGCCACAGCCACGGTCATGGGCATGCTCACGGACACTCTCATGTCCATGCGCACGGCCACGGTGTCAGCGAGCGGCGCCTGCTGCTGACGCTCTGCATTCTGCTCACCTTCACCGCCGTCGAGGCGCTCGGGGGCTGGCTCGCCAATTCGATCGCCCTCCTGGCGGAAGCCGGCCATATGCTGGCGGACTCCGGCTCGCTCCTGCTCGCGGTACTTGCCATCCGCGCCAGCCGCCGGCCCGCCGATGCGCGACACACGTATGGCTCGGGCCGCTATCAAACGCTCGCCGCGTACACCAATGGTCTTCTCCTCCTCGCCCTCACGGCGTGGGTGATGACCGAAGCGGTGCGACGCCTGATCGCGCCGCCCACCGTGGACGGCCGATTGATGTTGATCATCGCCTTGATCGGCGGTGTGGCGAATCTCGCAGCGCTCGTGATCCTTGCCGGCGCCAGCTCCCTCAACGAGCGCGGCGCCCGCGCCCACGTCTTCAGCGATCTGCTGGGCTCCGCGGCCGCCGCGATCGCCGCAGTGTCGATCCTCGAGCTCGGCTGGCGGATCGCGGACCCGATCCTCTCGATCCTGGTGTCGCTGCTGATTCTGCGCTCCGGCTGGGCGCTGACACGCGAGGCCGGACACGTGCTGCTGCAAGGCACCCCTGCGGCGCTGGATCCGGATGACCTCGCCCGCGACCTGGCCCAGGTCTCGGGCGTCACGGAGGTCCATCACCTTCACGTCTGGTCGCTGACGGGTGAGGCGCCCGTGGTCACGCTCCATGCAACGATCGACCCTCTCACCGACCCGCAGGCGGCCCTGCAGGGCATGCTGAGCCGCCTTCGCGAGCGCCACGGCACCGCCCACGCGACCATCCAGATAGAGGGCGGCCGCTGCCTGGACAGCGAAGGTCATCCCTGTCACCGCGCCTAGCGCTCGCGGGCACGCCGGGCCACGCGCTTTCGCCCGCGGCAGCTCGCAGGGTGTGCCGTCAGGTCGGGTCCGGGGCTTGCGACCTGACCGCGCGGCATGTCTCCGAGCCTTGCGTCGCGGCTGTCGCTGTTGCTCCGCTCCGAGCGATACCGGAGCCTCGATATCCACCCCGTCATCCGCTCGCGAACCGACTTCTTCGCGGCCGCATGCACCGTCACGCGTGTGTTGGCCTATAGCGGCGCGACGCCATTTCTCATCGCCCTGAGCGCTGCCCTGGAGCGGGTGAACGTAGCGCGCGCTCGGCTGATCTGCGGCGGCCGGCTCTACGCGACGGGCAGCGTCGAGCGCAACACGCTCGACTTCGTCAGGTACGAGCAGATTCTGGTGCAGCAGTGGCTCGATCGCCTGCGTGGCAGCAATCCGCGCGAGTACTCGCAACAGATCCTGTTCGCCAACAGTGCGATCGCGCATGTGCTCGGGCGCCGAGCCGCCTGCGTGTCGGGCGCGGTCGCGACCTTCGCTCGCGCCGGAGAGTCCTGCCTCGCCCGGCTCGGCCGTGGGATCGAGTTCTCCGCACAGGCGGATCGGGAGATGCTCGGCGTGGAGCTCGCCAGAAGCGCGCGGCGATCAGAGCCGGTGCCGACCCGCTGAGCCGGGATCATCCGCCCCGCCGCTGCGCCACGAGCCTGATCCGGATCTGCATGTCGTCCTTCACCCTGAGCGCCCCGCCGAAGGCGCCGTAGGGGGTGAGTCCAATGGCCGTCTGCTTCAGAGGGAAGCTGCCAGTCGCGACGATCTCGCCGGTCCGGATCGCATAGTGCATCGGGACGGTGACCACGTGCCACCCGCCAAGAACCCGCACCGCGACTCGAGCGAGGATGTCTCCGGGCTTGCCGTCAGGCGCTGGGCGCAATCCCCGGGAACGCAGGCTGATGTCGGCAAATCTCGCGGCATCCAGCAGAGCCGGACCGAGCATGTGCTTGCGGGTGCCCCGCCGCGCGGACTGCGGAACATCGGGTGGGAAATCCGCGCTGTGCTCGGCGGCCCGCAGCCTCGGGTCATCCACCGTGAGCTGCTTGACGGCAATCCGCACATCGAAGCTGGCGCGCAGAGGATCCTGCGGCAGGTCAATCGTCCCGGAGAGGCAGTGACACGCGATGACGTGATCGTGGCCCATGGCGGCGAGCGGCCCGGCCCGGTACGCGAGGACCACCAGCTGAGATCGCGCCGGAACGACCTCGTAGGGTTGACCGAGCCGCCGGGCGGGATACAGGGAAGCGGCGGGCGCTGCACGCGGGGCAGGTGGCGCCGGCTGCCGCGTCACACAGCCGTTGAGGAGTGCCAGGAGAAGCACACCCAGCGCCGCAAGCGTGGGTGCGCAGACGCCGGCGCAGCATTCCCGCCGCGCCGGCGCATCCGGCCCGTTATTACAGCAGTCCCTCGGCACTCATCGCCGCCTTCACCGCGGGCCGAGCGGCAATCCGCTCCTGGAAAGCCCGGAGGTTGGGGAACGCTGACAGGTCGAGCTTCACGATTGCAGCCCAGTTGGTCACCGTGAATAGATAGGCATCGGCGACCGTGAAGGCGGTCCCGAGCAGATACGGCTGCGTCGCGAGCCGCTGCTCGACCAGCGTGTAGCGCCTGTTGAGATAGGCCTGCCGCTCCGTGCGGGTTTGCGCGGGGGTATCCGGCCGGAACAACGGTGAATAGCTCTTGTGCAGCTCCGAGTTGATGTAGCCGAGCCATTCCTGAAGCCGATAGCGCTCGAGCGTGCCCGCGGGCGGCGCGAGGCCCTTCTCGGGTCTCAGGTCCGCGAGGTACTGGACGATGACGGGTCCCTCGGTGAGGATCTCGCCATCGTCGAGCTGCAGCGCCGGGACGGAGCCCTTGGGATTGATGGCGAGGTAATCCCCTTCGGAAACCATGGTCTTGGTCTTCAGATCGACCTTCTGCAGGTCGAGCTCGATGCCCGCCTCGCGGGCCACGATGTGCGGTGAGAGCGAGCAGGCCCCGCTCGAGTAGAAGAGTCTCATTGGTTTTCTTTGCTCCAGGAAAGGACAGCCGCCGGCAAGTTACCACATTACAGGACAGACGCTACACGTCCCCGGACGCGCTGTCGGCGCAGGAAGCGGCACCTTCCGGCCCGACACCGGAACGTCCCGGTCGGCTTCACCCCGGAGGCCTCCCACTGCTTCGCACGCAGCAGAATCTTCGCTCCCCGGGTCCCGGCCAGGCTGCGCACATAGCGGTCATTGAGCGGATCCCAGGGACTGTGGAAGCGGTTCATCTCGGCGATGGCCTGCTTCGCGCTCATGCCCTCGACCAGCATCCGATAGGCCGCCACGACGATGCCGGTCCGGTCGACCCCCGCGCGGCAGTTGACGAGGACGGGCTTGGGCGCCTCATGGATGATCACCAGCGCGAGCGCGACGTGCTCATCGAGGTGCCGGTGCGTCACCACCTGCAGGGCGCTGAAATCCTGCATCTCGTAATACCTCACCGAGCGCGCGGGACCGGGGGCCGTGTGAGCCGAATCGAACGCGCGCCGCACATCGAGTCCGAGGCTGACCACGCTTCCCACGCCGTGTGCCAGCAGCCACTGCGCATCCGCCCGTGTGGGCGCCTCCGCCCGCCACAGCACCCCTGGCGTGACTACGCAGAAGTTGCGTATCGGCGAGCCCAGATCATCCGGACAAGCACCGGGGAGCGTATGCCGCGAGAGATAGACGCAGCCGGACAGGAGCACTACGAGCGCGCACACGAGCGTCCCCATCGGCCGGAGGCGAGTTACACCGGGCACGGCCTCGGGAGATCGAGCGTTGCGCCCAGCGCCCCTCCTCACGCGGGCAGGCTACCAGCGCTGGTGGACGTGCGGCCGGATGTAGCGGTCATAGATGGAGCGCACCGACTGCATCTGCTCTTGCGTCAGGGACGGCAGCGCGCTCGCGTGGCAGTTATCCGCCACCTGTCCGGGATTCTTGCCACCGGGGATGATGGTCGAGACTCCGTCGAACATGAGGATCCAGCGCAGCGCCAGCTGGGCGAGCGTGGCGCCGCCCGGAACGAGGGCCTTCAACTCCTCGACCGCTTGCAGCCCGATTTCGTAAGGGACGCCGGAGAACGTCTCACCGACATCGAAGGCATCGCCGTGGCGGTTGAAATTGCGGTGATCGTCGGGCGCGAACTTCGAGGCCGCGGTGAGCTTGCCGGTGAGCATTCCGGAGGCCAGGGGCACGCGGATGATCGTCGCCACCCTGCGGCGCTGCGCCTCGGCGAGGAAGTGCTCGGCCGGACGCTGCCGAAACATGTTGAAGATGATCTGGATGGACTCCACGTGCGGAAACTCCATCGCCTTCAGCCCTTCCTCCACCCTCTCGACGCTCACCCCGTAGTGGCGGACTTTGCCGGCCTTCACCAGATCGTCCAGCGCGGCGAAGGTCTCCGGCCGATAGTAGGTCTCCGTCGGCGGACAGTGCAGTTGCAAGAGCTCGAGGGATTCGACCCCGAGATTCTTCAGCGACCGCTCCACGAAGGCAGTGAGATTCTCCCTGTTGTAGCCTGCGGCGACGTGCGGCTTCAGGCGCCTTCCGGCCTTGGTGGCGATATGGAACGGCGTCTTCGTCTCCTTGCGGAGCCTCCCCAGGAGGCGCTCCGAACGGCCGTCGCCGTATACATCCGCCGTGTCGAAGAAGTTGACCCCCAGATCGAGAGCTTTCTTCATGGCCGCGAGGGACTGGTCATCCTCGACCGCACCCCACTCCCCGCCCACGGCCCACGCGCCGAAGCCGATCTGCGACACTTCCCAGCCGATCCGCCCGAACCTGCGATAGTTCAATTTCATCTCCCGCGCGGCCGCATTCGCGAGGTGCTTCGCCGCCCTTGAACGTCGCATGGTAATGGGTCGCGGAGCAGAATCAACATCCC
>DASTAC010000044.1:0-14694 GCA_035713045.1 Steroidobacteraceae bacterium
CATCGTCTTCCTCATCATCGCACTCGTAGCGGGGATCCTTGGTTTCTGGGGCTTGGCTGCGACAGCCGCCTGGATCGCCAAGATCATCTTCGTGGTATTCCTGGTGCTCGCGCTGATCTCCTTCCTGCGCAGAGCCTGACGCGGCGAGGGTCAGTGCGGCCGGGCTCCGGGTGAGTCGGAGGCCGGCCGCACCTCGGCGTGCCCGCCCGGTTGCCCGCCCCCGCCCTCGACCGCGGCACTCAGTCCCAAGAGCCGCTGCATGCGGCTCGCCGGCACGTCCCAGTATTCCGCCTGCTCCACCGTGACCTCGAGCAGGCCGAGGTCCGGGTCGTCGAGCCCGGAAGGAAACCACGGCTTCAGCCGTTGGGTCCAGAGCTCACGGGCCTTGTCCGGATCCCGCAGCATCCTGACACGCCCGGAGATCGACACGAAGGACTGCTTGCCGACATCGGCGTAGCTCAGGTTGACCTTGCGGTGCCGGTCCATCTCACCGACCTTGCGAGTGGAGAGCTCCGTGAAGAACCAGAGGCGTCCTCCCTCGTCCATCTGGAGCGTCATCAGTGGACGGCTCCGCAACGTGCCGTCTGTGTCCTCGGTCGTGAGCATCGCAACTTCAGCCTCGCCGATGAGCTCGGCCAGTCGCGAGAGGCCGCGATCGGATTGTTTGTGCGCTTTCATGCGGGGCGCCGCCAGCAGGCTTCATTCCCTGCTCCGGCTCCGCGGCGGCAGGGCGAAGGTCAGCAGCGAGCGCCCGATGACGACCGACACGAACTGTTGGCCCGAGACCGCGAAGGTGACCGGAGCGGCGTAGGTCGTTCCCGCGGTCCCCGCGCTCCAGAGCGTCTTGCCTGAGCGCGCATCCAGGGCGAAGAACTGATTGTCGGCGGCTCCGAATACCAAGCCGCCCCGCGTGCTCAGCAATCCCGAGACGACCATGTGGCGCGCTCTTGCGGGCTCCGGATGCTCCCAGACGAGCTTGCCGCTAAAGGCGTCCACGGCCCGGATCGCCGTCCGGAACGACAGCTCCGGTCTCGGCACGGAATAGTGCGTCGTAAAGAAGGTCATGCCTTGGACCAGCACCGGAATGAATGTGAGCCCGAGGTCCGGGTCGTAACTCGGGGGCCACCAGTTGGTGGCGCCGATCGCGCCGGGAAATACCACCCGCCCCTGGGCCCGGTCGCTCACCGGCGCGAGCAGCGGCCGGCCATGGGCGTCGAGTCCGATCGCCCAGTTCTCGTGAACGAAAGGAATGCCGCGGATGAAGGCGCCGGTCCTGCGATCGAGGACATAATAGAAGCCGTTCCGGTTCGCCCAGAGGACCCGATGCTCCTTGCGACCGTCGACCGTGCGATCGGCCAGCATTGGGACCTGGACGGCGTCCCAGTCGTGAGTGTCGTCCGGCGTCGACTGGAAATACCACAGCAGCTGGCCGGTGCTGCCGCGCAGCGCCACGAGCGAATCCGAGTAGAGATCGTCGCCCTCGCGCGTCGAGGGGTCGAAGTCCGGCCGCGCGCCGCCAACTCCCCAGTAGAGCACATCGGTCGCCGGATCGTAGGACCCGGTCATCCATGGCCCGGCGCCGCCCACCCGCCAGGAGTCGCCCGGCCACGTGTCATGTCCGGGCTGGCCGGGCCCCGGGATCGTCACGAAGCGCCAGCGCAGCTTTCCGGTGCGTACATCGTAAGCGGCCAGATATCCGCGCCCCTGGACCGGCGGTGTCGTGACGCCGACCACCACGAGGTGCCCGAATGCGAGCGGCGCAGCGCTGATCCACGTGCCCGGGTAGGGCCCGACGCGCCGCTCCCAGAGGACTTTGCCGGTCGCTGCCGACAGCGCGGTGAGCGTCGAATTCCAGGTGGCGACGAAAACGCGATGCCCGAGCAGCGCCACCCCCCGGTTCTGTCCCATCGGCCCTTCCCCGCGACCGATCAGCTTGAAAGGATGGTCATGCTCCCACAGCTTCGCGCCCGTACGCGCATCGAGCGCCATCACCTGGCCCTCGGGCCCGGTCACATACATGATCCCGTTGCTGACGAGCGGTGAGCACTCGATCCTCCAGCGATTGCCCGGGAAGGGATACAACCAGCGCAACGCCAGCCGCGAGACGTTGCGGGCGTCGATCTGCGTGAGAGTGCTGAAGCGATCGGAAGCATACGAGCCGCCGTAGGTCGGCCAGTCATTGCCCGGATAGGCCTCCCGCGCGAGCTGCGCGTACGGCACGTCGACCGAATCCAGCCGGGCCTTGACGTGCGCGGGCATAGGCGCGGTTCCGCTCAGCCGGCGCAGAGAGCGCACGTAGCTGACGAGCTCCCAGAGCTGCAGTGATGTCAGCGGATGAGGCGGCATGGCAGTCCCGGGCACGCCGTAACGGATCGTGCGATAGAGGGCCCAGGGAGTATCGCCCTGGGCCAGCGGCCGTCCGACCAGGGATGGCCCCGCGGCGCCGCCCGCGGCCTCGGAACCGTGACAGCCGGCGCACTGCTGCGCGAAGCGGGCGCGTCCCGCGGCCTTGCGGCTGGCGCTGAGCGGCGGCACGACGATCACCGCGTAGGGATTACGCGTGTTCGGCAGGCTGCTGAGGTCAATCTGGCCCGAATGCGGCCACATCAGGCGCACGAGCTCCGCCAGACTGACATCCGGTATCCGCCCGGTCAGCTGCAGCAGGACGGCCTCGCCTCTCCATCGCAATTGCGGCACCACAAACACCGCGGAGGGTACGACCAGCGCCGCCGCGATGGCCGCCGCGGCAACCCGCCAGCGACGCCTGCGGACCGGGGAGCCCGTCGCGATCCTGACTGCGACGCGCTGCGGATCCGCGGTGATTGGGACGGCGGGCGCCTGCGTCGTGTCGCGCTCTCTCGTTTCAACACTCATGATGCGCGATCCCCGGAACGGCCCGAATCACGAGCCTGACCGGGACAGAATACACCCCCGCGTCGCAACATAACAGTGATTTACAACTTAACGAGCCGGAACTTGGAGGCAGTCCAGACCTGCCGCCGCCAACCGCGAAACACCGTGCGGCGCCACCCGCCTGGCATGGCTCGCAGGCAGCGACAGTGCGAACCGGCAGCCGCCGCGGCGCGCAGATGTTTGCCATGCCCCGCGGCCGCTCGAGAGGACGCGGCCGCAGGCGAGGGCCGCCCCGGGCCGCCCGGCTCAGTGGCGCCGCGTGGAGGAATTGTGGGAGGAAGCCAGCCTCAATGTGTGGTGGCGCCGATGCTCGCCGGCCGTACATACCGCGGAGGCGATCTCCTCATACGCCGCGTCGCGACTCGCCCTGCTGCAGAGCACAGCGAGCACGCGTGCGCTGCCCTCCGTGACACTGGTCACGAGAGGCCCATCGGTCAGCGCGAGCACCAGGCCGTCCGCGAGGCCCTCGGCATCGGGCCGTGTCAGGATCGCGCATTCGCTGCTGAGAAGTTGATTGTGGACCAGCGTGTCGGTGGCGACCACCGGCCGTCCGGAGGCGAGATAGGAGAGAAGCTTGCCCGGAGGGTTGATGCCCTGCACCCTGGGTGAGACCAGGGCGTCTGCCGCGGCCAGGTAGGCCGGAATCTCCGCCTGGGGGTGGACCCGCTCGAGAATGACCCGGTCGGCGATCCCGAGGCGCTCGGCGACGGCGCGCAATCGCGAGAGCTCGGGCTCCGCGCCGCCGACCAGAAGGAGCCGCGCATCCGGCACCGAGGCGAGCACCCGCGGGAAGCACTCCAGGAGCAGGTCAAGCGCCTGCAGCGCGACGAAGGAGCCGGCATAGACGATGAGCTTCTCGGCCGGTGCGATGCCGTGCCGGGCCCGTATGGCCTGCCCGTCCCGACTGTCGGCCTTTCCCTCCGGCTCGAAATGGTTCGTGAGCACGATACAGCGTGCATCGGGCCATGCCTTGCGCGCGGCCCGGGCCACGGCCGGGGAGATGGCGACCACCGCACAGGCGCCGCTCACGCAGAGGCGCTCGATCCAGCGGAAGAACGCCACCACCGAAGGGCTCCGGCTGAAATTCCAGTCGGTGATCTGCAGCGGCAGGCTGGAGTGCATGTCGTAAACGTAGGGAATACGAAAGAGCGCGCCGGCGAGCCGCGCGAGCAGCGCTGCCTCCTCGTGGGCGTAGAGCGCATCGTAGCGCTCGCGGCTGAGCCTGCCGATCAGGCTCGCGAAGAGCAGCACGTCGAGCCAGATCTTGCGCGCGGACGGCCCGGGTGGCACGTCGCGGCAGAAGTGCGGCCCGCGCGCCCGGAACAGCCGCGCGCCCAGGCTCGGCGGCACCCCGCCGACTCCGTAAGTGAGGATGTCGACTTCGTGCCCGCGCGCCAGCAGCTCGCGCGCGCGGTGAAAGGCGCTGAGCGGCGTGCCTCTGGGTGCGTAGAACGCCTGCGGGATGATCTTGAGGATGCGCATGAGAACCGGATGTGTTTTTTAGGACTCACATAGCAATTGTCACGCCCAACTCCGTCTCAGACGCGCCAATAACTCACGAGCGCCGCGCCACTCGTCGCCAACACGGCACGAAATTGCGGGGAGAGAAGGTATTCGAGCTCGCCGCCCCGCCGGTGGCTGCCGGGCTTGTCCGCGTCGGCGGCGGGAGTGCCCGGATGACAGCAGATCTCGAGGGGCGCCGGCCCTCCGCGCCGGTGCGTGTTGGGGACAGGGATGCCGCGGCCTTCGATCAGATCCCGCAGGTCGACCGTGCGCACCGGGGAGCGCAGCTGCGCGCGGGCGAAGACGCCCGCGGCGTGCCAGGCCGCGATCTCGCGCGCCAGGGTGGAGGCGCCGCGCGCCCGCCGCAGGCTCCCCAGCCGTGTAATTCTCACTCGCTCGATTGCGAACCGCGGCAATACGTTCGCCACCGCGGCGCAGACGATCGGCAGTTGGTGCAGGTGCTTGTGACCGTCGAGATGGGAGATTCTGACGCCGGCATCGCGCAGCATCGCGATCTGCGCGGCGACTTCGGCCTCGAGCTCCGGCAGGGACAGCTTGCCGGTGAGGGCCCGCATGGCGAGCGCCCCCTTGCGCAGGAACCGGCCGTCCGGGTCCATGAGCGTTGCGCCTCGCGTGAGCGGCCGGCCCTCGCAAAGATTCAGATGCACACCGAAGCTCGCCTGCGGCGCGAGCGCGGGTATCCACCGCAACGCGTCCGCCGTCCCCGGCATGTTGACCATCACCGAGGTGCTGGTCACGGCGCCGGCGATGATCGCCCGGCAGATGCCCTCGGTGATCTCGGCGGTCTCGCCGAAGTCATCGGCATGAACGATGACCGGAAGATGCGCGCGGCGGTGACGGGCAGCTGTGACCGGCCGTGTAGGTGTTCTAAGTAGGGGCGCCGCGGACACGCTCCCGGCTTAGCACATTCCATGCCTGATGTGGGAACCAGGACACGGGCTGACGTGACCTTGAGCGCGTCAGGTGCAGGGCCGCGGGCGCGCCTTCAGGCTCACCGCTGCGGGACAGAGCTCATCGAGCACGGCGAGCGTACGGCGAGCGCTCTCCGCCCAGGAGAATCCCCCGGCCCGGGAGGGGCCGAGGCGCTGCAACTCGACCCGGCGCTCCGGCGAGCGCTCCAACTCGAGCAGTGCGCCGCAGATGTCTTCCTCATCGTAGGGATCGATGAGGCGGGCCGCGGAGCCTGCCACCTCCGGTGCGGCGCAGGTCTTCGGCACGATGGCCGGGCAGCCGCTCGCGAGGGCCTCGAGAATCGGCAGGCCGAAGCTGTCGCACAGCTTCGTCAGCACGAAGAACGTGGCGGCCTGATAGGCGAGGTGCATCTGCGTGTTGGGCACGAAGCCGATGAAATGGATGTCCTCGAGATCGGCATCGCCAAAGCCCCTGGCCCGCAGATACTCCTCGATGCGAGCGCCGGCCACGACGAGCGGCAGGCGTCCACCCCGCTCGCGGTAGCGGCGATAGGCGCCGATCAGACGCTCGTTGTTGCCGCCCGGATAGGGGGGCAGGTGCGCGAGGCCCGTGTGATAGGCGCGTGTCGCCGTGAGGATGAAGGACTGCGGCAGCTCGTGCCGGCGCCTGAAGGCGCTCAAGGCCGCCTCGTCCCGGGCGGGCACGAAGTTCGAGGCTACTGCCGCGTGGATCACCGCCGCCTTGCTCGGCTGGCGCAGCACGCCGTGGCGCACGAGCGAGTCCAGCGTGAACTGGGAGATGACGAGCAGCCGGCTCGCCTTGCGGCAGAAAAGAGGCAGCAGCAGCCGGATGTACAGCCGGTCGTACCAGGGATAGCTCTGCGGGTTCACGTACCAGTCGGAATCCTGCAGCACGAAGGCGCAGGGACGGCGCGTCGCGAACGGAATCGAGAATTTGGGGTTGAAGATCAGATCGACACCGAGCCGGCGCGCCGCGGCCGGGACGGCCACCTGATCCCACAAGAGCTTGCCGCGTGCAACGAGGACGTGAGTCTCGGCGTTGGGAAACTCGCGGAACAGATCCCGGTGCTCCGCGCTTCGCAGCCAGATCACGTACCGGCTGCCCGGGTCGAGCATGATCATGCTGCGAAGGAGATTGCTGCAATAGAGCCCGAGCCCGTCGGGCAGCTGATCGAGCACGCGGCCCATGACTCCGATGGTTCGCGGCCGGCCCGAGGCAATGTGTTGGATGCTACTGACGCTGCTCAAAGTCGTACCCGTGGCTTCAGCATGGCCGCAAGCTCCGTTCCCGCCGGCCGCCCTCCGCGGCGCTCGCCCGGAGGAATGGCGCACCGCGAGCGCAGCCGCCCCAGGCATGAGCTTTGCTGAAAATCTGAGTGGCACCGGGACCGGTGGCGTGTGGCAGGAGTGCCCGGCGGCGGCCGGATCGATCACCGACGGAAGGCGAGCGGGGGAAAATCATGTGCGGCATCTGCGGTTTCAACTGGGCGGACGAGGGGCTGATCGAGGGCATGAAGTCCCGTCTCGTGCACCGCGGGCCCGACGATCACGGCTCATACGTCGCCGACGGGATTTCCCTCGGCCATCGGCGGCTCAGCATCGTCGATCTGAGCGCGGCCGCACGCCAGCCGCTGTCCAATGAGGATGGCACGGTCTGGATCACCTTCAACGGCGAGATCTACAATCATCAGGAGCTACGCGCTCGGCTTCAGGGCAAAGGCCACGTATTCCGCAGCCGCAGCGACACCGAGGCGATCGTCCACGCCTACGAGGAATACGGTCTCGAGTTCGCGCGGTACCTTGACGGAATGTTTGCGCTGGCCATCTGGGACGCGCCGCGGCGACGGCTGGTGCTGGCGCGGGACCGCCTGGGAATGAAGCCTCTCTATTACACGCTGGCGCAAGGTCGTCTGCGCTTCGCCTCGGAGATCAAGGCGCTGCTCGTGGACCCGACGCTGCCCAGGACGCTGAACCGGCAGGGCCTCTTCGATCTGCTGGGCTACGAGTTCATCCCGGCGCCGGCGACTCTCTTCGAGGGCATCCACAAGCTCCTCCCAGGCTGCCTTCTGTGCCTGGAGGCGGACGGGCGCGCGCGCCTCACCCGCTACTGGTCGCTCGAGCGCCGGGAGGTCGAGCCCACCGAGGAGGCGCTGACGGAGCTTCTCGAGCGCGCCTGCGGCGAGCACACCATGAGCGATGTGCCGCTCGGGGCCTTCCTCTCGGGCGGGATCGACTCGAGCACGGTCGTGAGCTTCCTCAGCCACACGCTGCCGATGGGGCTACAGACCTTCGCCCTCGGCTACCGCGAGGCCTCCTTCAGCGAGCTCGAATACGCCCGCCGCGTCGCCGAGCATTTCCACACCCGTCACACCGAGCTGCTCGTGCGGCCCGTCGATGCCGCGGCCATCCAGCGCTCGGTGTGGCATCTCGATGAGCCGACCACCGACCCCTCCAATCTGCCTTTCATGCTGATCTGTGCCGAGGCGCGCCGCTACGTGAAGGTCTGCCTGAGCGGCGACGGTGGCGATGAGCTCCTGATGGGCTATGACCGCTTCCGGGCGAGCAAAGCGAGCGCCTGGCTCGATCGTCTGCCGCTGCCGCAGCGCGAGCGGCTCTACCGTGTGGCGGTGGCCTCTCTGCCCGACAACGAGCTGAAGAAGGGTGTCAGCAATATCGCCAAGCGTTTCCTGCAGGGCGCGCTCCTCAGCCGTGACGGCGAGCACATCCGCTGGCAGTACTTCACCCATCCGGCGCAGACGGCCGCGATCCTCAAGCCCGAGCTGCTGCGGGATCTCGACACCGACCCGTTCACTCCGGTCAAGCGCTGGTCCTCGCAGGCGCCGCGAGAGCGCGGCCTGCGCGAGCAGTACGTCGAGCTCAACACAGTGCTGCCGGACAGCGTACTCATGAAGGTCGACAAGATGTCGATGGCCTGTGGGCTCGAGGTGAGACCCCCATTCCTCGACCATCGGGTGGTCGAGTTCTGCTACTCGCTGCCGACGAGCGTGAAGCTGCACGGCTTCACGACCAAGTGGCTGCTGAAGCGCGCCATGCGCGATCGGCTCCCGCCCGGCATCGCCATGCGCGCGAAGCAGGGCTTCAGCATCCCGATGAAGAACTGGATCCGCGGCGAGCTGCTCGAGCTGACGCGCGACGAGGTGTTCTCCTCGCGCCTCATCGCGGAGCATTTCCGGCGCGAAGCCCTGCAGCGCCTGTGGCACGAGCATCAGGCGCGCCGGCACAACCACAGTCATCTCTTCTGGACACTGCTCAACTTCGCTCTGTGGGAGCGGCAGCTGCTGCGAGGCGGCACGCCGGCGGCGACAGGCGCCGCGGTTCCGGCGGCCGCCTGATGCTGCGAGCGCTGTTTCGATCTCCTTCGCTGCGCACGGCAGCCGCGATGGGGGTCGGCGGCCTGTGCTTCAGTGCCGGCGGCCTGCTGCTCGCGCGCGAGTTGCCCACGCAGGAGTACGCGCGCGTCAGCCTGGTGCTCGGTATCGTCTCCGTGGCCGGCAATATCGCCCCGCTCGGACTGGACCAGGTCGTGGGACGGCGCGGCCTGCGGCTCAATGGCCGCTGGAGGCGTGCAAGCCTCGCCGCGTCCGTGACGACCGCACTCGCCGCTGCGCTACTGGGTGGTCTCCTCTATCACCTCTCTCTGGCGCTGATGGCCAGCGTCGCCCTGATCACTCTGACCCTCGGTGTGGCGCTGTCGATCGGCGCCCATTTCCAGGGCCAGCGACGATTCGCCATCGGGGTGTGGGTGCTGCAGCTGCTGAACGGCACGATCGCGCTGAGCGCCGGCATCACGGTCGCTCTGGGGCTCGATACGGCGGCCGAGGTCTGCGGGCTGATGGCGATGGTGGGCGCCGCCGCAGCAGCCGCCGCCTGGTGGATCCTCAGTCGTCAGCGCGATGTGCAGGGTCGCCAGCTCTCACCCTGGACGGCCCGCGGCGAGGCCTTCTCGCTCGCGACCATGCAGGCGGGCAACTCCACGCTCCTGCAGCTCGAGCGCCTGCTGCTCGAGCCGACCGTGGGTCTGCACGATCTCGCCACGTACGGCGTCCTCGCCGTGTTTGTGAGCTCGCCCTTTCGACTCCTGCAGTCCGCAGTCCAATTCACGCTGATTCCGCGCTTGCGGGAAGCGCACGATGCCAAAGCGCGCCGGGCGCTGATGCTGCGCGAGGGTCTCCTCGTCGCCGTGCCCCTCGCCGCCGGCTCCGCTGCCATCTGGCTGTTCGCGCCGCCGCTCGCGCATTGGCTGCTCGCCGGTCGTTACGACCTCGGCAAGGCCCTCATCGCGGTGGTGCTCGTGTCCGGCTGGCTGAAGCTCGTGAGCGGGTTCTTGACCGCGGTCGTGGTGTCCCGCGGCGAGGAGCGGCGCCTGAGATGGCTCAGCGCCATCTGCTGGGTCTCTCTCGGCGTGAGCGTCGCCGGCGCATTCGCTGCGATTCCGTGGGGATTCGTCGGGGTGCTCGGCGGGATCGCCGCGGGCTGGCTGCTGCGCTGCCTGCTGACCGGTTGGCACGCCTTCGCCTGCCTGAAGGAATCGCGCGCACCCCATCTCGTGATGACCTGAGGGTCCTGCGGGCTCAGCGCGGCTCGAGCCCATACACATCGAGCTCTCCCGAGATGCTGGTCGAGCCGTGCAGGCCACCGGTATTGTTGCCGCGCGTGCCGACGTAGACCCTGCCGTTCGCGATGGTGGGCACCGTGAATTTGACTGCGTTGCCGGCGGCATTGGGCCCCGTGCTCGGACTCCTCCAGAGTTCGCGCAGCGAGCGGGCATCGTAGGCACGCAGCACCGCCGGGCCGCAACCCTGCGAAGCCGGCGTGCAATAGGTGCGATCGTCCAGCACCCAGACGATACCGTTCCTGTCTCCCATCGAGGAGACCGCCGGGGTCGCCCCCGGGTACCCGAAGGCGCGCGGCCGCGAGGCGGCCGTCTCGAAGGTGAGGCGTGCGGTGGCCGGGTCGAGCCGGTAGGCCTTCAGCGGCTCGCCCGCGCCCGTGACGTAGTAGTGATCGTCCCAGAACGCCCCTTCCCCGAAAATGAGCCCCGGGGTGGCACCGGAGAGTCCCGTTTCCGTCCCGGTCCCGAGCATCTGCAGCGCCCTGGAGTCACCATAGCCGCCGAGATGGTCGCGGTTGACGACGAAGATGTCCCCGTCCTTCCCTCCAGCGATCGCGATGTGACGGACGGGGCTTCCTGCCGGCAGGTTCACCAGCACCACCCCGCCCGCTCCGAAGTCATTGTTCTCGACGTCGTTGAAAAGTTGGTCGGAAGGTGTGAAATACTGCAACACTTTGAGACCATTGGAGAGCTCGAGGAACGAATCCCCGTAATCGTCGTTCGGCGGACTCGCAGCCACCGCATCGAATCCGGCATTTCCAGTGAGGACGTACAGATTCCCCGTCGCGTCCGCCGCGGGCGCCGCTCCGCTCATCCAGACGCCGCCCTCCCTCGCGTTGGGAGCGGTGTTGAACGTGTAAGTATGCTCGAAGCGCGAGCCGTCATACCGGTATCCCAGTATCCAGCCATAGAATGGTTCTCCATCTTCATGGGAGCCGAACGAGACGTACACGGTGCCATTCACGAGCGCGAGACCGGCGCGCTGGTTCTCGGTACGAGGATCGAAACGCGCGGTGACGCCATCATCGCCCTCGAACGTGGCGTGGATCGTTACGGGGGATCCCGGCCGCTCGGCGCCGGTCGCCAGATCGATCGCATGCAGCCGCAGATAGAAATGACGCCCGGCGGAGTAGATCACCGATTTCGATACCACGAAGAGCGTATCGGTTCTCGGATCGATCACCGGCGTCCCCGTGACACCCACCTCGGGTGTCATGTCGCCATCGCCTTTGCCGACCAGGTGCAGATCCGCGCCTGCCGGGACCGTCGTCTCACCGCCGTCGCTCCCATGACCGGGTCCGATCAGATCGTCCTTCCACAGCCGTACGCACGGGCTCGCATCGGCATCGAAAGCATAGAGACTGTCATGGGCCGTTGCCACGAGCACCACGTTGCGTCGCCTGCCGTCCACCTCGAGATGCGGCACCCACAGAGGCTGCGTATAGATTGCGCCGTCGACGGGGCAGGAGAAGAGCTTACCGAAGCTCGAGGCGTTGACGTCACCCGGGGTGAGCGCGTACTCCTGATCGTTGGCGCCGTCACGGGCGAGGTCGTTGTGATACGTATAGACACCGGCGAGATCGGTGACGCCGACCCGGATCGTGCGGCTCTGCCGCGAGGCGGCAGTCCCGGACGGATCGAGGAGAGCCGCGGCAGTGATCGTGTACACGCCGGGCCGCCGGGGCGCGATGAAGCTGACCGGCTGACCGCCGTGGCTCACGGACGGCTCGATCGAGGCTCCGCGTGGACTTACGGTCCAGCGGATCGTCCCAGGGGCGTCGGTGAACGCAGTGAGCGCGAGTCTCTGGTCTGTCGTAACTGCCGCCCGGCGGGGGTAGATCTCCAGCCCTGCGACCGATCCGTGCGGCGCCGTTGCCGCGGATCGCATGCCGCCGAGTGTGTGCGGCGTATCACCGCAGCCCGCGAGTGCCAGAGCGCTGGTGGCCAGCGCCAACCCGTACAACAGGCTCCAGTTCCGCTGGCCTTTGTTCCTTGGGGTTCTTCTCGCATCGGTCAGGTCTCTCGTTCTTCTGGATTCCACGATTCATGCTCGACTGGGGTCTGCGTCTCCAGCGGGCGACAGCTCGCAGGAAACATGCCTGGGACCAGGGCGCTGCCGAAGGAGCGCGGATTGCGGCAGCGCGCGCTGTGCTCATGAAAATAACCCGGCTCTCCAAGGCGCTCCTGCACTCACCCTCGCTGCGCACCGCCGCCGTGATGGCTCTCGGGGGCGTCGGTTTCAGTGTCGGAAGTCTGCTGCTAGCGCGCGTGTTGCCCACCCGGGAATACGGGCTCGTGGCCCTGGTGCTCGGGATCATCGCGGTGGGCGGGCTGGCCGCGCCCCTTGGGCTCGATCAGGTGGCCGCCCGGCGCGGCATCCGCCTCGATGCCCACTGGCGGCGCGCGGCCCTGATCGCCTGCGCAGCCACGGCCGTGGCCGTGGCAGCTGTCGCCGCGCTCATCTATCACCTGTCGCCCGCGATCGGCGTCAGCGTGAGCCTGATCACGCTCACCGTGGGGATTGCGCAGTTGGCGGGCGGTCATTTCCAGGGGCGGCAGCGGCTGCGCACCGCGGTATGGGTGGTGCAGCTGCTCAACGGCTCCCTCATCCTCGCCGCTCTCCTCGCCCTGGCGCTCGGCCTCGATCGGGCGAGCGCCGTGTGCGCGCTCCTCGCCGCCATCGCCCTCCTCGCCGCCGCGGGCGTCTGGCAGCTGCTGCGGCGCGAGGGCGCGCGAGGCCCTCAGCCGAGCGCCTGGGCGTTGCGCCGGGAGGCCATGCCGCTGTTCGCAGTCCAGACCGGGAACTCGGCGTTCCTGCAGCTCGAGCGCCTGCTCATCGGGCCGATCGTCGGGTTGCACGGCCTCGCGGTCTACAGCGTGCTCGCGGCGTTCGTGAGCTCGCCCTTTCGCCTGCTGCAGGCGGCGGTGCAATTCACGCTCATCCCGACGTTGCGCGTGGAGGGAGACGCCCGCGCGCGGCGCGCGAGACTCGCGCGCGAGGCCGGCCTGGTGCTCATCATCGTCACTGCGGGGTCGGTGGCGATCTGGCTGTTCGCCCCGCCGCTCGCACGCTGGCTGGTCGCGGGGCGCTATCGGCTGCCGCATGAGCTCATTGCCGCCACGCTCGTCTCCGGTTTCCTCAAAGTCCTGAGCGGGTTTCTGACGGCGGTGGTCGTCTCCTGCGGCGAGGCACGCCGGCTGCGGCTCCTGAGCCTCATCTGCTGGGGCTCGATCGTCGTCGGCGTCGCTGGGGCGCTTGCCGGAGGCCACTGGGGCCTCGTCGGGGTGTTGTATGGGATCGCCTGCGGATGGCTCGTCCGCTGCGTGCTGGCAGCGTGGCTGGCGCTGCCGCACCTCAACGCACGGGAGCGGCCAGGCGGCCTGCCGGAGGAGGTCAGCCTGCGGCCAAGCCCGCGATGACCGCGCGCGCGCCTCCCGCCAGATCGGTCCGCGGCTCGAAGCCGAGCCAGCGGCGAGCGGCGCCGATATCGAAGGCGTTGTCGTTCTCGAAGAAGGCGAGCGTGCGCCGGGACACCGGCGGCTCCGCGCCGACCGCGGCGCTCACCTGCTCGGCGGCCCAGCCGACCGCGAGCCCGAGCCACCGCGGCGCGTGAAATGCCGGCGGCGGCACCTCAAGCGCCCGCGCGAACTCGCCCACCATCTCCTCCACCGTCATCCAGCGCGGCCCGGCGATGTTGAAAGTGCGCCCGGCAACCTCGGGACCGGCATCGCCGGCGAGCTCGAGAGCGACCGAGAGGTCATCGATGTAGATCGGATGGCGCAGGTTGCCGCCCCGGCCGATGAAGAAGAAACGCCGCTTGCGCAGCGAGCGGATGAGCTTGGCCGTGCGCGGACAGCCGATGCCATACACCCATGACGGCCTCACGATGACGAGGTCGAGGCCCCGGCGCAGCGCCGCTTCGCGCGCGGCCCGCTCGCCGGCGGCCTTGGTGCACTCGTATTCGTTGTCGGGATTCAGCGGCGCGTCCTCCGCGGCCGGAGGATGCGCTACGTGTCCATAGACTCCGACGCTGCTCACCTGCACGACGCGGCGCACGTGCGCCGCCGCGCTCAGCTCGATGAGCTGCTCCAGCGCCTTCACGTTCACCGATTCGAACTGCGCCGGCGTCGCATGCACATCGAGATGCACGCTCGCCAGATTGAACACGGTATCGACGCCATGGAGCGCGTCCGCGAGCCCGCGCGGCTCCCGGATGTCCTGCACCCGGAAATCGACGCCGCCCGGCAGTCGCGCCGGCGGATGCACGTCGATGGCCCTGACCTCGCAGCCGCGACCGGCGAGATACGGCGCGAAGTGCGAGCCGATGAACCCGGCGGCGCCGGTGACCAGCACCCGCCGCATCACTTGCGTGCCGCGACGGCGACCGCATAGCCGCCGCGGCCCGGGATCAGCTTATCGAGGAGCGAGAAGAAGTACATGAAAGGATAGATGAGCGAGTACATGCGGTACTCCTTGCGGACCGCCTCGAGCTCCTTGCGCGAGGTCGGCGCGATCGTGCCCTCCATGACCGGCGGGTGCTCCTTCTTGCGCGCGAGCACCTTCACGTAGCCGAAGTTGATGACGAGCTCGGCGAGCTCGGTGAAGAAGCGGGAGTAGCCGCCGCTGCCCACCGGCCGCATGCCGACGGAGCGGAACATCTCCTCGAGCTCGCTGACGCGGTAGCCCTGGAC
>DASTAC010000045.1:0-55852 GCA_035713045.1 Steroidobacteraceae bacterium
CGACTACATCGAGCCGGACCTCGTCATGACGCGCGACGGCGTGCTCGTGGCACGCCACGAAAACGAGATCGGCGGCACCACGGATGTCGGCACGCGCGCGCAGTTCGCCGGCCGGCGCACCACCAAGATCATCGACGGCGTGAGCATCACGGGCTGGTTCACCGAGGACTTCACGCTGCAGGAGCTGAAGTCGCTGCGCGCACGCGAGCGGATACCGGAGCTGCGGCCGGCCAACTCCCGCCTCGATGGCACGCTCGAGATTCCAACTTTGGAGGAAATCCTGGCGCTGGCGCGGGAGGTGCAGGAGCGGCGGCGCCTGCGCGCGCGGGCACTCGGGCTGCCGGCGCCGGCGCCGATCGGCGTGTATCCGGAGACGAAGCATCCGACCTATTTCGCGGGGCTCGGGCTGGCGATGGAGGAGCCGCTGGTGGCGGCGCTGGAGCGATACGGATATCGGGGAGCGGCAGGGGGCGCGTTCCTGCAATCGTTCGAGACGGGCAATCTTCGATTGCTGCATCGGCTCACGAAGCTGCCGCTGGTGCAGCTCATCGAGGCGGCCGGGGCGCCGTATGACTGCATTGCGAGAGGCGAGGCGCGCACGTACGCGGATCTGCTGACGCCGCGGGGCCTGGAGGAGATCGCCGGATACGCGTCCTGCATCGGGCCCGCGAAGTCGCTGGTCATTCCTCGCGATGGCGACGGGCGATTGCTCGCGGCGGCGTCATTGGTGGCGGACGCGCACGCGGCGGGGCTGGGGGTTCATCCGTGGACGTTTCGGGCGGAGAGTGCGTTCTCGCCGGCGGGGATGGATCTGCAGGGCGAGTTGCGGGAGTTTCTGACGGCGGGGATCGACGGGTTCTTTACCGATCAGCCGGACCTGGGAGTGCGCGCCAGGGACGCGTATGTCGCTTCAGGACGGACTGACTAGGCGCTTGCGGGAGCCGACCAGAGTGAGGGGCGGGGCGGGAGCGGCAGCCAGGTGCGCGCGGGCGCGGGCCGAGGCGGCCTGAGCCTCGCCGGGGGCGGCGTCGGCCTCCACGGGATGAGCCAGCAGATAGCCCTGCACGGCGAGGGGACCGCAGTGCGTGAGAAACTCGAGCTGGGTCGGGCGCTCGACGCCTTCGGCGACCACCTGCAGGCCGAGACCGTGGCAGAGCGTCACGATGGAGCGCACGATGGCCGCCGAGCGCGGGTTGGAATCGACGCCCTCAATGAGCATGCGGTCGAGCTTGACCCGATTGATCGGCAGCTGCTCGAGCGAAGTCAGGGACGAATAGCCGATCCCGAAATCGTCGAGGGCGATGGAGACGCCGAGCTCGCGCAGGCGGCGCAGAGCGTCGATGGTCGCGGTGCCCGTCTGCAGCACGGTCTCGGTGAGCTCGAGCTCCAGGGCGCCCGGCGGCAGGCCCGCGCTCTCGAGCGTATTGGCGATCTGGCTCACGAAGTCGCTTTCGAAGAACTGGGGCGGTGACACGTTGATGGCCACGCGCGCATCGCGCCAGCCGGCGGCCCGCCAGGCTGCGACGGTGGAGGTGGCCGAGCGCAGCACCCAGGAGGTCAACTCGTGGATGAGACCGCTCTTCTCGGCGATGTGGATGAATTCCGTCGCCGTGGCGATGCGCCCGCCGGGCTTGCGCCAGCGCAGCAGCGCCTCCAGCGCGTTGACCTCGCAGCTGCCGAGCGCCACTTCCGGCTGGAACATGAGCAGCAGCTCGCCGGCCTCCACCGCCTGGCGCAACGCCTGCTCCAGCCGGAAGCGCTGCGCGGCGGCGTCGTAGAGCGCCGGACGATAGAGCGCGAAGCGGTTGCGGCCGAGCTCCTTCGCCCGAAAGAGGGCCACGTCGGCGGCGCGCAGCAGGCCTTCAGGGTCATCCGCGTGATCGGGAAAGAGGCTCGCGCCGACGCTGGCCGTCGTCGCGAGGGCGCGGCCCTCGATGGTGAGCGGCTGCTGCAGCGTCGCGACCAGCCCGGCGGCGCGCTCCTCGACTTCCTCCACCGTGCGCAGCTCCTCGATGAGGAGGGTGAACTCGTCCCCGCCGAGCCGGGCGACCAGGCTGTTGGTGCCGGCGGCGGCCTCCAGCCGGGCGGCAATGCCCTGCAGCACGCGATCGCCGAAGTTGTGTCCGAGCGTGTCGTTCAGGGACTTGAAGTTGTCCATGTCGACGAAGAGCAGCGCCACGCGCCGCCCCGTCTGCCGCGCGCGCGTCAGCGCGCCGGCCAGCCGGCCCGCGAGCTGTCGCCGGTTGGGCAGTTGAGTCAGCGGGTCGTGGTGGGCGAGATGGTGCAGCTGGCGGGTGCGTTCGGCGACATGCCGCTCGAGCTCCGCCTGGTGGGCGCGCAGTTCGACCTCGGCCTGGGCGATGCGATCGGCCATCGTGTTGAAGGAACCGGCCAGCTCGTCGATCTCCGCCGAGCCGCCGCGCGGCGCGCGCACGGTCCTATCGCCGCCCGCCAGGAGGCGCGTCGCGGCCGTGAGCCGGCGCACCGGCAGACTGATGCTGGCGAGGAGCAGCGCCGAGACGACGGCCATGACGATCAGCACCGCCAGGCCCGAAGCGGTCACCGTGTGCTCCGCGGCTTCCGCTGATACGGCGGCGTGACGCGCTGCATCCAGCAGTCCCCGGCGCGCGGGCTCCTGCAGCTCATTCTGCACTTCGGACGTCAGGACGCCGCTCTGGTCCAGCAGGGCGCGGCGCGCCGCGAGGTCACGGCTGTCCAGGCGCTCGAGGTCGATCCGCAGCCGGACCGCGCGCTCGAAATCGGACTGCACGACACTCATCCATGCCGTGCCGGGCGAGCGCGAGAGCTGTGCCGCGTTGGAGCGCAATACCGCCTCGAATCGGCGCTCGCGTGCGGCCGTGAGCCCGGGTGGGCCATAACTGTAACGGACCGCGTCGATCGCTTTCGCCAAGGCGGAGAGCGACGGCCTCGCGATGACCTGGCCGTGGATCGTGAGCCCAGTGCCTCCGGCCGTCGCGATGAGGTGATAGACGCGGTCGAGAGCCTGCCAGCGCTCCTGGCGCCACTGCGCCCGCTCCCTCGCGTCGAGCGCGAGCTGGCGGCCAGCCTGGATGTGGGCCAGGAGCTCGTCTCGCAGCGTTCGGGTGGCGGGGGTCAGGTCCGGACGCGGCGATCCGTTGAAGTAGCGCTCGACCGCGCTCTGCAGCGCATCCCCGGCGGCGGCAATCGCCGGAAGATTCCGGCTGCTGTCGGACTCGAGGTCATCGCCGACCGCGCGGTCATAGGCGCCCAGCTCCTGCAGGATGACGCTGGCGCGATGCGCGAGCGGCTCGTGCACTGTCCGCATGCTCCGCACGGCTTCCACGGCGGCCCGGGTGGTCCGTGTGGCCAGTACGTGCGCCGCAAGGACCACGGCCGCCACGGCGGCGAGCCCCAGGGTCAGGCGGGTGCCGATACCGAATCGCGGCTGAAGCCGCCGACGGTCGATGTGCTCTGCCTCACGCATGCGACATAAGCCGGAGCTGTTGGCTACATTTGGCCAAGGCTGCCCCCGAGCTTGACCGGGGAGTTTGCTTGCAAAGAGGGTGCGCGTCCGTGCCCGCGATCCCAGATAGGGCAACGCGGCAGCCCATACGGCTAAACGAATGCGCCGATTGCCTTATACTAGCTCGAATGACCGAGATCGCTGACACATTCGACTCCGCCTTCACCAAGGCCGTCGATCTGGGCAACCGGCTGGCCGACAAGGACAGGGATGCCGACCTCTGGGACATCGCGGACGGGTTGCTTGCGGGGGCCCTCCAATACTGGCTGTACTCGCGCCAGCCCTGCGGTGATCCGCGCTGCCAGGACTGCATGCCGATCAGCACGGCGGAGGGACGCATGGCGGAGCTGAGGCGGCTGATCGATCAGCTGGCCTCGGAAAGCGAGTATTTCCACACGCCGACCGACGCGAACGCCGGCCGAGCGTAGGCCGGGCGATCCGGCCGCAATTTCCGGGGTCCGCCAGGCAAGCCTGCGCTGTCATCGTGCGTGCCTCCCCCAAGCGCTTCGGCGCGTTCTAGAATGCCGCCTGCGCGAGCGCGTGCCGCGAAGCATACCCGAAAGGGGCTGAATTGAGCCTGGATTCCTTGACAGCCTCCGCCGAGCCGATCAAAGCGGACGTGGTCATCGTCGGGGCAGGTCCCTGCGGCCTGTTCCAGGTGTTCGAGCTGGGGCTGCTCGGTATCTCGGCCCACGTGATCGACTCGCTCGCGGCTCCCGGGGGCCAATGCACGGAGCTCTACCCGGACAAGCCCATCTATGACATTCCCGCGCTGCCGGTCTGCGGTGCCCAGGAGCTGATAGACCGGCTGATGCAGCAGATCAAGCCCTTCAGCCCCCAGTTCCACCTCGGCCAGGAGGTCGTGGACTTCTCGCCCCGCGAGGACGGCCGATTCTCGGTCGGCACCGCGGCGGGCACGCGCTTCGACGCCGGTGCCGTCGTGATCGCCGGAGGCGTCGGCTCGTTCCAGGCGCGCAGGCTCGGCGTCGAGGGCGCCGAGCCCTTCGAAGGCGACGGCATCCTCTATCGCGTGAAGGATGTCAGCGCGCTCGAGGGCAAGCGGCTCGTCATCTTCGGTGGCGGCGACTCGGCGCTCGACTGGACGCTGGAGCTGGCGCCACGCGCGCGAAGCGTGACGCTGGTGCACCGGCGCGCGGAGTTTCGCGCCGCGCCGGCGTCGGTGGCCCGGATGAAGGAGCTGGTCGCGGCGGGCCGCATGCGTCTGTTCGAGGCGCTCCCGCAGTCGCTGATCGCGCCGTCGGGCTCCCTGGAAGGCGTCAACATCAAGACCTCGGACGGCGCGATGCACGCGCTGGAGGCGGATCACCTGCTCGTCTTCTTCGGGCTGCATCCGAAGCTCGGACCGATCGCGCAGTGGGGGCTCGAGCTCGAGCGGAAAGCGCTCAAGGTGGACACCGAGAAATTCCAGACGAGCCTGCCCGGCGTCTTCGCGGTCGGCGATATCAACACCTATCCGGGCAAGAAGAAGCTGATCCTTTCGGGCTTTCACGAGGCGGCGCTCGCCGCCTTCGGCATCCAGCACCACCTCTATCCGCAGAAGCGCCAGTTCCTGCAGTACACCACCACGAGCCCGATCATGCACCAGCGCCTGGGCGTTCCCGACTAGGACATGAACCCCCAGCTCGCGGACCTGCTCACTCTGCTCGAGCTCGAGCCGCTCGAGGTGAACCTGTTCCGGGGCACGAGCCGCGACATCGGCAGCCCGCAGGTGTTCGGGGGCCAGGTGCTCGGACAGGCGCTCACCGCCGCCTCCGCCACGGTCGAGGGGCGCATCGTGCATTCGCTGCATGCGTATTTCCTGCGCCGCGGCGACTTCAAGGCGCCCATCGTCTACCAGGTGGACCGCAGCCTCGACGGCCACAGCTTCTCGAACCGCCGCGTGGTCGCGATCCAGCACGGTGAGCCGATATTCAACATGGCGGCATCGTTCCAGGTCCTGGAGCACGGGCTGGAGCACCAGATCGAGATGCCGGCGGTACCGCCGCCGGAGGAGCTGCCGGACTCGAGTCGCCCGCCCCCGGAGCTGCTCGCACGGCTGCCGGAGCGGCTGCGGCGCTTCATCGAGCAGCCGCGGCCGTTCGAGTTCCGTCTGGTCCAGCCTTTCGACTACGTGGCGCCGCGGAGCGCGCCGCCATCGCGGCAGGTGTGGTTTCGGGCGGTGGACCGACTGCCTGCCGATGAGCGGTTGCATCGGCGGCTGCTCGCCTATCTGTCGGACTACTTCCTCCTCGACACCGCGACCCTGCCGCACGGGGCGCTCTTCTGGAAGAACACGGCGGTCATGGCCAGCATCGATCACGCGATGTGGTTTCATCGGCCGCTGCGGGTCGACGAGTGGCTGCTCTACGCGGTGGAGAGTCCGAGCGCCTCGGGGGCCCGCGGTTTTGCGCGGGCCGGCGTCTACTCCCGCGAAGGCGCGCTGGTCGCCAGCACCGCCCAGGAAGGACTGGTCAGGCTGCGTCGCGAGCAAGCCACCTAGAATGAAAACGCTGGATCGGGGCATCCTGCCCCGCCCAGCGTGGCAGCGGCCAAAAGCGCGGTTTTTGTCCGCTGCCTCCGCCACCTGCGGCGGCGGGGCACATTGCGCTGCGCAGTCCCTGCTGCGCGCAAGCCCGGGGTAGCCATCCTGGCTACCCGTGCGACGCACGCGTCGCACCCCTGTGCCTGGGCACCGGCTCGTGCCGTTTCATGGTTCGGGGTCGCGCCATGCGCGATGCTAGTCACGGGAATGTCGCCCGGATCCCCGCCATCAGCGAAGCACCTTACCCGGGTTGAGAATGCCGTTCGGGTCGAGCGCGCGCTTGATGGCGCGCATCAGGTCCAGCTCGATCGGCGAGGCGTAGCGCTCGAGCTCCCCCACCTTCAGCCGGCCGATGCCGTGCTCGGCGCTGAAGCTGCCGCCGAAGTCCCTCACCAGGTCGTGAATCGCGCGTTTCACCGCCTCCTCGCGCGCCAGGAACACGGCGCGGTCGGCGCCCGGCGCCTGGTTGAGGTTGAAGTGCAGATTGCCGTCGCCGACGTGGCCATAGGCGACCAGACGCCCATCGGGCACGTGCTCCGCGATCCAGCGCGAGCCGAGCTCGACGAAGTCGGGGATCGAGGCGACGGGTACTGAGATGTCGTGCTTGAGGCTGCCGCCGTCGCGGCGCTGAGCCTCCGGAATGGTCTCGCGCAGCTTCCAGAAGGCCGCGCGATCCCGCTCGTTGCGCGCCACCGCGGCATCCAGCACGAGGTCCGACTCCAGGGCTTCGCCGAGGCTGCGCTCGAGCAGGTCCTCGAGCGGATCGGCGGCGCGGGGCGAGGTCAGCTCGCAGAGCACGTACCACGGATGCGGCGCATCCAGCGGATCGCGGACGCCGGGAATGTGCCGCACGGTGAGGTCGATGGCGATCCGGGGGATGAGCTCGAACGAGCTCACGCTGTCGCCGCTCGCCTCGCGCAGGCGGGCGAGAAGCTCCACGGCGGCGCGCGGGCCGGATACGGCGGCGAAGGCGGTTGCGAAGGACCGAAGCCTTGGAAAGAGCTTCAGGCTCGCCGCGGTGATGATGCCCAGCGTGCCTTCGGCGCCGAGGAAGAGCGACTTCACGTCATAGCCCGTGTTGTCCTTGCGCAGCGACCCCAGCGAGGAGAGGAGCCGCCCGTCGGCCAGAGCCACCTCCAGGCCCAACACCAGGTCGCGCATCATGCCGTAGCGCAACACGTGCACGCCGCCGGCGTTGGTCGAGAGGTTGCCGCCGAGCTGACAGGTTCCCTCCGAGCCGAGGCTGAGGGGAAAGAGACGTTGCGCGTCCTCGGCCGCCCGCTGGACCTGCCCGAGCACGCAGCCGGCCTCGGCCACGAGCGAATAGTTGAGCGGGTCGATGCCGCGGATCCGATTGAGGCGCGACAGCGAGACGACGATCTGCCGCCCGGACTCATCGGGTGTCGCCCCGCCGCAGTAGCCCGTGTTGCCGCCCTGCGGAACGACGCCGATGCGGTGGCGGTTGCAGAAGGCGAGAAGCTCCGCGACCTGCTCCACGGCGCGCGGCAGCGCGACCGCAAGCGCCCGGCCATGATAGAGGCGCCGGTGATCGTTGAGGTAGGGCTCGAGGTCGGCCGTTGCCTCACCGCTCAGGAGACCCCCGGCGCCGAGGATGCGCTCGAGGCCGCTCAGGGCGTGCGCAGGCGCGATGGCGGACACGGCGCCGCCGGCTCAGGCCGCCGTCAGCGCGCGCAGAGCCGCAATGCGCTCATCGAGCGGCGGGTGGCTCATGAAGAGGCGCTGCAGTCCGCGGGCTACCGGGCCGCCGGCGATGCCGAAGGCGGCGAACTGCTGCGAGGGCAGGGGCTCGTGGACCCGCTTCAGCGCCTCGAGGGCCGCGATCATGTTGGGTGTTCCGGCGAGATGAGCGCCGCCCCGGTCGGCGCGGAACTCGCGCCAACGGGAGAAGGCCATGACGATCATGTTGGCCAGAATGCCGAGAACGATCTGGGAGACGATCACCGAGAGGAAGTATGCCGGCCCGCGGCCGTCCTCGGAACGAAAGAGCGTGCGGTCGACGAGGTTGCCGATGATGCGCGAGAGGAAGATCACGAACGTGTTGACGACGCCCTGGATGAGGGTCAGGGTGACCATGTCGCCGTTGGCGACGTGCGTGAGCTCGTGACCCAGGACGGCCTCGATCTCCTGCTCGTTCATCGTCGAGAACAGGCCGCTGCTGACGGCGACCAGCGCGGCGTCGCGGCTGTAGCCGGTGGCGAAGGCGTTGGGCTCCGGCGAGTCGAACACCCCGACTTCGGGCATGCCGACGCCGGCGTCGTGCGCGAGGCGCGCCACTAGAGAGACGAGCCACTGCTCCGCGGGCGTCCTCGGCTGCTGGATGACCCGCACTCCCATGGCCCTCTTGGCCATCCACTTGGACATGAGGAGCGATATGAACGCGCCGCCGAAGCCGAACACGGCCGCGAAGACGAGCAGGCCGCCCAAGCTGCTGCCGCGCACCGCGAGCCAGCGATCGAGCCCGATCAGATGGGCCACGATCGACAGGACGGCCAGCACCGCAAGGTTGGTGACCAGAAGCAGGACGATGCGTTTCATGGCATGTGCGTTGGGCTGCAGGCCGGGTTTTTCAAGCGGCGCGCCCTCCGTCAGACCCCCCTCGGGAAACGCGGTTCCCGCCGGGAAGCCCTTCAGTGGATGAGTGCCCCGAGCACGTGGCCGACCCAGAAGGCGATCACCCCGGCGCCGCCTCCGATCAGCACCATCCGAAGTGCCCCGCGCAGGGCCTGGCGGCCCGTGAAGAGGCTGATGGCGAGCCCGATCGCGAAGAGGGCCACTACGGTGAGCGCCGCGGTGGCGGCGATCGCGCGCCGTGTGGTCATACCCACCAGGAACGGCACCAGCGGCAGGGCCGCGCCGGCCGCGAAAGCCACGAAGGAGGCGCTGGCGGCCCCGAGCGGCGAGCCGAGGTCGTCCGGGTTCAGGCCGAGCTCCTCCCGCGAGAGCACGTCGAGCGCCTGCTCGGGACGGGCGAGCAGCGCCTGGCTGACCTCGCGGGCCTGCGCCAGGGTGACACCCCGGGCCTCGTAGATCAGCGCGAGCTCCTCGGCTTCCTCTTCGGGATACTCGGCGATCTCTTCCCGCTCGAGCGCAATCTGGTATTCGTACATCTCCCGCTGCGAGCGCACGGAGACGTACTCTCCCGAGGCCATGGACAGTGCTCCGGCGAGGAGGCCCGCAACACCGCTCACCAGCACGAATGAGCCCGGGGCGGCCGCTCCGGCGACACCGAGCACGAGGCTGGCATTGGAGACCAGACCGTCGTTCACACCGAATACGATGGCTCTGAGGTTGCCCCCGAGACCACCGCGATGGCGGAGGCCCACGTCCGACAACGTAGTTGGCATGGCATGGCCGCCGGCAACGGGTCCGGCGTAGACGGACAGGCCCCGCAGCTTCATTGCCGCGAGCGCCGGCCGCATGGCCCGCGGTCCCAGGAGCCAGAGCAGTTTTGCGACGATGCGCGCCCGCACCGAGGGAACGAATGCACGGCCCGGAGCCCCGGCCGGGCTCCGCGGGCTACGCGAGGAGCTTTCCCATTTGGTCGCCTGTTCCTCGGCTGCGGCGGCGAGCTGGGTGAACAGGCGCTGTTTGTGGGCGTCCGGCTCCGCAGCGGCCACCTGTCGGTAGAGCCAGGCGGATTCCTTCTCGTGATACCAACTGTCGGCGCTCATGGGCTCAATCGGGCCAGCGGCCTTTTCAGCCGCCAGCCGCCGAGCCATTCCGGTCCCACGGCGTACAAAATCCCGGGGGGCGATTCTGCACGGACCGCAGCGCCGGCCCCGAAGGGCAGAGGCTCGGGAAGGGCCGAGCAACGGCAGTCTTGGCCCGCGACCTCACTTGCTTTCCAATGGTTCACGTGGGTGCGGCTCATGTAGCTGGCGCGAGCCGCTAGTATTCGTCGCGCTCGTCTTCCTCGTCTTCGTCCCAGTCCTCGTCGTCGTCCTCGTCGTCCTCGTCCCAGTCGTCCTCGTCCTCGTCCTCGTCGTCCTCTTCTTCTTCGTCCTCATCCTCTTCGGACTCCGCCCAGCCTTCCGGCTCCTCGGTCTGCTCGAGGTCCATCTCATGCCAGGTCTCGAGGTCGATCTCCTCGATCTCGCCATCCAGATACTCTATCTCGACCAGCTCCGAGTCCTCGTCCACCGTGAGAACACGGAACGACTCCTCGTCTTCCAGGTTCTCGTACCATTGTCCGGGAACCGGCTCGTAATCTCTGCTCACCGCTTTGCTTCCTCAGGTTGGCGGATGCAAGTTTAGCGTATAGTTTTCCCATGACCATCCCCCGGCCGCCATCCTCCTCGCCGCTTTCCAGGGCGCGGCGCATCGTGGTGAAGGTCGGCTCCGCGCTCTTGACGGACGCTGAGACCGGACGCATCAACCGGTCCTGGCTGGAAACCTTGATCGAGGATCTTCTGCGATTGAGGCGGCGGGGACAGCAGGTCATCCTGGTTTCCTCGGGAGCGATCGCGCTCGGCCGGCGCCAGCTCGGTCTGGCAAAGGGTCCGCTGCGACTGGAGGAGAGTCAGGCGGCGGCGGCCGTGGGCCAGATCCGCCTCGCCCATGCGTACAAGGAGCTGCTGGAGAGCCGCGATGTCACGGTTGCCCAGATACTGCTCACCCTCGAGGACAGCGAGCGGCGCCGTCGTTACCTGAACGCCCGGGCCACCCTGGAGACGCTGCTTTCCCTGGGGGCATTGCCGGTGATCAACGAGAACGACACCGTGGCGACTGCGGAGATCCGCTACGGGGACAACGACCGGCTGGCAGCCCGGGTCGCGCAGATGGCCGGGGCTGATTGCCTCGTGCTGCTCTCCGATATCGACGGCCTGTACACCGCCGACCCGAATATCGACCCCGGGGCGGCGTTCATCGAGGAAGTGCTCAAGATCACGCCGGAGGTGGAGGCCATGGGCGGGCGGTCGGCCTCGGCTGTCGGCTCCGGCGGCATGGCGACCAAGATCGTCGCCGCGCGGATCGCCGTCTCCGCCGGCTGTCACATGTGCATCGCCGCGGGTCACCATCGACATCCGGTCAGACGCCTCGAGGAGGGCGCCCGATGCACCTGGTTCGTGCCGAGCGCGACGCCTGTCGCGGCCCGCAAGCAGTGGATCGCAGGGACGCTGCGGCCCGCGGGCGCCGTGACGATCGACCCGGGCGCCCTGCGGGCGTTGCTCGAAGGCAGAAGCCTGTTACCGGCCGGTGTGGTCAGCTCTCGCGGCAGGTTCGAGCGGGGCGACACCGTGAGTGTGCTGGCGACGGACGGGACAGAGATCGCGCGTGGGATCGTCGCCTACTCGGATGTCGATGCGGCGAAGATCATGGGTCGCAAGTCATCGGAGATCGAAAGCATCCTGGGATTTCGCGGGCGCGATGAGATGATCCACCGCGACGACCTGGTGCTCCTCGACGCGCAGCCCGCTGTACCCGAGACCGTGGGGAGCTGAGCGATGGGCGTCGGCCCTGCGGGCACGGATCTCGGCGGGATGATGGAGCGGCTCGGCCGCAATGCCGTGGCGGCCGCGTCGGTGCTGGCGCTTGCCGGTACCGCAGCGAAGAATGCCGCGCTGTCCGCCGCGGCGGCGGCGATCCGCGCCGGCGGCGGCCGCATCCTCGAGGCCAATGCGCGTGATCTGTCGGCGGCTCGTGCGGCTCATCTGAGCGGGGCACTGCTCGACCGGCTGGCGCTCGATGGCCAGCGCGTGGAATCGATGGCCCGCGGCATCGAGGAGGTCATGACTTTGCCGGATCCGATCGGTACCACGGCAGTCGAGTGGCAGCGGCCGAATGGCCTCAGAATCCAGCGGGTGCGGGTGCCCCTCGGGGTGATCGGGATCATCTACGAGAGCCGCCCGAACGTGACCGCCGATGCCGGAGCGCTTTGCCTCAAATCCGGCAACGCCGTCATCCTGCGGGGCGGCTCGGAGAGCTGTCATTCCAATGCGGCGATACACGCCTGTCTGGTCGAGGGGCTGAAGGCCGCCGATCTCCCGGCGGACTGCATCCAACTCGTTCCGACGACGGACCGGGCCGCGGTCGGCTACATGTTGGCGGGGATGACGGAATACCTGGACGTCATCGTGCCGCGAGGCGGCAAGAGCCTGGTGGCTCGCGTCCAGCAGGAGGCGCGGGTGCCCGTCATCGGTCACCTCGAGGGAAATTGCCACGTGTATGTCGATCGCGACGCGGACGTGCGGATGGCGCAGAGCATCGCGCTCAATGCGAAGATGCGCCGCACCGGCATATGCGGCGCGGCCGAGACGCTCCTCATCGATCGCGCCTGCATCGATACGCACCTCGGCCCCGTGATCCGCACATTGTTGGACGCCGGATGCGAGGTGCGCGGCGATGCAATCGTGCGGCGAGTGGATGGACGCGTTAGTGCGGCAACGGAGGAAGACTGGTACACGGAGTATCTGGACGCCGTCATCGCGGCGCGTGTCGTGGACGGCGTCGATGGTGCGATCGAGCACATCGGCAAGTATGGCTCGGCCCACACGGAGTCCATCGTCACCGAGAACCAGGCAACGGCGGAGCGCTTTCTGCAACGGGTCGACAGCGCCATTGTTCTCCACAACGCCTCCACGCAGTTTGCCGACGGCGGCGAGTTCGGCATGGGGGCGGAGATCGGTATCTCCACCGATCGCTTCCATGCCCGCGGTCCGGTGGGCGTCGAGCAGCTGACGAGCTACAAATACGTCGTGCGCGGCTCCGGGCAGATCAGGCCGTAGGAGCCATGCTGCCGCCGCGGGTGAGCGCGGCGATCCCGCCGCGAAGCGAGAAGACTTCCGCGTAACCGCGTGAGCGCAGCTCCTGTGCCGCCGCGAGACTGCGCTTGCCGCTCGCGCACACGAGGAGATACCTGCCGGCAACGAGCGCCGGCTCTCCGTGAAGGAGCTGTGCGATCGGGAGGTGCCGCGCGCGCGCGCAAGGTGCGGCAAGCTGAGCGAGCTCGTGCGACTCGCGGATGTCGAGGACCTCGAAGCCGACCGCGAGCGCTTCGTCGAGGGAGCCGAAGCTCAGCTCGACGAAGGCCGGCTCCGGCGGCGCCGCTGCGCCCCTCTGGGCCTCGTGGCCCCGCGCGTGCCCGGGGCAATCCGCCGCGCGGCGCGTGCGCACGCGCGTGATCCCGAGCGTCAGCAGATTCAGAACCAGAAGCTCTTCCGTCAGCTGGCCGGGCAGGTCGAGCAGCAGCTTGAGCGCCTCGAGCGCCTGGAGGGTGCCGAAGGTGCCGGGAACCGGGCCCAGAACCCCGGCCTCGGCGCAGTTGCCCACCAGCCCATCCCGGGTGGCCTCGGGCCAGACGCACCTCAGGCAGGCGCCGCCGCGGTCCGCACGCACGACCTGCAGCTGCCCCTCGTACTGATACACGCTCGAGAAGATCACGGGCCTGCGCAGCCGCACGCACGCGTCATTCAACATGAACTTGGTCGCGAAGTTGTCGGTGCAGTCGATCACGAGCGCGTAGGGCTCGATGATTTCCGGCGCGGTGGCCGCATCGAGCCGCACGGGATGTGTATTCACCGTGACCTCGGGATTGAGCGCGCGCAGGCGCGCCGCCGCGAGCTCGACTTTGGGCCTGCCCACATCAGCCAGCGAGTAGAGCGTCTGTCGGTGGAGGTTGGAGGCTTCCAGCCGGTCACCATCGACCAGACCGATGCGTCCGACGCCAGCCGCCGCGAGATAGGTCATCGCGGGCACGCCGAGGCCGCCGCAGCCCACGATCAGCACCGAGGCGCGCCGCAGCGCCTCCTGCCCCGCGGCGCCCACTTCCTTCAGGGCCACCTGCCGCGAGTAATCCGGAACCATGGCCGGTGCGGAGGAGTGACTCTCGTGCGCCTGATCGCCGTGCGCGTGCGCGCCATGCCCCTGACCGTCGTGCTCGTGGGCGCTGGGCTCCGCGCAGCGCTCGCAGTTCACCCAGCCGGAGTCGCCGTCCTCGTAGTGCTCCTTCTTCCAGATCGGCACCCGATGCTTGACCTCATCGATGATATAGCGGCAGGCGCGGAACGCTTCGTCGCGGTGGCGGGCCGCCACCCCTACCCAAACGGCCTCATCCCCGATCTCGAGCGCTCCGATCCGGTGCACGCAGGCGGCGCGCTCGACTCCGAACCGGGCGATGGCCTCGGCGATGATCCGCTCGCCTTCCTTGATCGCAAGCGGCTCGAAGGCTTCGTACTCCAGCCGGCGGACGCGCCGGCCGTCGTTGTGATCGCGCACCCAGCCTTCGAACGCGGCGTAGCCGCCGCACGCCGGGTCGCTGAGCTCGGCCCGCAGCGCGGCTTCGTCGAGAGGGGTGGAGGAGAAGCGGAAGGTCATGACAGTATTCTCGCAAGTAGGCGCTCAACCCGGCCTGGTCGTCCATGGCCCGGCGCTCGCGCGGATCGAGGACACTTTAAGTGTCCTCGATGAAGGCACCGGGTGGAACCGTACCGGTGGCCGTCCTGGCGTCAGGGCCCCCGGCCGGGCCCTCCGTGGCCCGGCGTTCGCGCGGATCGAGGACACTTTAAGTGTCCTCGATGAAGGCACCGCGCTCACCCCCCAGCTACCGGGGGGATGAAGACGACCGAATCGCCGTCGCTCAGCGGCTGGCCCCAGTCGCCGAATTCCGAGTTGACCGCGACACGAAGCATCTCCGGCGCGAGTGAGAAAGGGTAGCGTGCCTTGAGCTCCAGGTAGAGGTCGCGGGGCGTGGCGGCGGTGGTCAGCAGCGACTCGGAGCTTCGACCCGCCTGCTCGCGCAGCAGTGCGTAATACTGGACATCGATCCGGCGTGTCGGGGCTGGCGTCTCCTGCCGCCGTACCCGGCTGAGCGCGGAGTCGTATTCGTTCGGCGTGTTCACGTTGTCCAGCGCCGCGGGCTCCGGTTGCGTGAGCAGCGCGGTATCGGCGTTGATGAGGAACTTCCGCGGGCAGTCGCGTCCGTCCGCTACGTAGGCCCGGATCGCCTCGCGGCTCGCGGGCTCGTAGATCGCGCAGAGCGGCTCCGGCAGGCCATCATGGCTCGAACGGTACGCGGTCGCCTGGCGCTGCGGCTGGCGTGAGCGCAGCAGATGCGCGAGTGTCTCGCGATCGAGCAGCGGCAGATCGCAGGCGAGCACGAGCCACGCCGCATCCGGATGCCGGGACTGAGCGGCGATGATCCCGGCAATGGGCCCCTTGGCCTCGCCCGCGTCCACGATCTGGGCGAATCGCGCGCGCAGCGGATCGGCCGTCTGATCGGGCCGGACCGAGACGAAGACCCGCTCGACCAGAGGCGTCAGCAGCTCGACGGCACGCTCGAGCTGGCTGCGGCCCGCATACTCGAGCGCCGCCTTGTCGCGCTGCATGCGGGTGCTGCGCCCGCCGGCCAGCACCAGTCCGAACAGGGGCGGAGAGCCGGGAGCGGGGCGGCGCGCGGTCGAGGCTGCGGCAGGTTCGGGCATATCCAACCGGGATCCTACGCCCGCCGGGACTTGGGCGCGGCGCGCTTGTAGGCGCGCTTGCCGCCCGCCTTCTCGAGCAGGCGCACGCCTGTGATCTCGATGTCGTGGGAGAGCGCCTTGCACATGTCGTAAATGGTGAGGGCCGCGACGGTGGCGCCGGTGAGAGCCTCCATCTCGACGCCGGTGCGGTGGTGCACGGCGACCCTGCACCGCACCAGCACCTCCCCTCCCCGCCGGTCCTCGATCTCCACCGAGCAGTGCTCGAGTCCGAGCGGATGGCAGAACGGGATGAGCTCATGCGTGCGCTTGGCGGCCATGACGCCGGAGATGATGGCCGTGTCGAAAACCGGGCCCTTGCTGGTGCGATGTCCGCTCGCGCGCAGCGCCGCCGCGACGGCGCGCGGCAGACGGACCCTGGCCTCGGCGACCGCCTCGCGGTGCGTGACGTCCTTGCTGCCAACATCCACCATCGTCGGGCGATTGCGGTTGTCGAGGTGAGTGAGTCCGGAGCTTCCCATCAGCCACCGATATAGAACATCTCGACCTTGCGGGCGTGCGCGGCCGAATCCCGTTGAGTCTGCCGCTGCTCGCTGTAGTTGTCGGTGCGGTCCACCCACACCCGGCGCAGCACCTCGAGCAGGTGGTCGTCGCTCGCACCGCTGCGCAGCGAGTCCCGCAGGCTCGTTCCCTGGGTCGCGAACAGGCAGGTATAGAGGACGCCGTCGGATGAGAGGCGCGCGCGCGAGCAGTCGCCGCAGAAGGGCTGAGTCACCGACGAGATGAAGCCCACCTCGCCGCCGCCGTCGGCGAAGGCATAGCGCTCCGCCACCTGACCCCGGTACTCGCGGCCGAGAGGCTCCAGCGGCCAGCGCTCGCCGATGCGCGCCAACAGCTCTCCGGAGGGCACCACGAGCTGGGGGCGCCAGCCGTTGCGGTTGCCGACATCCATGTACTCGATGAAGCGGACGATCACGCCCGTGCCCCGGAAGCGCTCGAGCAGATCGAGCACGGTCTGATCGTTGACTCCGCGCTGCACGACCGTGTTGATCTTGATCGGCTCGAGGCCCGCGCGCTGCGCGTGCTCGATGCCGGACAGCACGTCCTCAAGTCCTCCGAAGCCGCCGCTCATGCGGCGGAAGATCTCGGGGTCGGGGCTGTCGAGGCTGACGGTGATGCGCTGCAGGCCGGCCGCGCGCAGCTCGAAGGCGTATTTGGCGAGGAGGACGCCGTTCGTGGTGAGGGCGATGTCATCGACGCCGTCGATGGCGGTCAGATCCCCGATCAGATCGGTGAGGTTCGGCCGCAGCAGCGGCTCACCTCCCGTGAGGCGTAGCTTGCGCACCCCCAGGCGCACGAAGAGCCGGGCGAGGCGCACGATCTCGTCGAACGACAGGCGCTCGTGCGATCCGAGGAAGCGGTAGCGGTCGTGGAAGGTCTCCCGCGGCATGCAGTACGGACAGCGGAAGTTGCAGCGGTCCATGACCGAGATTCTGAGGTCGCGCAAGGGGCGCCCGCGCCGGTCGCGCGGCCCCGCGGACCGCGGCAAAGGGACGATCACATCGGGCGAAGTCATCAGGTCAGCCTACCACCGGTGCAAGCGGGTCACGAACCCCTTCGGGTAGGTATTGGGGCCGGGCGGTAATTCTACAAACCCATCCGTACCGGCGAGCGCCGTGAAGTCCCCCGAGCCATGGGTGGGGGCAGGCATGGCCCAGCTGCGCCCCCAGTCGTCGATCTCGATCCGGATGGGGAGAAAAAACGTGAGCGCAGGGTCGACGGTGACCGGGGCTCCCAAAGGCATGCGCTCCGGCGGCGACGGGCTCTGGCCCTGGCTGGCGGCGAGCGCAGGCAGGACGTAGCGGGAGACGCAGACCGCGGTCGAGACGGGGTTCCCGGGCAGCGCCAATACCGCTGCGCCCGAGCCCGCGGTACCGAACCAGAGCGGCTTGCCCGGACGCTGCGCGACTTTGTGGAAGACGCACCGCACGCCTAGCTCCTCGAGCACGCGGGGCACCAGGTCGAGCTTGCCCATCGAGACGCCGCCGCTCAGCACGAGCACGTCGTGCGTATCCAGGTGGAATCTCAGCCGGCGCCTGAGCTCGGTCGCATCATCGACGATATGGTCGTCCGCCACTCGCAGGAAGCCATGAAGCCGCAGGGCTGCGGCAATGGCGTATGCGTTGGAGCGGCGGACCTGGTGCGGCAGGATGGGCTCGCCCGGCTCGACGAGCTCATTGCCGGTGGAGATGACGGCGAGCATCGGCTGGCTGCTCACGCGGACCCGCGCCATTCCGGCTCCCGCCGCAATGGCGATCTCCGGTGGACCGAGCCTCATGCCGGCGGACAGCAGCAGATTGCCCTGGCGGCTGTCGGTGCCGCGCCGATGAACGTTCCGGTCCGGCTCCACCGGGAAGTCATCCGCCAGCTCCGCCTCGCCGTGGCGGACGGTAATCCGCTCCACCGGCACGACGGTATCGCAACCGACGGGCAGCACCGCGCCGGTCATGACCTCTATGCAGTGGTCGCGCCCGGCAAGCGTGAGCGGCGGATCGCCGGCGGCCTGCATCGCCTGGATCCGCAGGCGGCGCACGCCGCGCACGCCGCGGCTATCGAGCGCAATCCCATCCATGGTCACGCGGTCGAAAGGCGGCTGGTCCCGCTCCGCGTAGATGTTCTCCCGCAGCACCGCTCCGGCGCATTGCGACAGAGGCAGGGACTCGATCGGCAGGCAGGTCAGGTGCTGCGCGATGAGCTCATCGGCCTGTGAGGGATCGATCACGGTCAGCCGGATTTCTTGCCTCGCGCCTTGAAGATCTTCACTTGCGCGTTGAAGCGGTTGGCCACGGTGTGCAGCTGATCGACCGCGGCATTGTGCTTCTGGATCTCGATGGCCTCGAGCTCCTGCTTCTGCTGCTTGCTCAGCTTGGTGCCCGCGTGGGCCTCGGCGCTATCGCGCTCGAGCTTGATGCAGGCGAGGTACCCCTCCATCTGGTGGTTGTACCTGTTCACCGCCTTCATTCCGGCGAGCATCTCCTTGAGCGTCGCGGTATTGCCGTCCGGAAGGTGGGTAGGGGCCTGCGGATAGCTGCAATCGGCGTAGGCTGCGGGTGCAAGGACGGCTGCGGCGACGGCCACCGCCGCGAGAAGCGATTTCATGAAGCGTTCCCCTGGTGGAGCGAGCGACTATTTTAAGAGCGGGGAGGCCCTGCGGGCCACCCGCGCTGCCGCGCTCTTGGCCTGGTAAAGATAGCATCCCCCGGTATGGTCGTTCACCACGCCGACGGCCTGCAGATATGCGTAGATGATCGTCGAGCCGACGAATCGGAAGCCCCGCTTCTTGAGGTCGCGGGAGATCCGGTCGCTGAGCTCGCTGCGGGCGGGCACCTGGCTGCGAGTCCGCCACCCGTTGTGGACGGGTCGGCCGCCCACCCAGTCCCACAGATATCGGCTGAAGGAGCCGAATTCCCGCTGCAGGGCGAGAAAGGCCCGTGCATTGGTCACGGTGGAGTCGATCTTGAGGCGATTGCGGACGATGCCGCAGTCCTGCAGCAGCGCGGCGCGGCGCCGCGCATCGAAGCGGGCGACCTGCCGTGGATCGAACCCGGCGAAGGCCTTTCGATACGAGGCACGCTTGCGCAGAATGGTGGACCACGAGAGGCCTGCCTGGGCGCCCTCGAGCGTCAGCATCTCGAAGAGCCGGCGGTCGTCGCGCACCGGACGGCCCCACTCCTCGTCGTGGTAGCGGGCGTACTCCTCATCTCCCGCCGGAACCCAGACGCAGCGAGCTCTCGCTATGGGACGCCCAGCGGAACGCTTGGAAGCCCCGGATCTCGATGTTGAAGCCACGGCCTCAGAGTAGCATGGGGTCGCAATGAGACCCGGCGGCGCCGTCATCGTCCTCGGCGGGTTAAGATCGCCTCATGCCCGGCGCCCCCGGCCGCGCCAGCCGATAGCGGGGTCTTGAATGTCGCCATCAGAGTCGCACCTGTCGCGCAACCTGCGCAACCGGCATATCCAGCTGATCGCCTTGGGCGGCACCATCGGGGTGGGGCTCTTCCTCGGCTCGGCGCAGGCGATCCGCAATGCCGGGCCCGCGCTCATCCTGAGCTACCTGGTGGGCGGCATCGCGATCTTCTTCATCATGCGGGCGCTCGGGGAGCTGCTGACCTACCGTCCCGTCGCCGGGTCCTTCGCAGCCTATGCGGACGAGTTCTGCGGGCCCTTTGCCGGGTACGTGACCGGCTGGTCGTACTGGTTCATGTGGGTGGTCATGGCCATGGCGGAGCTCACCGCCATCGGCATCTACGTGCGATTCTGGCTGCCGGCGATTCCGCAATGGCTGCCGCCGCTCCTCGCGCTCGCCGTGCTGTATGGCGCCAATCTCCTCGCCGTGGGCGTGTTCGGCGAGCTCGAGTTCTGGTTCGCTCTGATCAAGATCGTGACCATCCTGGCCCTCATCGTGGCCGGCGTCGCCGTGATCGCCTTCCATTTCGGCCACTTCGGCTCGCAGGCGAGCTTCACGAACCTCTGGTCTCACGGAGGCTTCCTGCCGTTCGGCACGCTGGGTGTGCTGCTGACCCTGCAGATGGTGATGTTCGCCTACTCCGGCGTGGAGCTGATCGGCGTGACGGCGGGCGAGGCGGAGAATCCGGCCGTGGTGCTTCCGCGTGCCACCAACGGCATCATCTTCCGCATCCTGCTCTTCTACATCGGTGCGCTGGTGGTCATCATGGCGCTCGTGCCCTGGAATCAGCTGAGCCCGAGCACGAGCCCCTTCGTATTCGTGTTCGAGAAGCTGGGGATTCCCGCGGCCGCAACCATCATCAACGTCGTCGTCATCACCGCGGCGACCTCGTCCTGCAACAGCGGCCTCTTCAGCACGGGTCGCATGCTCTACTCGCTGGCCGGCCGGGGACAGGCGCCGCGCGCCTTCGGCTCACTGAATTCCCGAAACGTGCCGGCGGCGGGCATCCACCTCTCGGCTGCAGTCATGCTGGTCGGGGTCTTCCTCAACTACCTGGTGCCGAAGCAGGTCTTCATGTGGGTGACGAGCGTCTCGCTGGTGGGGACGCTCTGGACCTGGGGCATCATCATGGTCGCGCATGCCGGCTATCGGCGCGCGGTGAGCCAGGGACGGGCGCCGGCCTCGAGCTTCCGCATGCCGGGAGCGCCGGTGGTGAACTGGCTGGTGGTCGCCTTCCTGCTCTTCGTCACCGCCATGCTGTGGCTGAAACCCGCCACCCGCGTGGCGCTCTACGTCGCACCGGCGTGGTTCGCCCTGCTCGCGGCCGGCTATTTCAGCGCAAGACCCCAGGCCGCCCCTGATAGAATTCCCGCGCCGCGCCCGTAGCTCAGTTGGATAGAGTACCTGGCTTCGAACCAGGTGGTCGGGGGTTCGAATCCCTCCGGGCGCGCCAAACTCAAAAGTATCTATTCCGCCTTGCACCGGCGCATCAGCTGCGCGCAGCCCGATTGTTCGGGGCTCGAGGTGCGAGGCGATCCGCCCGATTTGTTTCCGGGGAAACTAGTTGGCGTGCCTCTATACATGCCTGTGGCTGTGTCGTTGAGAGGCCCGTGTCCGGGCTGACCTATCGCGCGCGACTGATCTCGGTACCCGGAGGAGCGAGGAGGGCATAGCGCCTCCCGTGCGGCAGACGGTAGCGGCGGACGATGGCAGCGACGCCTTCGGCCGCGAGCTTGCCGGCAACACCATCGCCGGGCGGGTGATACAAGTGAGCCCACTCGAGGAGAGGCGTGAGCTCGCCGGAAGCATGCCCGGGCAGCAATACGAGGACGCGCGCGCGGTTCCCGTGCGCCGCGAACCAGTCGGCCACCGCTCTGCGCCGCGATCCTCCATCCGTGGTCAACGCCGTGAATTGCGTGCGCAGCCGCCGATCCAGCATCGCGACGGTCGTCTCATCCGGATTCAGCAGCGCAAGGCTCTCATGCCGGGTGTCGGAGCGGATCCGCCGGGCCAGAAGCGGCAGGTCCTGCCAGCGGTCTATCGTCGGAAACAGCGCCAGCGCGGTGATGCAGAAGGCCGTCGCGTAGGCGGCGAATGTCCATTGGAAAGATCGCAACACCCGTCCCTGGCTCTGCGCTCCAGCCGCCCGCCGTAAAGCGAGCCACACCAGCGCGAGCATCGACACGGCGGCGCCGGCGTATCTGGCCACATCGGTCGCCCGGGCGAGATCCGCGCCGGCATTTGCCACGGTGGCCACCCCCAGGACGGCGAGGGCCGCGGCGAACACGCAACTGATCACGGCGATCAGTCGCCTCGTCCAGTGCAGCGGGTCATTGGGCCCCGCGCTCGCGACCCGCTGCGCCTCGCTGAGCTCGAGAGCGACGAGAAGACTCACGCCGATGAGCGCCGGGACCGCGTAGACGTCACGGGCGGTTGCGGCGGCGGACAATACCAGCAGGAAGGGGAGGGAGGCCGAGACCGCAAACCGCCAGCGGCTCCCCGCGGGACCGGCGAGGCGCACCCGCTCGCGCGCGCGCCACGCGGCTGCGCCGGCCAAGGCGGTCCACGGCAGCAGGTAGACGGGCAACTCGATGAAGTACTTGCCGAGCGAGTTGCGGTGTCCGGTACTGTAGTGGTATGCGGCGGGCGCGGGGATGTTGGTGAAGCGTCCGGCGAGGTTGTACCAGAAGAGAATGCGCAGCGCTTCACCGCCGTGGGCCGTCCGGGCCACGGCGTAGATCCAGGGGCCGATGATGGCCGCCTGCAGCAGGAGTCCTGCGTAGAGCTCCGGCCGCCTCAGCTCCGACCAGCGCCGCTCCCACACGATGAGCGTGAGCAGCGCCAGGCCGGGCACGCCCCATCCGACAGCGCTCTTGGCCATGAAGCCGGCTGCCGCCCCGGCATGCATCAGAAGATAGCCGTAGAGCTTTCTGCGACCGGGTGGGGCCGTATAGCCGTACCACGCACCGAGAAGGGAGACAGCGCAGCCCGCGAGGAGGCAGGCGTCGGGAGCGAGCCACACTGTCACTCGGAACGCGGTGATTGCAGAGCCCGCGACGAGCGCGGCGACGATCGCCGCGACGGGCCCGTCCATCGCAAATCCGAGAGCCCCGATCGCGACGGCGGTGATGGCCGCGTAGAGGAGATTGGGCGCGCGCGCCGCGCGGACACTCGGGCCCAGGAGCCGCATGGCGCCGGCGGACATCCAGTAAGAGAGCGGCGGCTTCTCGAGGAATGGCCGGCCCGCCAGTTGTGGCAGCACCCAGTCGCGCTGGCCGCTCATTCGCCACGCGATATCCGCTTCCCTGGGCTCATCGGGTGTCCACGCGCCGCGATCCAGGGTGCCGATGAGCCACAGCGGCGCCAGCGAGAGGAGGATCACCAGGATCCAGCGGCGGGCGCCAGTGGCGGACATCGAGCGCATGGGGTTTCGATTATGCCCGAGCCCTGACCGGGGCTTCAGGCGAGCCGGCGCGGGGGGTGTTGGCTGGGGCCAACGGCGCCGGCAAGACACAGCTGCTGAAGCTCGTGGGCGGCTCGGTTTGGCCGACGCCGACGGGCCGGGACGTGCATCTTTACCATTGGAAGGGAGAGCTGTGGCGCACGCCACACGAGGTCCAGGACGAAATCGCATACGTCGGGCCGGAGCGTCAGGACAACTACACGCGATACGGCTGGAACCACACGGTCGAGCAGATTGTGGCCACGGGGGTGCATCGGACGGATATTCCGCTCCACGCGGCGAGCGATCCGGATCGCAGGCGAGTCACCGCCATTCTCCGACGGCTGCGCATCGAGATATTGGCGCGCCGGCGGCGGGCATCCATCTCTCGGCTGCAGTCATGCTGGTCGGGATCTTCCGGGTGGCGCTCTACGTCGCACCGGCGTGGTTCGCCCTGCTCGCGGCCGGCTATTTCAGCGCAAGACCCCACGCCGCCCCTGATAGAATTCCCGCGCCGCGCCCGTAGCTCAGTTGGATAGAGTACCTGGCTTCGAACCGCTGGGCGCTGTGTCTTACGTGCGGTGGGGGTGGGTCTTCGCCAGGACGACGCGCTTACGACCCAGGTGGTCGGGGGTTCGAATCCCTCCGGGCGCGCCACTCCAACTCCGTGTCAGCTATGCCGATCTCGTCTCAGGCTTCCGCGGTGATCCGTCCGCCAGGCGGGCGCTCCCTCTGCCGGCCTGCTTGGATGCGTACATCGCGGCGTCTGCGCGCCGCAGCAGCGCCGCGGGACTTTCCTCCCCGCCTGCGGATATCGCGATTCCGATGCTGGCGCCGGCGCGAACCGCGGTTCCGTGCCAGTCGATCGGCGTCTCGAGCCTCGCGATGATCTCCTGCGCGATCTGAAGCGCCTGCTGCGGCTGGCCCACATCGACCAGCACCGCCAGGAACTCATCGCCGCCGAGCCGTCCGACCAGATCACTCCGGCGCACCGCGGCGGCAATTTCGCGTGCGACGTGCTGCAGCATCTTGTCGCCGGCCTCGTGCCCGAGGCGGTCGTTGACCTGCTTGAAGTGATCGAGATCGATGGCCAGCAACGCGAGGCTTCCCTGTGGCGATCTCATGGCGAACGCACGTTCCATGGCCGCCTCGATTCCTCGCCGGTTGAGCAGGCCCGTCAGGGGGTCGCTCATCGCCAGCTCCTGCGCGGCGGCCACCGAGCGCTTGTGCTCGGTAACGTCGTTGATGACGCCCAGGAGCAGTTGCGGCCCGACGGGATTGAGGGACAGCTCGATCCAGTTCACGGCCGCCTGTTCTTCCGGCCAGACCTGCAGATCCGCCTCGCAGGACGTGCCGTCCGCGCGGCAACGGCCGATCATCTCGTCGATGTCGGTGCGATAGGGCGCCAGGATCTGCTGCAGCGTCCGCGGCGAGCCCGGATCGAGCTCGGGCAGCGCGAGCAGCCGCAGGAATGCGGGATTCCACGACTGCAGCACACCCTGCTCATCCATGATGCAGATGCCGAGCTCGGTCTTCTCGAGCACGAGCCGCATCTTGCGCTCGAACACTTCGTACTGGATGCGCAGAGAGCGCTCGGACTCGACCAGCTGGTTCAGACTGGCGATGAGCGCGTTGACGTCCGCGACCAGCCGTCCGATCTCGTCGCCTTCATTGCCCGCGGGCACCTGAAGCGTATGACCGGAGCGCGCCCGCAGCCGATGAAGCTCGTCGGAGATGCCCTTGATCGGCCGCGTGACCACCAGGAACACCGTCAGCGCGACCCCGGCGGAGACGGCCGCCACTTCCGCGGCGAGGATCACCAGGATGAAGCGCGTGAAAGTCCAGGCGTGCTCTCGAAGCTGTACCGGAGAAAGATAGAGCGTGATGCTTCCGACCTGGCGGGAAGGATCGAAGGGCGAGGCGATCGGGCGCATGATCTGCGCGAGATGACCGCCGGGCCGCACCACGCCGGGACGCAGCGACTCATAAAGCACCTTGGCTCCGGATGCGATCCGAACCCCACCCACCGCGTGGGTCTTCATCAATCCCGTCACGATCTGGCGGGCCAGCGGCTCATCGTTGAGATAACACGCGATCTGGGCGGTGCTTTCGACGGTCGAGACCAGTTGTGCGAGCTGATTCTCGAGCCGGCGGTACTCGTTACGATGCACGACATAAGCGGCGGTCGCGGAGAACGTGAGACCGAGCAGGAGCGAGAACACGAAGATTGCCGCGGTCGTGCGCGCGACGACACTCTGCGGCGCGAGCCGCGAGACGGTACGCGGCAGGCGCTCAACGATCGAGGTCAAGGACCACCTTCACTTGCCGTGTCACCGCCGAGCGGTAGCAGTAGGCGATGGCATCCGGATTGGTTGCGACCAGGGTCAGCGCGACCCGTGCGTTCGGCGCCTGAAAGGGCGGGCTGGCCTCACCCGAGAATACGAGTCGCGCCCAGTACGCGCCGATCTGCGCCAGGCTCTGATGCACCAGCCGCTCGTAGAATTTCTGCCGCATGGCGGGATCGGCGATGTCGATGGGCAGCGCGGTCGCCCCGGAGGGGAATTGCCGGAAGCGGCCCATGAAGATGTCGATCACCTGATCGCGCGTCAGCGAGCGCACATGGCTGTGCGCATTGACGATGACGACCACATCCTGTGCGCATGCTGCGTGCGGCAGCCAGAGCAGCGGCAGCAGAAGCGTGAGCAGGGCGTGTCGTTTGGCGCGCATGGGATCAGAACGCGAAATCGAGGGCCAGTCCGAAAACCGTCAATGCGGTGTGTCCGGGCGGTGGCACGTTGTAGTCGAAAATGAGGGCGCTCTGGTGCAGCCAGATGCGGTCGATCTGCGCCTTGATGTCCATATGGGGCGCGAAGTCATAGCGCACGCCGAGCGACAGGTCGCGCTGAGTTGTCTGCAAGGCCGTCTGGTCCTCCTGCGCGGCCGCGATCAGCGGCTCGAACACCGGCAGGGACGGCAAGCCTGTGCGCCGAGCCGTGGCGAAATTCTCGGTCATGGAGAGCGCCAGGTACGGGGTGAGCTGCGCGATTCGGTAGCCGAGCTGAGCGAATCCGGAATTGGATTTCGGACCTTGCAGGTAATCCGAGTTGATGTGCACCAGGACCAGTGCGCCCTGCAGCGGGTCGCCCTCGTACAGGGCGCCGATCTCGACCGCGTAAGTGTTCTGTGGCGAGCGGTTCAGCTCGTCCGCGAGCTCCATTGCTTGCGGGAAGCCCGTCCGAGCGAGTGCGGTCGCGACCGGGTCCGCGCGCTCGGGCACATGGATCGCCAGGAGCGCGGCCCGCGTCTGCCATGCTCTGTACAGAAAGTCTGCCGTCATCCCCACGACTTTCATGTTGGGGAACGTGATGACGGATCCGTCCGGCATCGCTGTCTGGTACGGCAGGTGGCCTCCGAGCACGCGGATCCGGCCGACGCCCCCTCCGATCTGCCGGCTGAGCGCGACGTCGGCGCCGTCGAAATGCTCGCTAGCCAGTAGCCCGTAAACCTCAGCCGGCGGCCGGATCGTGAGATACGAGTAACCGACATCGACGGTGTTGGCCAGCAAGTACACGCCGAGGCCGATGCGGCCGGCACGTACCATGACGGCCGGGTTCGGCCGGTAACGCAGGAACGCTCGCGCGAGCTCGGGGCGCCAGACCCCGGCCGCGTTGCGGCGCAGAACGGTCTGCACCTGTGCGTCGAAATCGTCCGTCACCCGGCCGGCCAGCTGCAGCCCCAGGAGCGAGTCGGTGCCGAAATCGACCTCCCCCGCCCGTGCGCCATGACCCTGGCTGATGCTGCGGCGATAGGCCAGGCCGCGGGCGTTCTGGTACAGCGCGCCGAGCGTGCCGAATGCCCCGACCGTGAATCGAGAGCCGGAAAGGCCCTCGGCGTGCCCCGTGGCGGTCACCAGGGCGAGCAGCAAGGCGATGATTGGCGAGCGGATTGTCACCCACGCAGAATACTGGGAGCTGTCCGCAGGATCTGCGATCCTCGTCCCGTTCTCTCAGCCAGGGCCTGAGGAGGAGGCCGCCAGCCGACCCGAATGTCACGTGTGCCAGAATACCGCATGGCCCGATCTCATCGGCATTCCGCTTACCCGCAAATCCGTCTCGATGGGGCGTGTCTCGAGCGCAGCGGACGCCGCGTCCTCGAGGACGTGAGCTGGATCATTCGTCCGGGCGAGCGTTGGGTGTTGGCCGGCGCCAACGGCGCCGGCAAGACGCAGCTGCTGAAGCTCGTCGGCGGCTCCGTATGGCCCACGCCCACCGGCCGCGACGTGCGGCAGTACCACTGGAAGGGAGCGCTGTGGCGCTTTCCGCACGAGATCCAGGACGAAATCGCATACGTCGGGCCGGAGCGTCAGGACAAATACACGCGATACGGCTGGAACCACACGGTCGAGCAGATTGTGGCCACGGGGGTGCATCGGACGGATATTCCGCTCCACGCGGCGAGCGATGCGGATCGCAGGCGAGTCACCGCCGTTCTCCGGCGGCTGCGCATCGAGGTACTGGCGCCCCGGCGGTTTCTCACCCTCTCTTACGGAGAGCGTCGGCTCGTGTTGCTGGCGCGCGCCCTGGCCTCCCGGCCGAGGATGCTGCTGCTCGATGAGTTGTTGAACGGACTGGATGAAGTCAACCACGGGCGCGCCCTGCGTTGGTTGGAAGGCACCGTGAGATCTGCGATGCCTTGGGTGCTGTCCACTCATCGCCTCGAGGATGTTCCGTCGAGCGCTACGCACGCCCTGGTGCTGGAGCACGGGCGCGTCGTGTACTGTGGATCCATCCGACATGTACCGCTTTCTCGCTGGCTGGAGCGGCCGGCATCGACGAGCGGCGGGAAGCCGGCGGCCGTGCGACGCTCCAGGTCCTCGGGCCGGGCGATCGTCCGATTGACGCATGCGAACGTTCATCTCGAGGAGCACCTCGCGCTGAGGGATGTGTCGCTGACGGTCCACGCCGGCGACTGCTGGGTCGTGCATGGGCACAATGGCTCCGGGAAGACGACCTTGCTGCGCACGCTCTACGGCGACCATGGCGTCGCTTCCGGCGGCCTCATCGAGCGTGCGGGAATCGAGCCCGGCGTACCGCTGCAGGTTTTCAAGCAACGCGTCGGTCTCGTCGCGCCACATCTGCAGGCGGATCACCCTCAGGATCTCACCGCCAGCGCAGTCGTGCAGTCGGGTCGCCATGCCAGCATCGGCTTGAACGATGGGCCCACGGCTGCCGATCGCGCCGCCGCCCGCCGAGCGCTGCACGCCTTCGGCTTGAGCGCGCTCGCCTCCCGTCCGCTGCGGGAGCTGTCTTACGGGCAGTTGCGGCGCGTGCTCTTCGCGCGCGCGTGGGTGCGAAATCCCGCGCTGCTGCTGCTCGATGAGCCGTTCTCGGGGGTGGATGAGCCCACGCGGCGCGACCTGGCGGAGCGCATCGAGGCACGGGTCGCGCGCGGCACGGCCGTCGTCATGACGACCCATCGGCGCGAGGAATGGCCGCGCTGCGCCAGCCACGAGCTGGAGCTCGCAAGCGGCGAGGTCCGGTATGCCGGGCCGGTCAGAGAGCGATCTCTGTCTCGAAGACCGATACCGCGTGGCCGACGATCCACACGCCGGCGACGCTCCCTTCCTTGATGTCCAGCTCCACCTCCACCCGTCCGGGGCGGTGAAGATACTGGCCCTGCACGCCACGGAAAGAAGCCCGCCGCAGATCGTGGCTCAGGAAGCCGTAATGCGCGAGGTATACCCCGAGCAGTCCGTGGGCGTTGCCGCTCACCGGGTCTTCCCCGATGCCCAGTGCAGGGCAGAACATCCGTGATTCGGTGAGGTGATCCTCATTGTTCGGCGTCAGGGCGAATACGAAGTATCCGGCAGCGCCGATCTGCGCCGACAGGGTCGTCAGGCGGGTCATGTCGGGCTTCAGGTGCTTCAGCGGCTCCGTGCCGCGCACGCCGATGAGCAGTCGCGTGCTGCTCGCCCCGGCGATGCGCAAAGGGCAGCGGGTATCGAGGTCGTCCGTGGCGAGCGCCAGCGCATCCAGCACGGCGAGGCGCTCGCGATCGTTGAGCTCCCGTCCCAGAGGGGGGGTGTTCTGGCGCACCGCGATCTTGCGGTCCTGGCCGGTGCCCCGGACCTCGACATCGACGATGCCCGCCTTGGATTTCTGGCGCAACTGCCGCGGGGCGTCACTTCGGCGCGAGAGCACGTAATGCGCGGCGATCGTCGCATGGCCTACGAACCCGGCCTCGGTGCGCGGAGTGAAGAACCGCGCGCGCAGGTCGTGGCCCTCGCCCTCGGGCGCGAGGATGAACGCGGTGTCGGCATTATTGAGCTCCCGCGCGATGGCCAGCATCTGCGCGTCGGTGAGGCCGTCCGCGTTGAGGACCACACCGGCAGGATTTCCGGTGAAGCGCTGGACCGTGAAGGCATCTACCTGATGCACTTGGATTTTATGTGTCATCGCTCCCCATGGGGTCTGCTTCGCGGGTGACCAGCGGCGGGCGGCCGCCATTCTAGCCCATCGATTAGAATGCTCCCATGGAGATCGGCGTCGAGATCAGCCTGTACCCGCTCGCAGAGCGCTTCGCTCCCGAGATTCACGATTTCATCGAGCGGCTGGCGGCGGCGCCGGACCTGAAGGTGGTGAGCGGCAGCCTCAGCACCCAGGTCTTCGGGGAGTACGAGCGCCTGTTCGAGACCCTGCGCCGGGAGCTGCGCGCCACGTTCGAGCGCCAAGGAGAGCAGGGGGGCAAGGCCGCGTTCATCCTGAAGGTTCTGGGCCCCTTTTGATCCCGACGCTTGCTGGCGCTCCGGGTCGTGGCAAACTACGGGGCTTGATCTTGGCGCCCGTCCGGGCCCGATATTGCGAACCGAGGTAGTGAATGGCGTTGTTGCGTGTGATCGACCGCGACGGTGAGGAGCATGAAGTCGAGGCGAAGACCGGTCTGAAGGTGATGGAGGTTCTGCGGGAGCTCGACTACGGGGTCGCGGCCATTTGCGGTGGCATGTGCTCGTGCGCGACCTGCCACGTCTACGTGGATCCCGAGTGGCAGGCCCGACTGCCCGCGGCGATGTCGGACGAGCGGGAGCTGCTGTCGGAGCTCTCGCACGTCGAGGACAACTCCCGCCTGTCCTGCCAGATCGAGTTCACTCCCGAGCTGGCCGGCCTGCGCGTCACCATCGCTCCGGATGAGTAGAGCAGGAGCCGCCCATTAACAACTTCTGGCTGATCATCATCTTCGGCGCGCTCGGCGTCTTCGTCGTGGTGCGCCTCTACCTCAACCTGCGCAAGATGCGTCCCTCCCATCAGGAGAGCTGGGACGAGAAGATGATCGAGCGCCTGCGCTCGCAGGGCTATGTGCCTTTCAATCAGTACGCGGTCGCGTTCTTTCTGGCGATGCCGGATGAGGCGTCCTGCAACGCCGTGCGCGCCAGGCTGGAGCCGGAGGGCTACAGCGTGGATGTCAAACCCATGAAGGTCGAGCTGTTCGGCCAGTCGGAGAGTGGGGGTAGCCTGCCCCTGAGTCTGCACGCCACCAAGTCGATGCGCCTGCTCGTTGCCGACGTCGTGGAGCAGAGTCAGCGCTTCGGCGCACTCGCCGCCGAGTTCCACGGCCGCTACGACGGGTGGGCGGCGTAGGACTTACTTCTTCTCGGTCTGACGCTTGACGGCCTCGGCGGCGGCGGCGGCCGCGGCGGGGTCTCCCAGGTAGCGGCTGCGGATGGGCTTGAGCTGCGGGTCGAGCTCATAGAGCAGCGGGATGCCGGTCGGAATGTTGAGCTCGACGATGTCGCTCTCCGATACGCCGTCCAGCATCTTCACCATGGCCCGCAGGCTGTTGCCGTGCGCAGCCACCATCACGTTGCGGCCACGGCGCAGCTCCGGCGCGATCCGGCTGTTCCAGTACGGCAGCACTCGAGCCAGTGTGTCCTTCAACGACTCGGCGGCGGGCAGCTCCGCGGGCGGCACGTCCGCGTAGCGCGGATCGAACCGCGGGTGGCGCTCGTCGTCGGCGGCCAGCGGGGGCGGCGGGATGTCGTAGCTGCGCCGCCAGACCTTCACCTGCGCCTCGCCGTGGCGCTCGACGGTCTGAGCCTTGTCGAGGCCCTGCAGTGCTCCGTAATGGCGCTCGTTCAAGCGCCAGGAGCGCTCGACCGGCACCCACATCCGATCCATCTCATCGAGCATGATCCACAGCGTGCGGATGGCGCGCTTCAGCACGGAAGTGAACGCGACATCGACCGCGATCTTCTCCTCGAGGAGCTGCTGCGCGGCGCGCCTCGCTTCCTCCCGACCCTGCTCCGCGAGATCGACGTCCGTCCAGCCCGTGAAGAGGTTCTCGAGGTTCCAGATGCTCTGGCCGTGGCGGACCAATACCAACTTTCCGGTGGTGCTCATGAAGGCTCGATTCTCCTGACTATTCGGCGAGTTTCCGTAATGATTCGACGCCGACCGTGAGAGTCGCGAAGTCTGGCGCGCCGGCCGCGCGCATGTCGGCGAGCGTGCGCAGCCAGTGGGCGAGCTCCTTGCCTGTCGATTCCTGCCACGCGGCCACGCGCTCCGCGGCGGTCTCGCCGCGGCCGCGGCTCAACACGCGCTCGGCGAGCTTGCGGTGCAGGCGCAGAGCCGCATCACGCAGTCCCGTGCGCGCCGTGGCCTGCCACGGTCCCTCGACCGGCAGCCGGTCGATCTGCTGCCGCAGCCAGTCGAGTCCCGTGCGTGCGCCGGCCTCGAAATACACGCGGGCGGCCTCGGCCACGGGGATGCGCTGCGAGCCGGCGAGCTCCACGATATCGAGCGAGGCGTTGTGCGCCTCGAGGCTCGCCACGCGCGCGGCGAGCTCCGGCGGCAGCCCGGCCTCGAGATGCTGCGCGCGCACCTGCTCGAACTGCTCGCGCCAGGAGCCGCAGAGCACCTGCCCGATGCGCGTCTGCAGCGCATGCACGCCGGCGCGAAATTCCGCCACCGCGGTGTCGACCTTGAGCGTGCGGCGACGGGCGAGCAGCCAGTAGGTGACGTGACGCAGCAGCCGGCTGGTCTCGAACGTCGCCGCGTATTGCACTTTCGCCGGCACCCGGTTGTCGAGCTCCTCGATCTGCTCCCATACCTCCCGCATCTCGAAGATCTCGCGCGCCGCGGTGTAGGCGCGCGCGATCTGCGCGGGGTCCGCACCGGTATCGTCCTGGGCGCGCGGCACGAACGTCGGTCCCATCCTGTTGATCAGGCTGTTGGTGGTGGCCGTGGCGATGATCTCCCGGCGCAGCCGGTGGCGGGAGATGGCGCGGGCGAAGCGCCGGCGCACCGGGCCGGGGAAGTACCGCTCGAGCTCGGAGGAGAGGTAGGGGTCCTCCGGCACGTCGGAGTCGAGGAGGTGGCTGTTGAGCCAGATCTTGCTGTAGGCGAGCAGAATGGCGAGCTCCGGGCGCGTGAGTCCGGCGCCCGCCTTGCGCCGCTCCGCGAGCTCGTCGTCGGCCGGCAGGAATTCGAGCCCGCGATTGAGCTCGCCCGAGCGCTCGAGGGAGCGGATGAGGTGCTGGAACTCCGACATCCGGGCGCGTGCCTGCAGCTCGAGGGTGCTGATCGCCTGGCTCTGCAGGTAGTTGTTGCGAAGCACGAGCGCGCAGACCTCGCCCGACATGCCGGCGAGGAGCCGGTTGCGCTCGCCCGTGGTGAGGCTGCCCGCCTGCACGATCGGATTCAGCAGGATCTTGAGGTTCACCTCGACGTCGGAGGTGTTGACTCCGGCGGAGTTGTCGATGAAGTCGGTGTTCAGCCGGCCGCCCGCGAGGGCGAACTCGATGCGTCCGCGCTGCGTGAAACCGAGGTTGCCGCCCTCGCCGACCACCTTGGCTCTGAGCTCCCGGCCGTCGATGCGCACGGCGTCGTTGGTGCGATCGCCGACGTCGGCGTTCGACTCCCGGGTCGCCTTCACGTAAGTGCCGATCCCGCCGTTCCAGAGCAGATCCACCGGCATGCGGAGGATGGCCCGGATGATCTCGTTCGGGGTGTTGGCGGCCGCCTCGAGACCGAGGAGCCCACGGGCCTCCGGCGAGAGGGTTATCGACTTGACGGTGCGCGCGAAGACGCCGCCGCCCTTGGAGATGCGGCCGCGGTCGTAATCGTCCCAGCTCGAGCGCGGCAGATCGAACAGGCGTTGCCGCTCCGCGAAGCTGACCGCCGGATCGGGAGCGGGATCCAGGAAGATGTGGCGGTGGTCGAAGGCGGCCTGCAGGCGGATGTGCCGCGAGAGCAGCATGCCGTTGCCGAAGACATCGCCCGACATGTCGCCGATGCCCGCCGCCGTGAAATCGGTCTTCTGGATGTCGACGCCGAGCTCGCGGAAATGGCGCTTGACGCATTCCCAGCCGCCGCGGGCGGTGATGCCGAGCCGCTTGTGGTCATAGCCGGCCGAGCCGCCCGAGGCAAAGGCATCGCCCAGCCAGAAGCCGTAGTCCGCGGAGAGGGCATTGGCGATGTCGGAGAAGGTCGCAGTGCCCTTGTCGGCCGCGACCACGAGGTAGGCGTCGTCGCCGTCGCGGCGCACCACCTGCGGCGGAGGCACTACGCGCCCGTCGACGATGTTGTCCGTAACGTCGAGCAGGCCGCGGATGAAGGTCCGATAACAGGCGATGACCTCGGCCTGGATTTCCTCGCGGCCGCCGCCCGGCAGGTGCTTGGGAACGAAACCGCCCTTGGCGCCCACCGGCACGATCAGCGTGTTCTTGACGTGCTGAGCCTTCATCAGGCCCAGGATCTCGGTACGGAAGTCCTCGCGGCGATCGGACCAGCGGATGCCTCCGCGGGCCACGTACCCCATGCGAAGGTGCACGCCCTCGACGCGGGGACTGTAAACGAAGATCTCGAACTTGGGGCGCGGCAGCGGCAGCTCGGGGATGGCGCCGGGGTCGAGCTTCAGCGAGAGATACGGGAGCGGCCGCCCGTCGCCGTCCCGGCGATAGAAGTTGGTCCTGAGCGTCGCCTGGACGAGCCTGAGATAGGCGCGCAGGATGCGGTCCTCATCGAGGCTCGCGACAGAGTCGAGACTGGCCCTGATCTGGGCGGCGATCTGCTCGCCGGGCTGGGTCGTGCCACTGGCCGTCCGTGGTGGCGTGGCCCCCGGCCCATGCTTGCCGCGCGGGCGTTCGCCGCTTCGCGGCTCACCCGGATCGAGCTGCGCCTCGAACAGGCGCACCAGGCCGGCCGCGATCGCCGGATTAGCCGCGAGTGTCCGCTCCATGTAGGCCTGGCTGAACGGCACCCCGGTCTGCAACAGGTACCGGCAATAGGCGCGCAGCACGATGATCTCGCGCGCCGTGAGGTCGGCACCGAGCAACAGGCGGTTGAATCCGTCGTTCTCCGCATCCCCGCTCCACGTCATCGTCAGCGCTTCCTTGAAGCGCGCCTCGATGCGGTCGATGTCGATTGCAAGCCCGTCGCGGTGCTCGAGCTCGAAATCCTGAATCCAGGCGGCGCCGCCCTCGGGCCAGGCGAGCTCGTACGGCCGCTCCGCGATGACCCGCAGGCCGAAGTTCTCGAGAATCGGCAGCAGATCCGAGATCGGCACTGGGTCGCCGGTGCGCATGATCTTCAGGTGCATCCGCGCGGGCTTCTGCTGCGGCGGACGGTGCAGGCTGAGCCGCCGCCCCTCGGGCGCGCCGCGCAGCCGCTCGAGGTCGGCGATGTCGGCCAGTGCGTCGGCGGGTGCGACATCCTCCTCGTAGGCGAGCGGGAAGGCGTGCCGGTAGCGGGTCGCGAGCGCGATGCCGGCAGCCTCTCCTTCACGCGCGACCAGCACCTCGCGCAGGTGATCGGTCCAGGTCAGCGCCGCTTCCGTGATGCGCCGCTCGATCGCCGCGATGTCGACCTTGCGTGCTCCCGCCGGCTCCGTGCGCACGACCACGTGCACGCGCGCGTGGCTGGAGCCGGAGATCTGCACCTGACTCTCGACCGAGCGGCCGGAGAACCCTTCGAGCACGATCTGCTCGATGCGCTGGCGCACCTCCGTGTTGTAGCGGTCGCGCGGCACGTAGACGAGGCAGGAGTAGAACCGGTGGAAAGGGTCGCGCCTCGCCAGCAGCCGCACGGTGCGCCGCTCGTAGAGATTCACCACGCCGCGGGCGATGCGGATCAGGTCCTCGACGCTGGCCTGGAAGAGCTCGTCGCGCGGATAGGTCTCCAGCACGTTGAGAACGGCTTTGCCGTCGTGACCGTGAAGGTCGAGGCCGAAATACCCGATGACGCGATCCACCTTGCGCCGCAGCACGGGAATGTCGCGCGGGCTGCCGTGATAGGCGCTCGAGGTCCAGAGGCCCAGGAAGCGGTGCTCCCCCGTGACCCTGCCGCGGGCATCGAAGGTCTTCACTCCCGCATAATCGAGATACTCGGCGCGATGCACCGTCGAGATGGAGTTCGCCTTGGTGAGCACGAGCAGCTCCCGCTCGCGCGCCCGGGCCCGGATGTCGCCGGTCAGCACAGTCACCGCAGGCCGCGCGCTGCCGGTGCGCGCCCGCAGGATGCCGAGCCCGCTGCGCATCTGCGGGATCAGGCGATCCTCGGCGGGGCCGCGCTCGAGCCGGTAGTGCCGGTAGCCGAGAAAGACGAAATTGCGCTGCTCCATCCACTCGAGGAGCTCCCGCGCCTCCGCGACATCCTCCGCCGGGAGGGGAGGCGGCGAGCGCTCCAGCTCCGCCACCAGGGAGCGCATGCGCTCGCGCATGTCCGGCCAGTCCTCCACCACGAGGCCGACATCGGTCAGGGTCGCCTCGATGTCGAGGCGCAGCCGCTCGATTGCCGCCGGATCGGTCTGGCGGTCGATCTCGTACAGCTCCCAGGATTCCGCCTGCGCCGGCTCGCCCCCGTTCGCGCCCCAGCCGGCGAGCCGCCCGCGGCCATCGCGGCGGACCTCGAGCACCGGATGGACGATGAGATGCATCGCGAGCCCGGCGCGGGCGAAGGCGATGCCGATGGAATCCACCAGGAACGGCCGGTCGCCGGTGACGATCTGCACCAGCGTATGCGGCGATTCGAACCCGTCGCGCTCGCGATCGGGATTGAAGATTCGCACCAGCGACTGTCCCGGTGCGCGGCGCCAGCCGAGCTCCAGGTGAGAGCGCGCCGCGCTGGCGAGGGCCGCCGGTGCGCGCTCCGCCAGATCTTCCTCTCCCACGCCGCGGAAATACGTCCGCAGGAACCGTTGCTGCATCTCGCGAAAGAGAGCGGCATCCGGCGCGGCGGACGGGCCGCGGCGAGGGGTGAGGCGTGTGCGAGCGATGCGGTCGATCAGCTCGAGACGGGCGGGAGGAATGCTGCGCAGCAGACGACGATCGTCTGAGGAGGGATCTGGTGCATGCATGATGGGGCGCGATTATACGGTAAGGGGGGGCTTCCGGCCGCACACCACCGGAACGTGGGCAGCGGGGGCAGTGGGCGCTATAATAGTTGCAAACGCAACCAGATGCCGGCGGAGATGTATGTCATGAGCCAATCCCGCGATAACCCGATGGGCACCGATGGGTTCGAGTTCGTGGAGTACACCGCGCCCGACCCGCAGCTGCTGCGGACGCTCTTCGAGCGGATGGGCTTCCCCGTCAAGGCGCGCCATCGCTCCAAGAACGTGACGCTGCATGGCCAGGGGGCCATCAACTTCATCATCAACGCCGAGCCGGAATCGTTCGCGCAACAGTTTGCCCGTCAGCACGGTCCATCCGCCTGCGCGATGGCGTTCCGCGTCAAGGATGCGGCATATGCCTATCGCCGCGCGCTCGAGCTTGGCGCCAAGCCCGGTCCCCAGAGCGCGGGTCCCATGGAGCTCAACATCCCCTGTATCGAGGGCATTGGCGGCTCGCTGATCTATCTGGTCGACCGGTACGGTGACCGCTCGATCTACGACGTCGATTTCCGGCCTGTCACTGCCGGATCCGTCCAGGATGCAGGCCTCACGTGCATCGACCACCTCACGCACAACGTGCAGCGCGGCCACATGGACCTGTGGAAGGGCTTCTACGAGAAGCTGTTCAACTTCCGCGAGATCCGCTACTTCGACATCGAGGGCAAGCAGACCGGCCTCTTCTCGCGCGCGCTGACCAGTCCCTGCGGGAAGATCCGCATCCCCATCAACGAGTCGCAGGACGACAAGAGCCAGATCGAGGAGTATCTGCGCGAGTACCACGGTGAAGGCATTCAGCACATCGCGCTCGGTACCGAGGACATCTACGGGACGGTCGATGCGCTGCGCGGCCGCGGGCTCGCCTTCCAGGACACCCCTGACACCTATTACGAAGGCGTGGACACGCGCGTGCCGGGCCATCGCGAGCCGCTGGAGGAGCTGCGCCGCCGGCGCATCCTGATCGACGGCAATCCCGAGCGCGGCGAGGGCCTCCTGCTGCAGATCTTCACCTGCAACGTGATCGGGCCGATCTTCTTCGAGATCATCCAGCGCAAGGGCAACGAAGGCTTCGGCGAGGGCAATTTCCGGGCGCTCTTCGAGTCGATCGAGCAGGACCAGATCCGCCGCGGGGTCATCTAGCCATTCGAGTGGTATTCTGGAGCATGCCCGAACCACGACTGGCCCGCCATTAAGCGGGCAAAGGCCGATCCTTTGCCCGCGGGGTCGAACGAGTGACAGGGGGCGCTCGCCGAAACGGCCGAAGGCCTGTTTCGGCCGATCCAGCATCGCCGCGGCCCGCGCTCCCTGTCAGGCTGCAATACGACCCGGCGCTGCCCATTACCGCGCATCGGGAAGAGATCCTCGCGGCCATGGCGCGCCATCAGGCGATCATCGTCTGCGGCGCCACCGGCTCCGGCAAATCCACGCAGCTGCCGAAGCTCTGTCTGGAGGCGGGATACGGCGCGCGCGGACTGATCGGCCATACGCAGCCGCGGAGGATCGCCGCGCGCGCGCTCGCCACCCGACTCGCCGAGGAGCTGCACACCACGGTCGGCGGGGCAGTGGGATACCAGGTGCGTTTTACGGACCGCACGGGTTCCGGCACCCGCGTGAAGCTGATGACGGACGGCATCCTCCTGCAGGAGCTCGAGGGTGATCCGCAGCTGCGCCGCTATGAGGCGCTGATCATCGACGAGGCGCACGAGCGCACACTCAACATCGATCTTCTCCTCGGCGTCTTGCAGACCCTCCTGCCGAGGCGGCCGGACCTGAGGCTGATCGTGACCTCGGCGACGATCGATCCGCAGAGGCTGGCGATGTTCTTTGGCGGGGCGCCGGTCATCGAGGTGTCGGGCCGCAGCTACCCGGTCGAGGTCCGATATCGCCCGCTCGCCGCCGAGGACGAGGACGCCGCCGAGCTCTCCCTGCCCGAAGGGATCGTCGAGGCGGTTCGCGAGCTCGACTCCGGGGGCGGCGGCGCGCGCGCCGACACGCTGGTCTTTCTTCCCGGGGAGAAGCACATCCGCGAGGCGGCGGACGCGCTTTCCAAGGCGCGGCTGGCCGACACCGAGGTGTTGCCTCTCTACGCGCGGCTCTCGGCCGCCGACCAGCAGCGCATCTTCCAGGGCCACGCGAAAAGGCGAGTGATTCTCGCCACCAATGTCGCGGAGACCTCCCTCACGGTGCCCGCAATCCGCTACGTGATCGATTCGGGGCTCGCGCGCATCAGCCGCTACAGCCCGCGCGGCAAGGTGCAGCGTCTGCACGTCGAGCACATCTCCCGCGCCAGCGCCGAGCAGCGCAAGGGCCGCTGCGGCCGCGAAGCCTCCGGTGTCTGCATCCGGCTCTACTCCGAAGAGGATTTCGCCGCCCGCGAGGCGTTCACGTCCCCCGAGATCCTGCGCACCAATCTGGCGAGCGTCATCCTGCGGATGGCGGTGTTGGGTCTCGGCGACCCGGAGAGGTTTCCGTTCCTCGATCCGCCCGATACGCGGCTCATCAATGACGGCGTGCGGCTCCTCGAGGAGCTGCAGGCGATGAGCGAGCCGCGAAGCGGCGAGCGCCCGCGCACGATGCGCGGGCCGGGTGCCCAGCCGCCAAGGATGGCAGACGGCAACGCCTCGAGGCGCGTGACGCCGCTCGGGCGGCAGATCGCCGGGCTCCCCGTGGACCCGCGGCTCGGACGCATGCTGCTCGCCGCCGCGCGGCAGCGCTGCCTGACCGAGATGCTGGTGATCACGGCATTCCTCGAGACCCAGGACCCGCGCGAGCGTCCGGCCGACATGCAACAGCAGGCGGACGAGAAGCATGCGCTCTTCGCCGACGGCCGATCCGATTTCCTTACCGTGCTCAATCTGTGGCGCGCCTTCGGCGAGCAGGCGGCGGCGCTGTCCGGCAATCAGCTGCGCAGGTGGTGCCGCGAGCATTTCCTCTCCTTCCTGCGCATGCGGGAATGGCAGGACCTGCACCATCAGCTCACGCGCCGCGTCGGTGAGCTCGACCTGAGGCCGCAGCACGCGCCTGCGAGCTATGCGGATCTGCATCAGGCCATCCTCACCGGGTTTCTCGGCTCGGTCGGCACGCTCGATCAGAAGCGCGAATACCAGGGTCCGCGCGGCCTGAAATTCATGATCGCGCCCGGCACGCCGCTCGCCGCCAGGCCGCCGAAGTGGATCGTCGCCGGAAGCCTGCTCGAGACCACCCGCCTCTATGCCCGCATGGTGGCGTCCGTCAATCCCGCATGGATCGAGCGTGCGGGAGCACATCTCATCAGGCGCAGCTACAGCGAGCCTCACTGGGTCGCGAGCCGCGGCTTCGTGGCCGCCGCCGAGTCGGTGTCGCTCCACGGATTGCCGCTCGCCTCGGGGCGGCGTGTCAACTATGGGCCCATCGCTCCCAGGGAGGCGCGCAGCATCTTCATCCGCGCGGCGCTGCTGGATGCCGCGGGCGAGCCTGGGCGCGCGCGGGTGCACGGTGACTTCCTCGAGGCGAACCGCGCCCTCGCGCGGCAGATCGAAGCACTGGAAGCGAAGATTCGCCGGCGCGACATCCTCGCCGGCGAAGAGCAGCAGCTCGAATTCTACGCGGCGCGGATCCCGGAGCGGGTCAGCTCGGTCTCTGATTTCGAGCAGTGGCGCGCTCATGCCGAGCGCCGCGAGCCGCGGCTGCTATGCATGTCCCGTGCGGACCTGATGTTGCGGGAGGCGCCGGAAGCTCACGAGGACCGATTCCCCGACACGCTCGAGATCGGCGGCAACCGACTGCCGCTGCGGTACCGGTTCGAGCCGGGGGAAGCCGATGACGGCATCACGGTGATCGTTCCCGACCTGTTGCTCGATGCATTGCAGGCCGACCGGATCGCCTGGCTGGTTCCGGGCTGGCGGCTGGAGAAGATCATCGCCGTGTTGCGAGAGCTGCCGAAGGCGCAGCGCAAGCTTCTCGTGCCCGTCCCCGAGCACGCCCGTCAGGCGCTGGATGAGCTGACCGCACGGCCGGACGCCGCTGACTCAGCGGGGGCGGCTCTGCCCGGCTTTCATGCGGGACTTGCCGCCTGGGTATCGGGCAGGATCGGCGAGTCCGTGGCCGCGGCGGAGCTCGCGGCGCTGCCGTTGCCCGACTGGCTACGGATGAACATCCGTGTCGTGGACGCGCAGGATCGCGTGCTCGCCGAAGGCCGCGATCTCGCGGCGCTCAGACGCAAGGTGCTCGGGCCCGCGGCGAGCACCCGTCCGGCGCCGGAGTCGCCGCCGCTGCTGCACCGTCAGTGGGATTTCGGCGAGCTGCCCGAGAGCCGGGAGGTCGAGCGCAACCGGCTGCTCCTGACAGTGTTTCCGGCGCTGGAGGATCGTGCAGCCGGGGTTGCGCTGGTAGAGGCCCGCAGCGCCGCGGTCGCGCAGGAGAAGTCGCGCCGGGGCATCGGCCGGCTCTCGGTTCTCGCCCTGCCGCAACAGGCCCGCTACTGGCAGAAGCGCATCACGGAGGATCGCGAGCTCGTGCTGCAGAGCCGCGGCCTCGAGCTGGCACAGCCGCTGCCCGATGCGATGGTGCAGCGGATCTTCCTGGACAGCTTCGTGCCTCCCGAGGCACCGCTGCCGCGCAGCCGCGAGGCGTTCAGCCGGCGTCTGGAGGCGGGAAGGGCGAGTCTCGAGGAGAGGGGCACCCGGCTGGTGGCGACCGTTGGGAGCATCCTGCGGGAATGGCGCGCCGTGCGCGGTGCCATGGGCGCGGCCCGGGCGGCCCCCCAGGCGCTCGCCGACATCGAGACGCAGCTCGCGATGCTGTTGCCACCCGATTTCATCGAGTCGACGCCAGACCCATGGCTCGGGCACCTGCCGCGTTACCTGAAAGCCATCGCGCGCCGCCTCGGACGTCTGCCTGCCGAAGCGCGCCGCGATGAGGAGCTCGCCTCCCGGGTGCGCCCGTTCGTGGCGGCGCTGCACGGCCTGCGAGCCGCGCAGGGGGAGGGGGTGCGGTTCGAGCTGGCGCAGCTGCACTGGATGATCGAGGAGTTCCGGGTCTCACTTTTCGCGCAGGACCTCAGGACCGTCATGCGCGTCTCCGAGCCGCGGCTCGCGGAGCAGCTCGAGCGCACGAGGACCGCGGCACGGGGATGAACGGCGGCGAACGCCGAATATGACTCGGCGCGTGCGAGGCCGGGATCGCGGTTGCAGTCGGTCGCCGCCTGCCGCGAGCTGTCGCGTCTAACCTCGATGCTCGCGGGCGAGGTACTCCTCGCTCTGCATCTCCGTGAGCCGGCTCGCCGTGCGCTGGAACTCGAGCAGCAGCCGCTCGCCGCGGTACAGCTGCGCGGGGGGCGCGGCCGCGGAGACGACCAGCTTCACGCAGCGATCGTAGAGCTCATCGATGAGCGCGATGAAGCGGCGCGCCGCATCCTCATGCAGCGCATCCAGCACCGGAACGTTCGCGATCACGACCGACTGGTAGTTGCGCGCGATCTCGATGTAATCGTCCTGGCTGCGGGGCCCCTCGCAGAGGGCTTGGAACTCGAACCACACGGCGCCCTCGCTCTGACATACGACCGGGATGGGGCGGCCTTCTATGTCGACGGTACCATCGGTCGCATGAGCGTGGTCCGAGAGCTCTGCGAACAGCGAGCGCAGCCTCGCGTCGGTGCCGGCATGTCCGCTCGGCAGATAGGTGCCGGCCTGGGTGAGCTGCCGCAGCCGATAGTCGCGCTCTCCCCCCGCTGACACGACCTCGACGTTGCGCTCGATGAGCTCGATGGCCGGCAGGAAGCGCTGGCGCTGCAGCCCGCCGCGGTAAAGCTCCCCGGGGGCCGTGTTGGAAGTCGCGACGAGCGTGACGCCGCGCCGGAAGAGGCCGGCGAAGAGACCCGCGAGGATCATCGCGTCCGCGATGTCGCTGACGAAGAGCTCATCGAAGCAGAGCACTCGCGCCTGGGCGGCAAGGCGCTCGGCCACGGCCTCGAGCGGATCCTCGAGCTCGCGCAGGCTCTTCAGCTCCGCGTGGACATCGTGCATGAAACGGTGGAAGTGCCGGCGACGGCGCTCAGGGAAAGGCAGGCTGTGGAAGAAGAGATCCATGAGCCAGGTCTTGCCCCGTCCCACCGGTCCCCAGAGGTATACGCCGCGCACCGGCGCCGATACGTTCCCGGGCCGCAGCCGGCGCAGAAGCCTTGCGCGCAGAGAGCGGCCATTGTTGTGAGCGCAGATGAGGCGGGTGCGAAGGGCGTCGAGGCGGCCCACGACCGCAAGCTGCGCCGGGTCGGCACGAAATCCTCGCTCCGCGATCTGACGCTCGTAGACCTCGCGCAGCGTCCCCGCTCCTGCGTCGCTCATTCTGCGGCTCAATCCGTGGCGAGATCCGGCAGATCGCGGAAATGCTCCAACGCGTGAGGATTCGCGAGGGCGTCGACGTTCTTGACGGGGCGCCCGTGGATCACGTTGCGGACGGCGAGCTCGGTGAGCTTGCCGGAGAGAGTGCGCGGAATGTCGGGCACCGCAACGATCTTGGCCGGCACGTGCCGTGGCGTGGTATGCGTGCGGATGACGTCCCGGATCCTTTTCCTCAACATGTCGTCGAGCTCCGCCCCGGGCCGCAGCCGCACGAAGAGCACGACCCGCACGTCGTCCCGCCAGTCCTGCCCGACCGCGATCGCCTCCAAGACTTCCGGCAGGCTCTCGACTGCCGAATAGATCTCGGCGGTGCCTATGCGCACCCCGCCGGGATTCAACACGGCGTCGGAGCGGCCGTAGATGATGATTCCGCCGTGCTCCGTGATGGCAGCGTAATCGCCGTGATGCCATACGGCCGGGAAGCGCTCGAAGTACGCCGCCCGGTAGCGCGCACCGTCCGGATCGTTCCAGAACGCGACCGGCATCGACGGGAAGGGTGCGGTGCACACGAGCTCACCGCGCTCGCCGCGAACCGGCCTGCCGTCGTCGTCGAAGATGTCGACTGCCATGCCGAGGCCGCGGCACTGGATCTCGCCGCGGTGCACGGGCAGCGTGGGGCAGCCGAGGGCGAAGCAGGAGACGATATCGGTGCCGCCCGAGATGGAGGCGAGGTGCAGGTCCTGCTTGATCGCGCGGTACACGAAGTCGAAACCGTCCGGCAGCAGCGGCGAGCCGGTCGAGAGCACCGTCCGCAGCGGCGCGAGGTCGACGCTTTGCGCTGGCGTGTAGCCGCTTTTCTCGAGCGCCGAGAGATACTTGGCGCTGGTGCCGAAGACGCTCACGCGTTCCTGCGCAGCGAGCCTCCAGAGGACCCCGGGGTCGGGATGGAACGGGCTGCCGTCATACAGGACGAGGGCTGCGCCCGTGGCGAGCGCGCTCATCAGCCAGTTCCACATCATCCAACCGCAGGTCGTGAAGTAGAAGATGCGGTCGCCGCGCCTGAGGTCGGTGTGCAGCAGGTGCTCCTTCTGGTGCTGCAGCAAAGTCCCGCCCGCGCCGTGCACGATGCACTTCGGAATGCCCGTCGTCCCCGAGGAGTAAAGGATGTAGAGCGGATGATCGAACGGCATGGCCGCAAAGCGCAGCGGGGCGCCGCGCTCCCCGAACGCCTGCCAGTGCGAAGCGAGCGTGGCGGCGGCGCCCAGACGATCGAGCCGGGGGTCCGGCTCGACGTACGGAACGACGACGATCCGCGCCAGGGTGGGCAGCCTCGCGGCCACTTCGGCCATCGGGGCGAGCGAGTCGAGTGTCTTGCCGGCGTAGAAATAGCCATCGGCGGTGAAGAGCACCTTCGGCGCGATCTGACCGAAGCGATCGAGCACGCCATGGACGCCGAAATCGGGTGAGCAGGAGGACCAGGTCGCTCCGAGGCTGGCCGTCGCCAGCATGGCGATGGTGGTCTCGGGCAGGTTGGGCAGGAATCCCGCGACCCGGTCGCCCTCGCTGACACCGGCGGCACGCAGTCCCGCGGCGATGCGTGCGACCTCCCGGCGCAGCTCGCGATGGGAGATCTTCCTGCGGGTGCCGCGCTCGTTGACGAACACGATGGCCGCGTGATCGTCGTCATCGCGCAGGAGGTTCTCCGCGAAATTGAGCCGGGCGTGGGGAAAGAACCGCGCGCCGGGCATGCGCTCGCCGTGCTCGAGCACCGGACCCGGACCCCATTCGGCCCTGATGTCCGCGAACCGCGCGACTTCCGTCCAGAATTCCTCCGGGTGCGCCACCGACCAGGCGTAGAGCGCCTCGTATCCCCGCAGCTGCAATCCGCGGCGGGCGTTCAGGCACTCGGTGAAGCGTGTCAGATTGGAGTCGGCGACGCGGGCCGCCGAGGGGCGCCAGATCTCGGTCATTGAGCTGCTAGAGCGATTGGTAATTCGGCCCGGAGCCGCCCTCCGGGGGCGTCCAGTTGATGATCTCGTAGGGATCCTTGATGTCGCAAGCCTTGCAATGCACGCAGTTGGCGGCGTTGATCTGCAGCCGCTTGCCGCCGGCGCCGTCGTCGACGATCTCATAGACATTGGCCGGGCAGAAGCGCTGGCAGGGGTTGCCGAACTCCTTGGTGCAGCGCTCGATGCAGATGCGGGTATCGAGGACTTTCAGGTGCGCCGGCTGGCTCTCGTCGTGGCTCGTCGAGGCGAAGAACACCGAGGCCAGACGGTCCCGCGGAGGGAGCGTGCGCTCAACCCAGCCGCGGTCGGGGCTTTCGTACGCGCTCAACTCCTTCAGTCGCGCATGATCCGGAGTGCGGCTCACCAGCGTCCAGGGCGTGCGGCCGCCCGTCATCGCCTCGAGTCCGGCGTTGGCGATCCCCACCCAGAGACCGCGCTTGAACCCCGGCTTGAAGTTGCGCACCGCGCGCAGCTCCCGCCCGCCCGCCGAGGCGCGCCAGCGCTCATCGAATCCCGCGGTGCTGCCGGTTTCGGCCAGGTGCTCCGCCGCGAGCATCCCGGAGCGAATCGCCTGGTGGACGCCTTTGATCTTCGGCACGTTGACGCCGCCGCCCGAGTCGCCGATCAGCATCGCGCCCGGCATTTCCAGCCGGGGAATGGACTGCCAGCCGCCGGCGGCTATGGTGCGAGCGCCGGCCGCAAGAATCTCCCCGCCCTCGAGGAACGGCTTGATCTCGGGATGGTGCTTGAACTGCTGGAACGCCTCGAAAGGCGTCAGCCGCGGATCCTCGTAATCGAGGCCGACCACGAAGCCGACGTAGGCCCGATTGCCGTCGAGGTGATAGATGAAGCTGCCGCCGTAGGTCCGCGAGTCGAGCGGCCAGCCGAGCGTGTGCTGAATGAGCCCGGGCTGCACGCGGCCCTCGGGCAGCTGCCAGAGCTCCTTCATGCCGAGCCCGTAGGATTGCGGTGCCGAGCGGGCATCGAGGCCGAAGTGGCGGATGAGCTGTTTGGCAAGGCTTCCGCGAGCTCCTTCCGCGACGACGGTGGTGCGCGCACGCACCTCGGCGCCGGGGGTGTAGCTCGGGCCCGGCCTGCCGTCCTTGCCGCGTCCCATGTCGCCGAGCTGCACGCCCGCGACGCTTCCTTCGGCGGTCAGAAGGGGAGCCGCCGCGGCGAAGCCGGGGAATACGTCCACGCCCAGGGACTCGGCCTTCTGCGCCAGCCAGGGTGCGAGGAGCCCGAGCGAGATGATGAAGTTGCCGCGGTTGTGCAGCTGCGGCGGCAGCGGCAGCCTCAGGCTCCCCTTGCGGGTGAGCATCCGGAACTCGTCCCGCAGGGCCGGGATGCAGATGCCGGGCGGCGACTCGCGCCATTCCGGAGCGAGCGCGTCGAGCGGCCCCGGCTCGATCACGGCCCCCGAGAGCGCATGCGCGCCCACCGCGGCCGCCTTCTCCAGCAGGCAGACGTTGAGCCCGGGCTGGAGCTGCTTCAGCCGGATGGCGCACGATAGTCCTGCCGGGCCGCCGCCCACGATGACGACGTCATATTCCATGACATCGCGTTCGATGTTGCTTTGCTCTTCCGCGGAGGCGTTCATCACTGCGGTTGCATGCGGACGGCGCCATCGATACGGATGGTCTCGCCATTCAACATCGGAATCTCGAAGGCGGCCGCCACGAGCCGTGCGAACTCCTCGGGCTTGCCAAGTCGCCTGGGGAACGGGATCTGGCTGGCAAGGGACGCCTGCAGCTCCGCGCTCATCGAATCGACCATGGGGGTGTGGAAGATTCCGGGGGCGATCGAGATGCAACGGATACCGAATCTCGCCAGCTCCCGGGCGATCGGCAGCGTCATTCCGGCCAGGCCCGCCTTGGTTGCGGAATATGCCGCCTGGCCGATCTGGCCTTCGAACGCCGCCACGGAGGAGGTGTGCACCAGGAGACCGCGCTCGCCATCCTCGCCGGGCGCATTGTGCTGCATCAGCGCGGCGGCGGCCTTGTCGCAGAGGAAGGTCCCGATCAGGTTGATGTGCACCACCTTGGTGAAGAAATCCCCCGCCATCGGGCCGTTCTTGCCGAGCACGCGACCGGCGCCGACGACCCCGGCACAGTTGACGAGCAGATTCAAGCCACCCATGTGGGCCTGCGCGGTCTCCATCGCGGAGACGACCTCGGCTTCCGAGGTCACATCGCAGCGGACGAAGGCGGCGCCGGCACCCAGGGCCGCAGCCGCGGCGCGGCCGGGACCCTCCTGGACGTCGAGGATGACGACCTTGCCGCCGAGTGAGACGAGGTGGCGCGCGACCGCATGGCCGAGCCCCGAAGCGCCGCCGGTGACGACGGCGCGGGCATCTTGGATCTTCATTGGCTCCCCTTGAGAACCTCTCGAGTTTAGCCGATCAGCTCGACCGCGACCGCTACCGCTTCGCCGCCGCCGATGCAGAGAGAGGCGATGCCGCGCCTGCCGCCCCGGCGGCGCAGAGCGTGTATGAGCGTCGTCAGGATGCGGGCGCCGGTGGCACCGACCGGATGGCCGAGGGCGCAGGCGCCGCCATTCACGTTGACACGTGCGTGGTCGATGTCGAGGTCGCGCATGGCGGCCATGGTGACGGCGGCGAACGCCTCGTTGATCTCGTACAGGTCGGCATCGTGGGGTTTCCAGCCCAGTTGGTGGAGCACCTTGCGGATGGCGCCCACCGGGGCCGTGGTGAACCACTCCGGCTCCTGGGCATGGCTGGCCTGAGCCAGAATGCGCGCGATGGGCTTCGCGCCCCGAGCGGCCGCGGCTTCGGCGCTGGCGATGAGGAGCGCCGCCGCACCGTCGGAGATCGAAGAGGAGCTGGCGGCCGTTACCGTGCCGTCCTTGCCGAAGGCAGGCCTGAGTGCCGGGATCCGGCTGATGTCGCACGTGCCGGGGGTCTCATCGCGTGCCATGACGGTCTCGCCCTTCCTTCCCTTGACGGCGACCGGGGTGATCTCGGCATCGAATTCTCCGGTCTCCACCGCCCGCTGCGCGCGACGCACCGACTCCGCGGCGAAGGCATCCTGATCCTGCCGGCTGAAGCCGTACTGGCTGGCCGTCGCATCGGCGAAGCATCCCATGAGCTTGCCGTCGAACGGGCTCTGCAGCCCGTCGTAGAACATGTGATCGAGGATCTCGCCGTGGCCCAGGCGGTAGCCGCCGCGCGCTTTGAGCAGCAGGTAGGGCGCGTTCGTCATCGACTCCAGGCCGCCGGCGAGCACGATGCCGGCATTGCCGGCCCGGATCTGGTCGGCGGCCATCATGATGGCCTTCAGTCCCGAGCCGCACATCTTGTTGATGGTGGTGGCGGGCGTGGCAAGCGGGATCCCGGCGCCGATCGCGGCCTGGCGGGCCGGCGCCTGACCGAGCCCGGCCGGCAGCACGCATCCGAGGATGACTTCCTGGACTTCGGCCGCGCCGACGCCGGCGGCCTGGATGGCGCCCGCGGCCGCGGCGGCGCCGAGCTGCGGCGCCGTTACCGGCGCGAGGGCGCCCTGGAACGCCCCGATCGGCGTGCGCCTGGCCGAGAGGATGACGACTTCGGTTTGCGACATGTTGGGTCCTCGTTGGAAATCTGCGATCGCGGCTTCAGGCCGCTCTCGAATACCGCGATGAAAGTCTCGGCGATCTCGGTGCCGGTCATCGACTGGCTCTCCCGGTACCAATGGGCGATCCAATTGAGCGCGCCCGCGAGGGCGAAGGCGGTCATCTTGGGATCGCAGGGATGGATCGAGCCGTCCTGGATGCCTTCGCGCAGCAGGCGCCGGATCCCCTGATCGATCTCCGATTTCATCGCCTTGATGTGGGCGCTCATGTCGGGCGAGAGATCCTGGTCCTCGGCCCGCACCATGCACCAGCCGAACTCCGAGGCGACGGCCTCCCCGTACTGGCGCAGCACCGCCTTCAGCCGCTCCCGCGCCGGCAGCACGAGCGAGCGAGCCTCGCGGACGGCGGCGCGGATCCCCTCGATGCCCGCGACGAAGCATTCGAAGAGGAGCTGCTCCTTGTTGCTGACGTAGTAATAGACGGTGGGCTTGGTCACGTCCAGCGCCGCGGCGATGTCATCGAGAGAGGTGTTGTGGTAGCCCTTGCGGTTGAAGGCGCGCGCCGCCGCGCGGATCACCGCATCGCGCTTGACTTCGCGGTCGCGCAGCCGCTCGCGGCTGGCTCGCCAGGGGGACGCGGCGGCCGTATCGGCGCGCGCCGCCAGTGACGGCGCCTGCGGCGATCCTGCTTTGGGACGGTTGGACGGCATCTGGGTCGAGGGTCGCTGATGGGTACGCCGGCGAGTATAACGGACCGCCCTGCGGGACCGGCCTTTGCGAGCGCCGGTGCCCGGGAGACGCCGGCCGCTGCGCGTTGACCGCGGCGCCGGCCGTGGTCATACTGGCCGGTAGCCAGTCTACCGGCGCGTAAAGGTAAATTATTCCCTCCGCCGCCAGCTTGCAAGCGAGCACTCCCATGGCATCCAAGCCCAGCACCGCCGCCCACTCTCGTCCCCGCGCCGCCGTTGCGCCGCAGACCGAAGCCGGGACGGGCGCGCAGAGATCCCCCGCCCCGCGGGAAGGCGCACCGGGAATCCCGCTGCGATTCGTCTCCGCAGCCTCGCTCTTCGACGGGCACGATGCGGCGATCAACATGATCCGCCGCCTGCTGCAGTCCCATGGGGCCGAGGTCGTTCACCTCGGCCACAACCGTAGCGTCGCCGAGATCGTCGCGGCCGCGATCCAGGAGGATGCGGACGCGATCGCCGCGAGCTCGTACCAGGGCGGCCACAACGAGTACTTCGCCTACATGGTGGACATGCTGCGCGAGCGCGGTTGCGAGCACATCCGCGTCATCGTGGGCGGCGGCGGGACCATCGCGCCGCACGAGATCGAGGCGCTCGAGCGTTACGGCGTCGAGCGGATCTACACGCCCGAGGACGGCCGACGGCTCGGGCTCGACGGCATGATCGAGGATGTCTTCGCGCGCGTGCGCTCGCGGGGCGCCAAGCCGGCCTACGAGCCTCGGCCGCTCAATCCCCGGGACCACGCCCAGATCGCCCGTGCCATCACGCTGCTCGAGAGCTCCGCGCCCGGCAGCGCCGATGCGGAGCAGATCCGGCGCGCGGTGGCCCGCGCGCGAACGCGTGCGCCCGTCATCGGCATCACCGGCAGCGGCGGCGCTGGCAAATCGAGCCTCACCGACGAGCTGCTCGCGCGCCTGACGCGGCATTTCCCCGACCGGCAGGTCGCCGTCGTCGCCATGGACCCGACCCGCCGCAGAAGCGGCGGCGCGCTGCTCGGCGATCGCATCCGGATGAACAGTCTCGCCGCGGATGCCATTTTCATGCGCTCTCTGGCGACGCGGCGCCAGCATCTCGCGACCTCGGCGGTGCTGAAGGAAGTGATCCAGCTGTACCAGGCCGCCGGGTTCGACCTGGTGATCGTCGAGACCGCGGGGACGGGTCAGGCCGATAGCGAGATCGTGGATATGGTCGACCTGTCGCTCTATGTGATGACCGGCGAGTACGGGGCGGCGAGCCAGCTGGAGAAGATCGACATGCTGGACTTCGCCGACCTGATCGTGCTCAACAAGAGCGACAAGCGCGGCTCGCAGGACAGCCTGCGGGACGTGCGCAAGCAGTGGCGGCGCAATCACCCGGCGCAGTCGCGCCTGCCCGATGCACAGCTGCCCGTTTTCCCGACCATCGCGAGCCGGTTCAACGATCCCGGCGTCAATCGCCTCTTCGCCGCGCTCTGTTCGGCCCTCGCCGCCAAGGGCGAGGGCGGCCCGAGCTGGGAAATTTCCGATCCGGGTCCGGTCGAGCTCACGCAGCGGGAGCCGCTGATCCCCGGAGCGCGGGTGCGTTATCTGGCGGAGATCGCGCAGGGCGGCCGGGCGGTGCGCGCCGCCACCGAGCGGCAGGCCAGCGCGGCGGCCCGGGCATATGGGCTGTACCAGGCGCTGCAGGCGCTCGGGGATGCGGCACTTCCCGCGCCGCTCGACCGGTACGAGGAGGCGGCGCTGACCGATGCCGCCGCGGACGCGACGCGACGGGAGCTGCGGGCCGCCTACAACAGGGCGTTGGAGGAGGTCGGGACCGAGGGCATCGGGGAGCTGAAGGCGTGGCCGGCGCGGGTACGGGCGGCCACGGAAGAGACCTACTCCTACAAGGTGCGCAACCGGGAGGTCACGGGAGAGAACTACACCGAGACCCTCTCGCATCAGCGCGTCCCCAAGATCGCGGTGCCGCGCTTCACCGATTGGGGCGAGCTGCTGCGCTTCATCCGCGCGGAGAACCTGCCCGGATTCTATCCTTACACCGGCGGCGTATACCCCTATCGCAGAGAGGCCGAAGACCCGACGCGCATGTTCGCGGGCGAAGGCGGGCCGGAGCGCACCAACCGCCGCTTCCACTACCTCGCGCGGGGCGTCAACGCCGTCAGGCTCTCGACCGCTTTCGACTCGACGACGCTCTATGGCGAGGATCCCGACACGCGGCCGGACGTCTACGGGCGCACCGGCAACTCTGGCGTGTCGGTGGCGACGCTGGATGACATGAAGAAGCTCTATTCGGGCTTCGACCTGACACTGCCGTCGACCTCGGTGTCCATGACCATCAACGGGCCCGCGCCCATGATCCTCGCGATGTTCATGAACACCGCGATCGATCAGCGGGTCGAGCATTACCTGCGCAGCGAGGGGCGCTGGAGCGAGGCGCAGCGGCGCATCGCGGAACTGCATCGCCAGGCGGCGGATCGCGGCATCGCGCCGCCGTCCTACAAGGGCGAGCGGCCTGCGGGCCATGACGGCTCCGGACTCGCGCTCCTCGGCGTCACCGGCGATCAGCTGGTGCCCCCCGAAGTCTACGAGCGCATCAGGTCGGAGACGCTGCAGGCGGTGCGCGGTACCGTGCAGGCCGACATCCTGAAGGAGGACCAGGCGCAGAACACCTGCATCTTCTCCACCGAATTCGCGCTGCGGATGATGGGCGATGTGCAGCAGTACTTCATCGACCGCCGGGTGCGCAATTTCTACTCCGTGTCGGTGTCCGGCTACCACATCGCCGAGGCCGGCGCCAATCCCATCTCCCAGCTCGCCTTCACGCTCGCCAACGGCTTCACCATCGTCGAGTACTACCTCGCCCGCGGGATGGCCATCGATGACTTCGCGCCCAACCTGTCGTTCTTCTTCTCGAACGGCATGGATCCGGAGTACGCCGTCATCGGCCGGGTCGCGCGCCGCATCTGGGCGCGGGCCATGCGCGATATCTATGGCGCCGGGCCGCGCAGCCAGATGCTGAAGTACCACGTGCAGACCTCCGGCCGCAGCCTCCACGCGCGCGAGATCTCATTCAACGACATCCGCACGACGCTGCAGGCGCTCTATGCTCTGTTCGACAGCTGCAACAGCCTCCATACCAACGCCTATGACGAGGCGCTGACGACGCCTACGGAGGAGAGCGTGCGCCGGGCGGTGGCGATCCAGCTGATCATCAACCGCGAGCTGGGCCTCAACAAGACCCAGAACCCGTGGCAGGGCTCCTTCGCGATCGAGTATCTGACCGATCTGGTCGAGGAGGCGGTCTACCGGGAGTTCGAAGCCCTGTCGGAGCGCGGCGGCGTGCTCGGTGCCATGGAGACCATGTATCAGCGGGGCAAGATCCAGGAGGAGTCGCTCTACTACGAGACCAAGAAGCACGATGGGAGCCTCCCCATCGTCGGCGTGAACACCTATCTCTCGAAATCGGATGGACTCGAGGAGCACGCGGGCGCGGCGCTCATCCGCTCCAGCGAGGAAGAGAAGCAGGATCAGGTCGCGGCCGTACGCGCCTTCCAGGCGCGCAACGCCGGCCTCGCGCCGGCCGCTCTCGCCCGGCTGAAGCAGGCCGCCTTCGGCGAGGACAACGTGTTCGCCGAGCTGATGGAGTCCGTCAAGACTTGCTCGCTCGGGCAGATCTCACGGGCTCTGTATGAGGTGGGTGGGCGCTATCGCCGGAACATGTGAGGTCCGGCTCGCCGAGCGCGCGCAGGATCGCCTGGCGCGCGTGATCCCTGAGCGCCGCAGCCGAAGACTCCTGCGCCTGCGTCTGCGGGTGGATCGCCGGCAGGATGTCGATCTCGATCCGGCCGGGGCGGGGCAGGGCGCCGCTCGGGGATAGCGCGGCGCGGGTGCCGCGCACCACCGCCGGGACCACCGGGCAGCCGGCGCGCGCGGCCGTGACGAAGGCTCCCGTATGGAACTTCAGCAGGCCCGGCGTGCGGGTGAAGGTGCCTTCGGGGAAGAACACCAGCGAGTGGCCGCTCGCGGCATTGCGCAGCACCCGCCGGGCATCCGCCGCACCCCGGTGGCGGTCGAAGCGCTCCACGAATTCCGCGCCGATGCGCTTGAGGAACAGGCCCGCCAGAGGCACGCCCGACATCTCGCGCTTGATGACGAAGCCGAACCGGGCGGGGAGGGCCGCCGTGAACACGAGCCCGTCGAGATAGCTCGCATGATTGGCCACGACGACGCACTGGCCGGTGGTGAGCCGGTCCATGCCGCGCACGGTCAAGGGCATCCCCGCCACCCACAGAAAGGAGCGGGCGAGGGCGCGCGCCGCGGCGCGCCGCCGGTGCAGCCCGGGCAGCGCCAGCGCCGCCATGAAGGCGGTGAGCCCCAGCCCCAGGAAGGCGGCCCCCGCGTAGAGCGCGTAAGCGGTGCGCAGCGCAGTCCAGGCGAGCGCCCGCAAGTGTGATCCGGTTCTCTTTATGTTAATGCTCGGACCCAGATGTGAAGGTCATCACGTCGGTCACTCGGCTGCGCTCACCATACTGCGATCGCCAGCTTGACCGCGACACGCGAGCCGAGACGGGAATTGTCGAACCATTCTGCCGCAATTGCCATGACCCCTCAGTCCGACTCCACGGACCCGGCGGTGTCGCGTTTTCTCGACGCCGTCTGGTTGGAGCGGGGCTTGTCGGCCAACACCCTGGCGGCTTATCGCGCCGACCTCACCGCGCTCGCGCGCTGGCTGGCCGAGCGCCGGGTGCCGATCGTCGCGACGTCCCGGGCGGACCTGCAGGACTTCATCGCCTGGCGGGTGCGCGAGGGAGCCCGACCCCGGTCGACCGCGCGGCAGCTGTCGAGCTTCCGTCGCTTCTTCCGCTACCTGGTGCGCGAAGGTGGCATCACGGAGGACCCGACCGCGCAGATCGCCATGCCGAAGATCGGGCGCTCGCTCCCCAAGTCCCTCACGGAGGAGGAAGTGGAGGCGCTGCTTGGTGCTCCGGTGGTCAGCGACCCGCTCGGCAACCGCGACCGCACCATGCTCGAGGTGCTCTATGCGACGGGCCTCAGGGTCTCGGAGCTGGTGAACCTGCAGCATGGCCAGATCAACCTCAACCAGGGCGTGATCCGAATCCTCGGTAAGGGTAACCGCGAGCGGCTGATTCCGCTCGGGGAGGAGGCGGTGCGCTGGCTGATGGAGTTCGAGCACGGCGCCCGAGGCGAGATCCTGCTCGAGCGGCAGACGGATTTTCTCTTTCCGACCCGGCGGGGCGACCGCATGACCCGCCAGGCCTTCTGGCACATTATCAAGCGCTACGCCCGCAAGGCCGGGATCTCCAAGGCGCTCTCGCCGCATACGCTGCGCCACGCGTTCGCGACGCACCTGCTCAACCACGGCGCGGATCTCCGGGTCGTGCAGATGCTGCTCGGACACAGCGATCTGTCGACCACTCAGATCTATACGCACGTTGCGCGCGAGCGCATGAAAGAGCTGCACTCGCAGCATCATCCAAGAGGGTAAGGGCGCATCGACGACACTTAAAGTGTCGCCGATGCGCCCGAACGCCCATGATGGCTTCGATGGAGGCCGGGATAGTGGCCGTCCCTGGCGGCCGCGCACCCAGCCCGGCCATCCTGGCCGGTCGCTCGCCTCCTGAGTCGGCTCGCCCGCCATGGAAGGCCAGTGGCACGCCCTCTGCGGCTGCCTACTTCTCGAGCAGTTTCAGCTTGTCCGGCTTGCCGTCCCACTCCTTGGCATCCGCCGGGGCGTCCTTCTTCTCGGTGATCACGGGCCACTGCTTGGCGAGCTCCGCGTTCAGCTTCTTGAACTGCTCCTGACCCGGGGGCAGCTCCTCCTCCGAGAAGATGGCTTCCGCCGGACATTCAGGCTCGCACAGCGTGCAGTCGATGCACTCGTCCGGATCGATGGCGAGGAAATTAGGTCCCTCGTGAAAGCAGTCGACCGGACATACTTCCACGCAGTCCATGTACTTGCACTTGATGCAGTTTTCGGTGACGACGAAGGTCATGAGCAATCCCGGGTCTCGCGTGACCGCGCATTTTGCCACGCTGGCGAAGGTCGCCGCAAAGCCCTGGCGCTACTGCTTGAGCCGCCGGTCGAGAGCGGTGAAGTGATGCAGCTCGACCCCCGCCGCCCGGTCCTCCAGGTAGCGCCGCAGGGTGAATTCCGTGCTCGGAAAGGCGAGCTCCGGCCAGGGAATGTCCTCGGGACGCACGAGCTCGACTTCCAGGCTCTCGGGCCCCGAGCCGAATTGTGCCTCGCTCAGGGTCGCGCGGAAGAACACGTGCACCTGCTGGGCGTGCAGCACGTGCACGACGGACAGCAGCGAGCCGATCTCGACCTCGGCGAGCGCTTCTTCGCGCGTCTCTCTCGCAGCAGCCTGCTGCAGGGTCTCACCGTTCTCCATGAAGCCCGCCGGCACCGTCCAGTAGCCCCGCCGAGGCTCAATGGCGCGGCGGCAGAGGAGAATGCTCCCGGCGTGCTCGGGGACACACCCTACCACCAGCCGTGGGTTCTGATAGTGGATCGTCCCGCAGGCGTCGCAGACGTGACGGGCGAGGTGATCGCCCGGCGGGACGCGAAACTCCAGCCTGGCGCCGCACTGGGTGCAGAAATTCATGGGTTTGGGCAGCATACGTACGCCGCCGGGGGTTGTCGATACTCTTGCCCCGTCAGGTTCTGCGGGCGAGACCTGAATGCTGCGTCAACGCTCGCCGCACACCTGTCGAGGCGGCCTGATAGCTTTCGCGGTCGATGCGCACGAGACCGCGGCCTTCGTTCTTCGCCTCGTACAACGCTGCATCGGCTCGGGCAATGATCTCATCGAGCGAGCTGGCGCCGCGGGCGGTCGTGGCGAGCCCGGCGCTGAACGTCACGCGCACCTGCATCCCCTCGTCGGCGCAGGGTACCTGGATCGATAGGGCGAGCACCCGCAGGCGCTCGACGCGGGCGAG
>DASTAC010000046.1:0-34956 GCA_035713045.1 Steroidobacteraceae bacterium
TAGCGCAGCCTGCCGTTCTCGAGGTGCACCTTGATGCCGCAACGGCAGGCGCACATGTAACACGTGGTGTGCGCCACGGTTTTCCGCGTTTGCGATTGCGACGCCGCTGCCTGCACCATTGCCACGCCCCTTCTGGCACCCTTCTCCGCAGCGTCCATGATGGACCGCGCCGCAATATGTATCCAATGCAAATAATGAAGAGCTGATATATATAAAAGGCATTGATGTCACAGGTAGCCGCAAGTCTGCCGCACCCTGCGCAGGCTGCCGATCCGCATCTCCTCGTCTGCGTCTCCCGGCCGGCGTTCAGGTCTGCGGAGAGCCGCGGGCATCGGCAACATCGAAGCGCGCCTGACGCAGCTCATCGCGGGGTAGCCCTGGCGGGAGATGCCGGGGAGATTCCGGGCATCGGCGAGGAGGTGCTCGGGCACTGACTGTCCGTGCACGGGCAGACCCCACGCGGGAGAGCTGGGTAGGGTTTCGGCTGCTGGCCTTGCACCGACAGGGGCACGGGATGAGCCGAGCTTCAACGCCTGCCGGGGCAGTTGCCGGGAGCTCGCTTATCATTACAACCTGCTAATATCGAGGTGGACCACGCGGAGTCTGGCGGGCGTGCGCGGTTGATGGCGATGCTGGTCAATCGTCTTTGCCTATTCGTCGCCGACAAGCTGCAGGTCGGGCAGCAGGGCGAGTTCTGCCGCGCGTCGCGTCGAGTGCGCGCACAAGCGGGCTGAGCCCGGCATTGCCGGGCGTAATTCGAGAGGTTTGAATTCATGCCGAATGTGCGGGGCTGCAATCTGCCGGATGACCTGTTGTACGACGTCCAGAATCAAATATGGTTTCAGCAGGCCGGGGACGGCAATGTCAAGGTTGGAATGACCGCAATGGCCGGCCACCTCGTGGCGTTCACGCCCAAGAGCGTCGGCCACGAGGTCAAGGCGGCAAAATCGTGCGCGACGATCGAGTCGGGCAAGTGGGTCGGCCCGGCCAAGGTGGCCTGCGGCGGCGCGGTGGCGCAGATCAACGAGGCGACGGTGGCGAGTCCCACCCTCGCCAACGAGGATCCGAACGGCAAGGGGTGGCTCATCGTCCTGAAGCCGAAGTACTGGCAGACCGTGAAGCCGACTCCGGTCCCAGGCAGTCAGGTGGGAGCTCCCTGCGAGGCGAAGATGGCCGCGGACGGCTTTGGGGGGTGCGGCGGATGACGCGGGGCAGCAACGACGCGGCGCGGCCCGCGGCGCTCGCCACTGACCTGCGCCCGAAAGATCTCGCCGAGCTCGAGGCCAACGCGAGCCGCGCGTGCGATGTGCTGAAGACCATCGCGAATGGGGCGCGGCTACTGCTCGTATGCCAGCTGGCCGGCGGCGAGAAGACGGTCAGCGATCTGCAGGACGCCGTGGGCCTCAGCCAGTCCTCGGTATCGCAGCACCTCGCGCTGCTGCGGGAGCGCCACGTGGTCTCGCCCCGACGGCAGGGGCAGTCGGTGTACTACCGCCTGGCGAGCCCCGAAGTGGCCGCCCTCATCAAGACGCTCCACGATCAATTCTGTACCAAACGTCGTTGACCGGCCCCCGGGGCATCCCGATGTCCTCGTGATCGGCCTGGGTCCGGCAGGTGCATGTGCCGCAGCCGCGGCCGCCCCTGGGCTGTCGGGTTGTTGCCTTCGGGAGGCGCACCTGATCACGTCCCCCGAATAGTCGGTATGAGCCTCGGCTGCTCCGTCCCACCGTCGAGTTTCTTCGCCGGAGCGGCTGGCGGGTTGCCAGCGCCTACGGCAAGGCCGGCTGACCGATCGCGTCCCGGCGGGCTCCCGGCGGCAGCGACTGGCGGTGTGGAACCCGAGCTGCCGGTTGCGTCCGCGCGGGCGCCCTGGGATCATCTTTCCGGCCTTTCGACTTCGATCCAGGCGCGCCACGATGGATGAGAATCTGCCTCGCAAACTCGCAGGAGGCATCGGCGGTGTGTCGGTGCTGCTGGGGTGCGTCCTTCTGGCGGCGGGATGGACATTCGGGCTCGAGGGGAGAGCATTCCCGGGGCTGAGCGCGGTCAAGCCCAATACGGCGCTCGCCCTCGTGCTTCTCGGGGCCAGCCTCGCCACTACCGCGACTCGCCCGCGCGCGCGCAGGCTCGCGGACGGGCTGGCGGTGCTCGTCATCGCTCTCGGGCTCGCCACTCTTGCGGAAGCCGCATTCCGGATGGATCTGCGCATCGATCACCTGATGGCCGCGGGCTGGCCGATCTCGCCCGGCCGGCATCCGGGCCGGATCGAGCCCAACACCGCGTTGGCTGCCGGGCTTCTGGGCGCCGCGCTCCTCTGCACGCACCGGCCCGGGGCTCATCTCGTCAAGACCGCAGGCGCCACGGCGGCAGTGCTGATCGCCTGGGCCGCGCTCAGCAGCTACGTATTCGGTCCGCACGTCCTCGACGCGGTGCCGCTCTTCGGTGCCATGGCGCTGCACACCGCGGTGATGATCACTCTCCTCGGCATCGGCGTTCTCGCGGCACCGCCGATGTCATGGCCCGTCACCACGATGCTCTCCAGCGGCGTCGGCGGTCTCGTCTGCCGCTGGCTCCTGCCGGCCGCCATTCTGGCGCCGCCGGCGGTCGGATGGCTCCTGACCCGCCGCAACGTGCTCGATCTCTTTCCGCTCGAGTTCGACTGGGCGCTTTATTCCGCGATCTTCTCGATGGGATCGGTGCTGCTCATCCTGTCGCTGGCGCGGCGGATCGAGCTCATCGACGCGGAGCGCAGCGCGGCGGCGGAGCTCTCGCATCGCGACCCGCTCACGGGGCTCGCCAATCGCCGCGCATTCGACACGGTCCTGAGCGAGGCATTCCGGCTCGCGAGGCGGCACGAGCGCCCCCTCGCCCTGATACTGCTCGATATCGACCATTTCAAAGCCTACAACGACGAGTACGGACATCCCGCCGGAGACGAGGTCCTCAAGGGTCTGGGCGGGATCCTCGCCGGGGCCGCGCGCAGGACCGACCTGGTGGCGCGAATCGGCGGCGAGGAGTTCGCGATCGTGCTGCCCGAGACCGATCTGCGCGGAGCGACTCACGTGGCGCAATACCTGCGCGCGGTGGTGGAGCGCTCGCCGGCCTTCCGCCGCACCGTCACCGTGAGCATCGGGATCGCGACCGTGTTGGCCGCGACCACGACGCTCGCGGAGCTCGTGTCCGACTGCGATGCGGCTCTCTATCGGGCGAAGGCGGGCGGACGCAACCAGATCGCCTGCGCCCAGCGGATCAGCACAGCATGAAGAGGTGCAGGTCAACCGGTCGAGCACGCGGCCGGTGACGCCGAGTACGAGCAGGGCGGTGCGGAGCATCGCAGGGACGAAGCCGTATCCGTAGAAGAACGGACCCAGCCTCAGGCCGAGATAGCCGAAGGCGGGATTATCGGGCAGCATACCCCGGGGGCGAGCCGCAGCCGATCGATTCGGACCGTCAGCGCGCGAGCCGGCGGTATGCCCGGCCTGCGGCATAGGACAGCGCCGCGAGCGTCCCGACGAAGAAGCCGACCGGCCAGTTGGAAAGGTAGGAGAGGGCGATGGCGCTCCATATCGTCGTCAGGGAGAGGCCGACCGACAGCAGGATCGCCGTGCGCGGCTCACTGGTGAGCGCGCGGGCGCACGAAGCGGGGCCGGTCATGAGGCTGAACACCATCAAGGCGCCGACGACCGGCAGCACCATCGCCGTCGAGAGCGCGAGCACGCCGAGGAAGGCGAGCTCCATGCGTCGGCTCGAGGTGCCAGCGGCCTCGCAGAGCTCGGGAGAGATCGAGTCGAGCAAGAGGGGACGAAAGAGGACTCCCATCGTCCCGACGGCAACGATGGTCAGGACTGCGATGGACAACGTCGCGCTCCGGCTGACGCCCAGAATCTCGCCGAAGAGCAGCGCGTAGACCTCCTGCGAGTACTGCCCGGTTCTGCTGAGAAGCAGGGTGCCGAGCCCGAGGGAGGCTGCGAGCCAGAGCGCGGTGGCGACCTCGCGTCGTCCCCAGCGCTCGAGCCGGGTGATACCGAGCACTCCCAGGCCCGAGAATGTGACGAGTCCGGCGAGGCCGCTAACCCCGAGCAGGCTCGCGGCGGCCGCGCCCGGAAATGCGCTGAGCGGCAGGACGTGCGCGGCAAAAGCCGCGCGCCGGATGACGACGAAGAGCCCCACGACGCCGGCCACGATGGCCACAAGGGTGCCGGCAACCCAAGTGTCGGTCATGATGCCCGTGAACATGCTCACTGCACCGGGCGCCGCGCTGCGTTGGCCGCCACGTACCCTGAAAAAATCAGCGAGACGATGAAAAAGCTCACCGGCCAGCCCTGGCCCGGCGTCCAGTAGTAACTGTCGTAGGCGAGAAGAATTCCGCCCCAGACAGCCGCGACCCCGAGGATCGCCGCCAGCGCCATCGCCAGCGCGGGCCTGTTGACGAGTCGCAGGGCGGTGGCGGCGGGCCCGATGAGCAGGGCCGGTGAGAGAATGGCTCCGACGGTCATTGCCGACAGCGACACCGCCAGGGCGAGCGCCAGGGCGTGAGCGAGTCCCACCAGGCGCACCCGCGTGCCCTGCGCCGCGGCGAGCTCCGCCGAGAGCGTGCTCAGGAGCAGCGGCCGATAGAGCACGCCGACCGTCGCGACCGCCGCCGCACCGGCAGCGAGCGCCGGCGGAACGATCGCCGCGGGCAGCGTGAACATCGATCCGAAGAGGATCGCGATCGCAGCGCCGCTTGCGCTGCCCGATGTCATGTCGAGATGGAGAAACAGCGCCGTGAGCGCCAGTCCCGCACCCAGTATCACCCCGGTAGCGAGATCGCGCTCGCGCGTATCCTGCACGTCGGCCCATTCCATGCCCGCGGCCGCAAGGACGCCCATGGCGATGAAGCCGAGCATGGGACGTATGCCCAGCAGGTAGGACGCCGAGCCACCGGCGCTGCTCACATCACCGAGCGCGTGAGCCGCAAATGATTGGCCGCGCATGACCGTGAACACGCCTACCACTGCGGAGACAACCGCTGTCCCGCCTCCGACCATCAACGCCGTACGCACAGGGCCGTTGGCGAGGAATCCGGAGGCGAAGATGGCGCGCAGGAGCGCGTGCACGCCGGTCACGGAATCTCCGCCGTGTGGATCGGATCCTTGGCAAGGGCGGTGCGGATCTCGTCGGGAGCTTCGGCTGCGATGACGACCACCCGGCCGTGTACGCGCACGACGTCGATGTGGTACCCGTAGAGCCGGCTCAGGACCTCGGTGCGCACCACTTCTTCAGGCTTTCCCGCGACGGCGCAGCCGTTGGCGAGGTAGACGATTCGATCCATGACCGGCAGCAGGGCGTTCATGTCGTGCGCGGACAGCAACACTGCGGTGGCATGCTCGGTCGCGAGCCGGCGAAGCAGCAGCACGATCTCGGCGACGCTGCGGACATCGAGGTTGGCGAGCGGCTCATCCAGCAGCAGCAATCTCGGACGGCGGACCAGGGCATGGGCGATCAGCACGCGCTGCTGCTGGCCTCCGGAAAGCTCGCCGAGTCTGCGCTCGGCGAACCCTGCGGCGCCGACGGCCTGGAGCATCTGCTCGACGCGGGCATGGCGCTCCCGTGAGGGCAGGGGCAACCCGAGCCTGGCGCCGTCGAAGCCCAGCGACACGACATCGCGGGCCCGCAGCGGCAGATTTGGATCGAGGGAGATCTTCTGCGGCACGTAGCCGATGCCCGAGCCGGGACCGGCTGCATCGGCCAGCGTGACCGCGCCGGAATGCGGCCGCACCAGTCCGAGGATGGTCTTCAGCAGCGTAGTCTTGCCCGAGCCGTTGGCGCCGATCAGCGCACAGAGCTCCCCCGGCGCCAACTTGAAGCTCACATCCCTGAGCACTGCGCGTCCCGACAGGGAGACGCCCACATGCTCGACGCTCAGCACCTCGGCGGCGGCCTTCATGGCCCCGCGCCTGCGATTGCGGGCGTGACGGTCGAGGCTCCGCGGGTCACCGCTCGAACCAGTGCCTGGGTCTGCGCCTGCATCCAGGTCTGATAGTCGTAGCCGGGTGTGGGCATGGTCTCGTAGACGCCCACCACCGCAATTCCGTTCTTCCTGGCGAGCTCGAGGAACGATTCGGTCAGGGGGTTGGCCACCTGGCGGTTGTAAATGAGCACCTTCACGCGATGCCCGCTCAAGAGCGCTTGCTGCGCCGCGACGTCCTGGGGCGAGGGATCGTTGCCGTTCATGATGGCGAGCTGCAGGCTCCGCGGCGTCAGGATGGTGCAGCCGGCGGCCTCGAGCAGAGCGTTGGCGACCGGCTCGGTGACGGCCACGGGCGTTGCCGGGTACCGGCGCGCGAAGGCGGCGAGCGTTGCCTTCCATCTCGCCAGGGAGGCATCGAACCTGCGCTCCTGGGCCGTGAAATAGGCGTTGTGTGCGGGCTCGATCTCCGAGAGCGCCGCTGCGATCGCCCGGGCGACCGCCGGCATCGCCTGCGGGTCGTACCAGAGGTGCGGGTTGAATGTACTTCGGGGCAGATCCAGCACGCGGCGAACGTCGATGACCTTGCGCCGCGAGTTCGCGGAGGCTGCGATGATCTTCCCGGCCCAGGAGTCGTAGCCGAGTCCGTTCTCGACGATGAGATCGGCGGTTGCGATCTCGCGTGCGACGGCCGGGCTTACTTCGTATTCGTGCGGGTCGGTGTTGGGATCGGTCTCGATCGCCGTAACGTGGGCATAGGGACCGGCGATCTGCGCGATGATATCGGCGTACTGATTCTCGACGCCGATGGCGGTGACGCCGCGCTCCCCGACGGTGCCGCTGCAACCTGCCGCGGCCGCGCAGATCACCGCCAAGGCGCCCGCGATCGCGCACCGGGGCCACAGGGTCCGCCCGGCCGCAGAATGGCGCAAGCGGCTGCTGGGGCAGGGTTGTCGGATTCGCATCGTTCGTATCCCGTCCACCATCGGAATGTTATACTATTACGCCCTTGCATGGGCGGCGATGTGCCGCCAAGGGTGCGGGAAATGTCCAAGGCAAGCGGGCGATCGGGGCGGCGGCACGATCATGACGGCTGTGTCCGCCGAGCCGTATCGGCGGCTGAAGAGCTGTGCACCCGGCGTCAGGTGAGCCTGACGCCGCTGCGCAAGCGCGTGCTCGAGATCGTCTGGCGCGGGCACGAGCCGATCGGCGCCTACGAGATCCTGGCCGAGATCGGCAAGGCTCGAGAGAAGGTGGGGCCCCCGACGGTGTATCGGGCGCTGGAATTCCTGCAGAACGCCGGCCTCGTGCATCGAGTGGATGCCCTGAACGCGTTCGTCGGCTGCGATCATCCGGATGAGGGGCACGCGGCGCAGTTTCTCATCTGCTCGAAGTGCCGCCGGGTCACGGAAATCGAGGATGCGGGTCTGACTCGTGCATTGCGCGAGCGCGCGAGCGCGCTCGGCTTTCGCTTCGAGCGGGGAGCCGTGGAGATCAAAGCCCTGTGCGACGATTGCGCCGTCGGGGTCTGAGCGACACGACCCGAGCCCTCCGCGACCGAGCGGCTCCTGCCGGCGTCAGCGTCGGGCGACGGCCGATGGCGATCGGAGCATCAAGCGGGTGCCGTTTCCGGTGCACTCGCGCGAGCGCGTGGGGGCTGCCCGCTTCCCGGTGGCCGCAAGCGCCTCAGGGTGCGGCAGTATTTTGCGCCACCTGCAGGGGCGGATGTCCGTGGACGAGCGGGCCGCCGTGGCGCGAGAGCTGCGCATCGATCAGCCCCAGCAGACGGGCAACGGTCTGCGGGTGCTTCCCGGCGAGATTCACGCGCTCGTCGGGATCGGTGGCGAGATCGTAGAGCTGATCGTGCAGCGCCGGCATGAAAGGATAATGCAGGTGACCCATGTAGTGGATGAGCTTCCAGTGGCCCCGGATCACCGCCACCGAGCCGGTCGTGAGCGCCGCATAACGGGGATTCTGCTCGAAGTTCATGCTGAAGGCCGGCCGGTGTGCCACCGGGTTGGGTGAGGAGGCGGAGCAGGCTCCGAGGAGTGAGCGGCCTTCCCAGTCCGCGGGCGGCGCAATCCCCGCGAGCGCGGCCACGGTGGGCGCGATGTCCACCTGCTGCGCGACGGCGTTGCAGCGTCTGCCGGCCGTCTCGTAGGGCAGCTTGATGATGAGCGGGATGTGGATGATCTCGTTGTAGAGCCCGGGCCCGGTGTGCGCGCCATATCCATGGGAGAAGCTCTCGCCGTGATCGGTGCTGACGATCACCACGGTGTTCGGGCCGAGGATCTGCAGCACGTGCTGCAGGAAGGGTCCCGCGTAGTGGTCGACGTATGCGAGGTTCTCATCGTAGCGGGCCTTGAGAACGGCTATGTGCTGCGGCGACAGCCGCGAGAGCTGCCAGGCCCAGTCCGGCTGCGTCAGAGCGGCGGTGTCATCCTGTTTGCTCGGATCGAAGCGGCCCAGCCAGGGCGGCGGCGCCGCGTACGGGGAGTGCGGCGGAAACAGGTGAACCCACAGGAAGAGCGGCCGGTCGCGCTTCGCCGTCTCGAGCCAGTGGATCGCCGGGTCGAGCGCCAGCCGCGGGTCGTGCTCCAGGTTGCCGCCGGAGCCTTCGATGCGATAGACGATGCCGTCCAGAAATTCCAGCGGACGCAGCTCGGTCGCAGCACAGACGTACCGCAGCTTCGCGGACAGGGCATCGTTGCAGATGAGAGTGTGACGAGAGCGGTCCATGCTCGTGAACTGGAAGTACTGGCCCATTCCCTCCCGGGACGCGCCGGCGTAGACGTTGCTCGAGACGTAGCCCAAGCGGTAGCCGGCGCTTCGAAGTACGGCGGGAAGGGAGGTGCGCCGGGTGCTCGCCCTCGGCCACGTTGGCAGCTCCAGGGCACGGTTGGTCCAGGGGCGGGTACCCGTGAGGATGGATGCGATGCCTGGTGTGGTGAAGTTGGCGTTCGCGTAGGCGTGCTCGAATACCATCGCGCCGCGTGCGAACCGGTCGAGCTGCGGGGTGGTCGGCCGCGAGTAGCCGTACAGGGACATGTGCTGCGCGGAAAGCGCGTCCATCGTCAAGATGACGACGTTCGGCCGTGACGCAGGAGTGGGCGGGGAGACCACGGCCGCGGTTTTGACGGGGCCGGCCTCACCGGACGGCGCGATCGGGCTGCCGGCGGGAGCGACACCGAGGTTGGCGGGTTGCAGCGCAAGCGGGGAAGCGGAGCGAGGCCAGCCGAACATCGGCAAGGCCGCCAGAGACAGTGCGCCGATCGCCGTGCACACGGCCGCCGTCGGCCACAGGGCCATCATCGCGGAGCGGCCCTTGGCGCTGACTGCGGCAAGAGCGCCGATGCCCACGGCGAGCCACCAGGTCCCGTTCGACGAGATCGGCAGCGAGCTGCCGAAAGTGCCGAGCCAGGTTCTCAGGCTGTGGAGGATGTTTGCGACGATGATCGCAGCCGCGATGCCGATGAGCGCGCTGCGCACGATCTGCAGAATGAGCGGCCCGGGCGGTCGGCGGAACAGCTCGAGCGCCCGCAAGCCGGCCGTCAGCAGGCCCCAGAGAGGGATGAGGACGGCGCCGAGTATGAGCCATGCCGTGGCGTAGATGGGCAAGAGCCCAATCGGGCGCACGTCATAGAGGTACTGATCGCAGTGACTGGCGAATGCCAGCGGCAACGCGACACCCAGCACCGCCGCCGCGGGCAGCGCCGCCACTCGCCACGCGCGTGCCTCAGTGCGCATATCCGTATCCCGCTGACCTGACCGGCGATCTCACCCTGCAGGTTGCAGCAACGGCCATACCCGCGAGCATGGCCTCGAGCGGCGCTTGCGAAGGCGTACCCGATCGAAAGCGGGTCGTCGATTGCCAGGCACTCGCGGCTGGTACAGAATCCGGCCGAATCACGGGCGCGGGCTCGGCGGAAGCCGTCGCGGCTCGAGGCCTATGGACGGCGCTCTCGAGTGAGCTCATCTGCGCCGATTAATCCCTTCAATTACAAATTAGTACGCAGTATTCCTCGTGCTGAGACGCGAATTTCTTCAGAGTGCGCTGACGCTCGGTGCGGGCGCGATGAGCTGGATGCTGGTCCCGAAGCTATCGGCGCGAGAGGCGGCTCGCGAGCAGGTGGACGTCACGCTCGTCGGGCGTCCATACCGTTTTGCCGCCGATACGGGCGCCGATTTCGATGGGCTCGCCTACAACGGGCGGGTACCCGGACAGCTGCTGCGCGTGCGGTACGGCCAGAGGCTGCGGGCCCGTTATCTCAACCGCACCGGCGGTCCGAGCACGGTCCACTGGCACGGAATGATCCTGCCGAACGCCATGGACGGGGTGCCGGATGTCACGCAGAAGCCGGTCCCGAACGGCGGCGAGTTCATCTACACCTTCAAGCCGGATCCCCCCGGATTCCGGTGGTATCACTCGCACGTGGGCGATCAGATCGCCCTCGGTCTCTTCGGGCCCTTCCTGATCGAGGATCCGGGCGAGGCGCGGGCGGATGTCGAGGTCGTGCTGGTGCTGCACGACGTGCCGCGGATGAGCAGCCTCAGGGCGGCGCTCGCGGGCAGGAGCAACGCGGCGATGGACGTGCCGCCCGGCGTGGGCGGCATGGCCGGGATGAGCGGGCAGGGCGCATCCTCCATGCACGGGATGTCGGGAATGCAGGGTACGGGGGCCATGAAGGACATGTCCGGCATGGGTGACATGTCCGCAATGCCGGGCATGGGGGCGATGGCGCGCGGCAGAGCCATGGGCGATGAGGTCGCCTATCTGTCTCATTGCCTCAGCGGCGCAGCCTATCCGCACACGCGTCCGCTTACGGTTCGCGTGGGACAAACGGTCCGCCTGCGGATATTGAACGCGAGTCCGACTCTGACGCACTACGTGCGACTGGGAGGACATCAGCTGAGGATCACACACAGTGACGGCAATCCGTTGCCTCGTGCCGTCACGGTGGACGCACTTCGGATTGGAGTCGGCGAGCGCTATGACGCCTGGTTCGAGGTCACCAAGCCTGGCGCATGGCTGCTGCAGAGCTTGATGGCCGACGTGGATGATCGGCGGCAGGCCGTGCTCATCCGCACGCCCGACGCTGCGGATCGTGAGCCGGAGCTTCCGCCGTCCTCGCTGCGGGCCGCGAAGTGCTTCGACTATCTGCTGGCAGGGGGCGAGCATGCCGGGGGCGTCCCAGCCAGGATGTCCGCAGGAACGGCGGATGCCCGCGGGCGGCGGCAGGTCAGCGTCGACCTGACACTGGGAGGCGGCGAGCCGGGCACCTGGCGCTGGACGATCGACGGCAAGATCTGGCCGCACACGCCGAAGGTGCAGGTGCGGGCGGGCGATCAGGTGCTGATTCGCTTCCGCAATCCCAACGACATGGACCATCCCATGCACCTGCACGGGCACATCTTCGAGCTGGTCGAGCTCTCCGGCCGGCGACTCGAGAATCCGCTGCGCAAGGATACGGCGCTGGTCCCTGCGCACGGCAGCGCCGCGTGGCGATTCATCGCCGATGCACCGCCCGGACGCTGGCTGCTGCACTGCCACAACCTGGTCCACATGATGGACGGCATGGTGACGGAGGTCGATTACCTCTAGGCGATCAGAGCCCTCGCGCCAGGCGACCTGCGGGCTCGCGACAACGCGAGACGTTCACGCTCCCGACAGCCGGGCAGGGCGGTCGCGCGATCGCTAGGTTTCCCGTGGCTGGTGGCGGACCTTCTTTTCCCGATACATCGCATCATCGGCCCGAGCGAGGACGGCATCGAGGGACTCGCCCTCCCGGTATTCCGCGGCACCCACGCTGACGGTGAGCTGGTAGGGGCGGCCGGCGGTCGCGTTGAAATGATCGAGACGGGAGGTGAGCCTCGCGGCGACCTGGCCGATCTCCTCCCGAGTGACCATCGCGAGCACGACGAACTCATCGCCGCTCAACCTCGCCAGCAGATCCGTCGTGCGGAACGTTCCTCGCAGCGCGTTGGCCACTTCCCGGATCGCCTCATCGCCGGCGCCGTGTCCGTGCCGGTCATTGATCTCCTTCAGATCGTTGACATCCACGAAGAAGAGCACCGCGGTATTCGTTCGGCGGCGATGCAGCTTGAGATGGGTCCCGGCCAGCTGAAAGAACCCGCGCCGGCTGTTGAGCCCGGTAAGCTCGTCGGTCAGCAGTGCGCGCTGGCGGCCGTCCGCCACCTGCTCGAGCTCCAGCCGCTGCCGCTCGCGCTCGCTCACGTCCCGGAACGTCCACAATCGGCCGTTCGGCCGCCGCCCTTCGTCGAATATCGGGATGTGCTCGAGCTCGAGGATGCGGCCGTCCCGGAGCGTGAACGGAATCCCCGTGACGGGCTCCGGCGCATGGCGCACCGTGTCGGCGATCAAGGAAAAGACGTGAGGCGAGCTGCAGCGTGACTGGATGCGTCCCAGCAGGCTCGCCGCATCCACCCCGGCGAAGCTGGAGGAGCTCTCCTCGAAGCCGAAGATGGAGCAGAAGGCGGGGTTGACGTGCAGCATCCGCCGGCCCGCGTCCTCCAGCTGCACCGCGATGGGGACGTGATCGAGCGCGCACGACAGGTGGGCCACCTTCTGCGCCAGTGCCGCCTCGCGGCTGCGAAGCTCGGCCTCGCGGGTGCGCCTGTCCAGGGCGATCTCGACGGCTGCCTTGATCGCAAAGCCGCTCACCGGCTTGACGAGGTATGCGTAGGGCTCGGCCCGGCGCGCACGCTCGATGGCGGCATGATCCGCCTGCCCGGTCAGGAAGATGATCGCCGTCCCGAACTGCTCCCGCAGGGCGAGAGCCGTGGCGGTACCGTCTGCGTTCCCATCGAAGCTGACGTCGGTGATCGCAAGGTCGGGTACGTGCTCACGGGCGCGGGTGAGGGCGTCAGCGGATGATGCAACCGCGCAGGAATGGAAGCCGATCTCGCGAAGCAGACGCTGTACGTCGGCCGCGACGGTACGCTCGTCCTCGACGACGAGAACGTGCGTCGATGCGTGATTGGACGCTTCCCTGCCCCCGGGTGACCCGGACGCTTGTTGCGCCGCGGCCGTGGCAAATTGATTCAAGGATGCGTTGGACCGCGTGTCGCCAAGCTCTGGATTTTGCCACTCTCACAGGCTTCGCGTCCAGAACGACCGCTCGAAATCAGGGCTTCGCCAGATACGCGAACCCGCCCTCCTTGACATAGAGCTCGCAGCCCGCCGCGGTGCTCGGGCGATGGCGGAACTGCGGTGGCACGCGCAGCCAGGTGTGTGGCCCGTAGCGGCCGTGCTCATCCTGAAACGAGCCGCCGAGCACGAGCAGCTCGGCACCGAGAGGATATCCGCGCTCGGCGGGCGGCGCATCCGGCAGCCAGCGCTCGAGCCGTGTGCGGTCGGTGTATCCCTCCTGGGAGTAGAGCGGCTTGAGCTCGCGTCCGCTCTCCTTGGCCCACGGCATCGTCCGGGTATCGATCGCCACGTGCCGGCGGTCGCGGCCGGGGAACTGTCTGAGTTTCACGAAGAGCAGGCAGCCCTCGCGCGAGAAGGGCGCATGGCGGAATCCTTCCGGGTTCAGCAGGTAGGTGCCCGCCGGCCAGTCCCCATGCTCGTCCGAGAAGACACCTTCGAGAACGAAGATTTCCTCTCCGTCCGGATGGTCGTGCGTCGGAAATGCCGACCCGGGCTGGTAGCGCACGAGCGATGTGACCTGCCCCGATTCCGCAGGGCCGACGTGATGCAGCCGCCGGCGCCATACCGTTCGGCTGGGACTTGCGGTCCATGGAAGCGTGTCCGCCTCGACGACTATGCGGGCGGTGAGATCGCCGTTCAGCGGCTCGGACATGATCGTGGCCTTTGCTCTACGATGCCATGGTCATTATCGGCAGCCGGGACCGGATGGACAACGAGCGCCGAGGGCCCGCGCCGGCACCGGGCCCGGCGCCGGCCTCACCTCAGAGGCAGGAGCGGCGTTGCCGCGGTCAGCGTTCTGACGCTCCCGCCCGAGCGGCGATCGGCAGGCCGGTCTTCTCGCTGAGGAAGAGCCGCGGGTCCGGATGCCGCTTGGAGAAGTCGAACATGTTGCGGATGCTGCCCGCGGTGGCATCGAAGGAGCCGTCCCCGAGGCGCGCGCCGTGCAGCCAGTTGTCCTCGATGAAGCGCACCACGGAGGCCTGGGAGATCCGGGTGTGGCTCACGTAATTCACCTTTGCGTAGGGTGAGACCACCAGGAACGGCAGGCGTGTTCCGGGCCCGCAACGTCCGTTGACTGGCCGGCCCTCGAGGCCGGGCAGGGGAGTGCCCTTGCCGCAGACGCCGGGGCCGTCGAGACGGTCGGCCTTCGCGTTGAAGGAAGGATTGGTCGGTGTCGCGAAGGCATGGTCATACCACCCGTCCGAGTCGTCCCAAGTGATGATGACCGCCGTATGCTTCCAGTCGGGCTGCCGCTCGAGGAAGTTGATGACCTTGGTGATCCAGGCCTGCTCGTCGAGTGGATCGGAATAGCCCGCGTGGCCGTCCTGGTAGGCAGGCGCCTTGAGGTATGCGACGGCCGGGAAGTTGCCGGCGCTCACCGCGGCGTAGAAATCCTCGATCCCGTACTCGTGGTTGGCCGGATCGCGCCGGCCGTCCGCGTCGAATGTATGGCCGATCGCCGCGACCGAGGCCGGCCGGGCGTGGGTGGGGTTGGCGGTGGACTTGAAGTACTGGAACCAATTGTGGTGGGGCGCGTAGTCCTTGATCTGGCGGCCGACGATGCGGGAGTAGACGCTGCGCTGGCATCCCCTGGTGCCGTTGGGATTGGTCCGCTCGAGGTCGAACCCGCCCATGAATCCGCCCCAGCTGATGCGGTTGCGGGTGAGGAGGTCGCCGATGTTCCGGCCGAGCATCCTGATCTGATCGCGTGGATTCGAGCACGCGTCGTACGCGGGATCGATATCGCTGATCAGGGTGTGGCCGCCCTGACCATCGGGAATCTCGAACCAGTTCCCGGTGGACTTGATGACCTTCACGCCATTGGTCTGTCCCGAGACGACCTCGAGCGCGCCGGGGGTCGAGGGACCGTAAGTGTCCGTGTACGCGTTGTCGCTCATTGCGAAGTGCTGCGCGTAGTTCCATAGCGCGGTGACGGTATTGCCGTCGAAGTAGCCCATCACCTGGCCCTTGGTACCGAAGGCGCCGATCCCGCCGCGCGTGCCCTTGCCGGTATGGAGCGGAAAGAGATCGGCGGCGCCGCCGTCGTATGCCTGCTGCTCCGCCGTGTAGCCATGGTTCTGGTCGGCCGTGTTGGCCTGTGTGCGATCGAGCCGGAAGGGATTGGTGGCGCCGGCGCCATTGCGGGGATTGAGATTGGGGTTGTGCGTCAGCAGATGCGCGCTCGCCAGATTGTTGACGCGAGGCGAGTAGGGCGCTGCCACGAAGCGCGGCTCACCGGGCGGATTGGTTGCCGCGGGATAGGTGGCGAAGTAGTGGTCGAACGAGACGTTCTCGTCGAAGATGACCACCAGATGCTTGATCGGCGTCGCCGTCGGATACCCGTCCGCATTGTGATACGGCTGTGATGCCCATGCCGGGGCCCAGAGGCAGAGCCCGATCGATGTGGCGCGCACGAGCGCCGGCAGCTTGCGATGGCCGAACCGCATTGAGATTCCCCCGCGTGGTGAGTGGACTGACGGCCGACCGAAGCCGGGCTCCGGCGGTCATCCAGGAAAACCCTGGCCGCAATAGTATAGCCAGCGTCTGTGTCGGAATGATGACGATGCGGCGATTCGGGTGAGTGGCACGGAAGCGCCTCTGATATCCTCCGCCTCCATGCCCGCGAAGCGGTTGCCGCGCGACGCCTATCTGCTCTGCTTCTCCGCCTTCTTCGCGGACCTCGGTTATCAGGGCGTGGCGGCGCTCTTTCCGCTCTACCTCGTGTTTCAACTGCACGCGCCCGTCTACGTGTACGGGATCGTGACCGCCATCGCCTTCGGCGGCGGCTCCCTCGTCTCGTATGTCGGCGGCCTCGCCGGGGACCGGTTCGACCGGAAGACCATCGCCATCGCGGGCAACTCGCTCATTCCGCTCATGGCCTTCGCGGGCCTGACGCATCATCTCTGGTCCTCGGCGGTGTTCTTCATCCTGGGATGGTGGGCGCGCTATTTCCGCACTCCCGCCCGCCGCGCGCTCCTCGTCAACGTGACGCCCCCGGAGGATCGGAGCATGGCCTTTGGCGTTCTGCACGCACTCGATATCGGCGGCGGAATGCTCTCGGCTCTCCTCGCGCTGCTGTTCCTCTGGCTGCATGCCGCGGTGGGCACCATCATTCTCTACGCGCTACTGCCGCTCATCGTCTCGACCGGCCTGCTCTTCTTCGTACGCCGCGCGGAGCTTCATCCCGGGCAGACGCCGAGAATCCGGGCGGGTGCGGGGGACCCGGGAGAGCGGGCTCTCCTGGTCGCGCTTCTGGTCGCGGCCACGCTCTACGGCTTCAGCTTCTACAATCTCGGCTTCCCGATACTGACCGCCACCGGCGGCCATGCGAGCACGGCGGCCTACGAGTCCGGTGTGCTCGCGTTCATCACCTACCTCGGCATCTCGGCGGTGAGCGGCTACGCCCTCGGCGCGGGCCGGCTGTCCGCGGCGAGGTCGCTGTGGCTCCTCGGCTACCTTCCCTCGGCCCTGGGCTCGGGCCTCATCGGCGCGTGCGAGCTGCTGCGCCTCCATGCGGCGGCCTTTTATCTCTCGGTCGCGGTTCTGGGCCTTGGAATGGGCGGCGTCGAGACCTTCGAGCCGACGCTGGTCTCCTCTGTCGTGGGGCACGGCAGGCTGTCGCGAGGCATGGGCTTTCTGACGGTATCGAGGAGTCTCGGGCAGTTCCTGTCCAACCTCATCATGGGAGCGCTCTTCTCCATGAGCAGCTCGGTGCCGTACTTCTACGCGGCCGGATCGGCCATGCTCGCAACACTGGTGTTCGGCGGCGTCGCATCGGGGCGGATCAACCGCGGCCGAGCGCGCGGCTGACACGGCCAGCCGCCGACTCGCGCTTTCTCCGGCCATTTCTCGGGATATGCCGCAGCCGAGCCTTGGGCCGTGCGATGCTAGGCGGATGGCCCGCTCACCGCCCGAACGGCGGTGCGGCGAGCCGCCCGCCGCTCGAGGAGTTGCCACAGGAGCACGGCCGGCACGCCCTTGATCAGGTCCCGTGCGCGCTTCACCAGTGAGACGGCCAGGGCGATCCCGGCCGGCAGCCCCAGCAGCCCGCCGACCAGGACGTATCCGGCCTCTTGCACGCCGGCAGCCAGCGGGACGAAGAAGATGATGCTGCGGATCGCGGTGACCAGGCTCTCCAACACCAACACGTCGGGCACATCGAGCGGATGGCCCATCAGCCGCAGGGCGATCCATGCCTCCAGGGCGCCGATGATCCAGGCGGCGAGATGCAAAAGAATGGATCCGAAGAAAGCCCGGTGATTCGCGTGGAGCTGCAGGATCTGATCGTGCAGCGTCCGCTCCGCGCTCACTTCCTCGGGAGCTTCCGTGTCGGCGCCCCGCCAGCGCCGCCTGATCCAGTCGAACGGCCGCTCGAGGAGACGGAAGAGCCCCTTTCTCTGTGCGATCAGGAAGCCGCCGAACTGCACGGTCATGACCCCGAGGCCGAGGACGATCCAGCTCAGATGGTGCGAGTCACGATGAGTCGTGACCAGCAGCGCGAAGCCGAGGACCGCGAAGAGCAGCTGAGCCAGCAGCTCCGTGGTGACATCGACGATGACGCCCGCGCCCGCCATTGCCGTGCCGCGAAGCCTGAGCAGCCGGGTTGCGATCAGCTCTCCGCTGACGGGCAGGATCGGGACCACGCCGTCCGTACCGTCCCGGATCCAGCGGAGCCAGACGAAGAGGGGCCAGCGCTCATCCAGGTGAGGACGGAGCAGATTCCACCACGCCAGGCCGCAAACGAGGGTCGGCAGGACGTGAAAGAGAGTGATTGCCGCGAGGCCCGGCCAGCCGACCTCCTGCAATGCGCGCAGCACCTCAATCCATCCGTGCTCGACGACGAGATACGCGCCGAGCCCGAGTCCGGCCAAGGTGATGAGGACGCGTCCCCAGCTCACATCGTCGGAGTCGGTAGCGCCGATCTGCTCGGGCGATGGGACTGGCTCTTCCATTGCGTCGGTATCCTATCAGGGCCCCGCCGGTCCCCGGTCTTTCACGTCCGTTGCGAGCTGTCCTACAGGATGATGCCGCCTATCTGGCGCGCCGCGCACCGTTCCCGGGCTCGAGCGAGGCGAAATAGGCGGCGACGTCCTGGATCTGGGCGTCCGTGAGGTGAGCGGCGATCAGGCTCATGATCGGGTTTCTGCGGCTGCCGTCACGGAAGGCTCGAAGCTGGGCGGCCAGGTATTTGCGCTTCTGGCCCGCGAGATTGGGATAGAGCGACATGCTGCTGATTCCGTTCATCCCGTGGCATGCGTAGCACGTGCGTCGAGCGAGCGCCTTGCCGGCCTGCAGGCTCGCTGCGCCGGCAAGGGTCCCGCCGGCAGCGACCACGAGCGATCCCGTTGCGATCACGATCATTCTTCGAAGCATCGCGCCCAATACCTTGCCCTGACGGCCCGCTATTGTGGACGGCTCGCCGAGGGGGCGGCAAGTTAAGTACTTGCCCCGATACGCAGGATGGTCCCGCGAGCTAAGGTGGAGCACTCCGAAGGAGCCGCGAGCCATGCCCGTTCTCAAGCGCATCCTGGTTGCCACCGACCTTTCGGCGGCGGGACGGCGCGCCGTGTTGCGGGCGGGCCAGCTCGCTCGGCAGTGGGAGGCGAATCTCTTCCTGACGCACGTCCGACCGGACTGGAATCTGTTCTCGCGCTGGCGTCCAGCCTCGCAGGACAGCTACCAGGACGTCGCGCGCGGCTGCGAGACCTCGCTTCGGCTGACACTCGCCGAGCTCGAGTCGAAATTCGGCACTCATGCCCGCTGCGAATCCCGGCTCGGCAAGGCGAGCCATGTCATCGCGGCCCTGGTCGCCGAGATCGAGCCGCACCTCCTGGTCATCGGGGCGCGAGGGGAGCACGAGGCTTGCGCTCCCGGGCCGTCTCTCGGCGGCACGGCGATGAAGCTCCTGGGCCGCATCGAGACGCCGATATTGCTCGTCCGCAGGGAGTCTGCCGACCGGTACGCGTCCGCGGTGGTCGCCGTCGACATGCCCGGCGCGCTCTCGCGGCGCACGGTGCTGTGGGGCAGCGGGCTGGTAGGCGATGGCGACTGCACTGTGTTGCATGCTTACGACGTGCCTTACCTCGAGCGGATGCGCCTGCAGGAAGTCGACGAGGGGCTCATCGAGCGGCGCAGGAAGCAATCGGAGGAAGCAGCGGCGGCCATCGTGCGGGATCTGCTGGGAGCCGCCGAGGGTCGCGCCACGCTGCACGCCCGCGCGGTGTGTGGAGAGCCGGTTTCGGTGGTGCTCGCCGAGATCGGACGGGCCCCGGCGGACCTGCTGGTGATCGGCAAGCGCGAGTCTTCCGGACCGCGCGCGCAGCCTGCGGCGATGGGAGGCATTGGCTTTCGCGTCGCCTATCATGCGCCGACGGACGTGCTGGTCATTCCGGCCTGAGCCTGCGGGCGTGCCGTGCCAGCCGCCGCGGTCCCTGCGCGAGGAGCGGGTCGGCTCGTGCGCCGCGACACCGCCTCGGGAGGCGTGGAGATGATGGCCCCTTAAGCGCCGGGACCGGGCGTCGTCGAGAGCCTCACTGTGAATTCGCTGCCGCATCCGGCACCCCGGCTCGTTGCCTCGATGGTGCCGTCGTGCAGCTGCACGAGCCGCCGCGTGAGCGTCAGACCCAGTCCCAGACCGCCGCGGGACCGTTGCCCGGGACTGCTGCCGCGGAAATAGGGCTCGAAAATGTGCGGCAGATCGTCAGAGGGGATTCCGGTCCCGTTGTCACGAACACGCAGCACTGCCTGACCGCCCTCCCGCGACAGAGCGACTGCGATCATGGCGCCCTCCGGGGAGTACTTGCCGCTGTTCTCGAGCAGATTCTCGACAATCTGCTCCAGACGGCACGCATCGCCCCGCACCCATACTGCCTGCGCGGAAAGTTCCAGCACGAGCACCTGCTGGCGGCGGCGAAAGTCCTGGTCGAGATCCTCACTGACATCCAGAATCACGCGGCCGAGGTCGACCGGGACTCGCTCGAGGCGCAGCTGGTCCTCGCTGACACGGGAGAGGTCCATCAGGTCATTGACGAGCCGCAGCGCCTTGTTCACCTGCCGATCGAGCATGTCCCCGGCCCCCGGCAATGCCTTGGCGGCGATGCTTGCCCGGTACACTTTCAGGACGTTTGACATCACGGCCAGCGGGCTGCGCAGCTCGTGCGCAATCATCGCGACGGTATCCTGACTGAGAGGGGCGGGCGGAGCACGCTCGGGCGGCCGCCGCTCGTCGGCTGATTCGCATTGGCAACTCATGACTTACCGCCTCTGGTTGGCAGACCCGATCGGACGCCAAGCTGGCATCTCGGGCCCGAAATGGCCATACGGGAAAACCACATCGCCGCAGTGAGGCGACGGCATGCGCGATCGTGTTTCAACAGCATCGCTCGAACATCGGTGAAGTGAACCTCTTCGACCTCGTGGAAGAGGATCCTGGCATCGGGCGCCGCAGGCAGCGCGTGCGGGCTGGTCGGGCCGGAGCGGCGGGCTTCGGCATGGTCCTCATGCCGCGCAGGCGGCGCCTGCGAAACCACGGTCGTTCGGGCTGGCACCGCAATGCTCGCGCCGGCAGCTCGACATTGGAATCGGGTGCGCCACCAGTGAGCATGGTGGATTCCACCAGGGGGCGGTCGGCGGCGGCTCAGGAACGATACTTATTCCAAATGTCCGTCCGGGGGATTAGATTGTTTACGGGCTTCTCGCACGGGGGGGCTGACACCATGTCCCGTAAGGCCGGCCGGCAGACCTCGATGGAATCACGCAGGGTGACTCGGACGCCGACGTCACCTCTGTCGCGTCGTCGTCCGGGGCAGGCCATGGAAGATGAGCCGGGGAGCTCCCGATCGAGCCTGCCCGGGTGCGCGGCGGCCAGTGAGCGGCTCGATGAGAAACTGCGTGCCGTGCTCGACGCGACGGTGGACGCCGTGGTGGTGATCGACGCCGACGGCAGCATTCTGAATTTCAATGATTCCGCCTCGCGAATGTTCGGTTACGCCCTGCGAGAGGTAATGGGGCGGGATGTGTCCATGCTGCTGCCGCCGGAGGTGCGAGCTCACCGCGACGAATGCCTCGCGCGATGTCGAGGGACTCGAGAGCGCAATGTCATCAGCACGTCCCGCGAAGTCGTCGCGTACCGGCGCGGTGGCACTCGCTTTCCCGCTCTCCTGTCGGTCTCCGCGACCGACGAAGCCGGCCTGATCGTCGGGTGTCTTCGCGATCTCAGCACGGACAAGGCGCTCCAGGAGGAGATCCTTCACATCGCCGCGCTGGAACAGCAGAGGATCGGTCAGGAGCTTCACGACGGGACGCAACAGGAGCTGACGGGACTGGGTCTGCTCGCTCAGAACCTGTCGGAGCAGCTGCGGGAGGACGGCTCGGGCGCGGCGGAACTGGCGGGGCGGCTCGCGGCCGGGATCGCGGAGGCGAATCGGCGGGTGCGTTCGGTGGCCCGTGGTCTGGTGCCGGTCCCGGTCGATGCGGATACGCTGCCCGCGGCTCTCGCTGACCTGGCGCGAAGCACGCAGGAGAGCTACAAGCTCGCCTGCCGCTTCGAATCGCGCGGGCGTCTCAGGGTGCCCGATGCGGCGACCGCGACCCACCTCTATCGAATCGCGCAGGAGGCGGTCGGGAATGCCGCCCGGCACGCCAGGGCCGATGCCGTGCTGATCAGGCTGAGCAACGAGGGCCATCGGCTGCGGCTCGAGATACACGACAACGGAATCGGCATCCGCAAGCGGCGAGGGGGCGGTGAGGGAGTGGGCCTGCGCCTGATGGAGCATCGCTGCGCGGCAATCGGCGGCCGCTTCAGGCTCGAGGCGGGGGCAGGCTGCGGCACCATCGTCTCGTGTACCGTGTCCGTTCCGGGGGGATCGTGAAGACTGCGGACAGAGCTTCGCAGCGCGTGGCAAGGCGTGTCAGTGTCTTGATCGTGGACGATCATCCGCTGGTTCGGGAAGGTCTCGCGGCTCGGATCTGCATCCATCCTGATCTCGAAGTCTGCGGCGCGGCAGCCTCCGCCGAGGAGGCGCTCGCACTGGCGCGCTCGGCACGCCCGTCGCTCGTCCTCATCGACCTGGCGCTGCAGCACAGCAGCGGCCTCGACCTCATCAAGGCGATCCGCGCCCGCGGCGCCGATCCCAGGATTCTGGTCGTGAGCGCCTACGACGAGGAGATTTTCGCCGAGCGCGCCCTGCGTGCCGGCGCCGACGGCTACATCAACAAGCAGGAGCTTCAGGTTTCCATCATCGACGCGATCCGCACCGTGATGCGAGGCGAGCGCTTTGTCAGCACGGCGCTGACTCGACACCTTGCGGATCGGGCCCTGTCCCGCGACTTTGCGCTGGGTCCCGCGGTGTTGACCGATCGGGAGCTGCAGGTCTTCGAGCTCATCGGGCGGGGCAGAGCCACCCGGGAGATCGCCGCCGAGCTGCACCTGAGCGTGCATACCATCGAATCGCATCGTGAGAAGATCCGCTTCAAGCTCAACTTGCGAAACGGCACCGAGTTGCAGCAGCGGGCAGTGCTCTGGGCGCTCGAGAACAGCCGCTGACGCCCGAGCGGCGCGAGGATCGGCTCACACGGCCAGATCACGCTCGCCGCAATGACGCAGGATGTAGGTCCGCGCCGCATCGCGCAGACGCACCGCGGCGGCAAAAGCGTCCTCGCCCTGGCGCGCCGCGAGCGGCGCACCACACATCACGCGCAGCGCAGTACGCCGGGGCAGCCATTGGCCTGCGCGCAGCAGCGAGCGGGTTCCGCAGAGGGCGAGCGGAATGACGGGAACGCCGGCCGCGACCGCGGCCTCGAAGGCCCCGAGATGGAAGGCCCGCAGCCCGTGCTCGGCAGTGAACGTTCCCTCCGGAAAGAGGATGACCGAGTCGCCGGCGCGAAGCGCGTCGCGGATGCGGCCGGTCTCGGCGAGGCTCTGCTCGATGCCGAAACGCTCGATGAATACCGTCCGCAGCGCGCGCAGGCTGCGCCCGAGGAACGGGGTGCACGCGAGTTCCGCCTTCGCGACGAAACGGTGCGGCGCCACGAGCGTGCCGCAGAGCACGACGCCGTCGGAATAGCTCGCGTGATTGACCACGACGACATGCGGCGCTGCCAGGTCTGGCTTGAGCTCCCAGGTCACGCTCATCGGTATCCTCAGGAGATGCAGGAGCCGCCTTGCCGCACGGTGGGTCACCCGCCACGCCCGCGCGGGGTTATGGGTAAGGCTGGTGAGGAGGAGGACCGGAACGGCGAAGATGAGCAGGAGCAACCCGCAGTAGAGGCCGAACGCGAGTCCCCGCGCGCCATCGAGCAGCCGGCGCAGGGCGAGCGTGCCGCGCGCGAGCTCCGAGCGCAGGCGCTCGAGCGCGGATACGCGAGCCGGCTGCCCGAGGGACCCATCGATGAAGGCCTGCCGGGTCGCGGCGCGCCGGAGCTTCCCGCTCGAGGTCTTGAGGATGGCGTGCGGCTGGAGGAGGAGTATGTCGTCGGCGGGCTCACCGACGGTGGCGGTGACGCGCTCGATGATCCGTCCTTCGAGCTCGCGGCGGCGTGCGGGGTCGGCTTCGCGGGTCTCGGCGAGAACGAGCAGCCGCTCGGTGCCGCTCTCTTCTCCCGGTATGCCCAACGCGGCGACGCACCCGCGCCGCACGCCGGGGACATCGCCGACCGCGCGCTCGATCCCTTCCGGGTAGATGTGCTGTCCGCGGCGAATGATGATGTCCTTCGCCCGTCCAGTGACGTAGAGCTCTCCTCCCGCAAGGTACCCCCGGTCGCCCGTGTTGCGCCACTCGCCGCAGAGCAGGCGCGCCGTGGCGGTGGCATTGCGATAGTAGCCGCTCGTCGCGGAAGGTCCCGTGAACTGCAGGTTGCCTTCGGTTCTTTCAGCCACTTCCACGTCCCGCTCGTCGACGACCCGCACCCGATAGCCGGGCAGCGGGCGGCCGCAGGAGACGAAGGACGCGGCATCCGATGTCGTCACGGGCACCTGGCGAGCCTGCGCGGTGCGGGCGAGCAGCGCGCGGTCGACGTGGTCCACGAGGGGAGTGCGTCCGCGCGAGGGAAAGGTGAGACCGACTCCCGCCTCGGCGAGTCCGTACACCGGAGTCATCGCCTGCGGAGGAAAGCCGCATGGTGCAAAGCGCTCGCGAAACCGGGCGATCGTCTCGGGAAACACCGGCTCCGCGCCGTTGAAGGCGATGCGCATCGAGGAGAGATCGATGCCCTGCAGCTCATCGTCGGAAATCCGGCGCGCGGCGAGCTCGTAGCCGAAGTTCGGCGCGGCGGACAGGGTTCCGCGGTGCTCATGGATGGCCTGCAGCCACCTTACCGGCCGCGCCAGGAAGACGGTCGGAGGCATGAGGATCAGCCTGCAACCGAAGTAGAGCGAGCCTAGCCAGGCGCCGATGAGGCCCATGTCGTGATAGAGCGGCAGCCAGCTCACGAATACGTCACTCGCGTCCGCGCCGATCGCCCTGCCCATGGCGCGGATGTTCGCCAGGAGATCCGCGTGGGTGAGAATGACGCCCTTCGGCGAGCCGGTGCTGCCCGAGGTGTATTGAAGCAGCGCGATGGAGTCCGCCGCGGCGGCCGGCAGGGAGGGACCCGGCCGGCCGCGCCGCAGGAGCTCCGTGACGGCGAGGATCTGGCGCACTCCCGGCGCCTTGGACCGCAAGCGGCGCGCGACGGCGTGCGCCGCCGGGAAAGTGAGAAGCGTCTCGGCGCCCGCATTGACGAGGATTCCGGCATGCCGGTCGATGTGCTCTTCGAGCTGGGCGCGGTGGGACGGAGGATAAAGAGGAACGGGAACGCCGCCGGCGAGCAGCACGCCGAAGAAGGCATGCAGATACTCGACGGAGGTCGGCAGCATGAGGCCGACCCGCGCGCCGGGCGGCAGTCCACGCAGCTCGAGTCCGGCGGCGACTGCCTGCGCGGCCTCGAGCATCTCTGCGTATGTCAGCATCACGGGCTCGCGCTCGCCGAGCACGATCGCGTGGACCGCCTGTGGCTGGCGCTGGGCACGCCACGCGAGGACCTCGCTCAGAGTGGCCGCTTCCGCGGGCTCCGCGGCCGCAAGCCGCTCCTCGCGCGGTATGGGCGCGCGGGGGGACGCTGACAGACGGTCGCCGCCTTCAGGAGCGGCCGGAGCGCTGCGCAACATGGCAACGAGATCACCGACGGTGTCGATGGAGTCGAGCGCGCCCGCCGGAAGCTCCAGGCTCAGGGCTCGCTCCAGCCGCTCCACGAGCTCGACCCGTGCGAGGCTGTCGAGCCCGAGGTCGGCATCGAGGCGGATCTGCGGATCGAGAACCGCCGGGGGCGCGGCGTGGTGAAGCTCCTCGAACAGGGTCCGTACCGCGGCTTCGACGGTTCGGGACATTTCGTCGCGGTTCCGGGCCGATCTGACTTCGTGCGCAGGTGACATGATCGACGGATGCGCGATGCGAGCGGACGGCAGGGCATCCGCGTCGCGGTGAGGAGCCTGAGAATGCTCCCCACATCGGGATGCATTCTCAATAGGTACTTATCGCCCCGGGGTCAGGCTGCCAGCAGCCCGCGCATGAGAGAGAGAAGCTCGTCGCCCCTCACGGGTTTGCTCGCGATGCGCATGAGCGGGTCACGCGGAAGGTCGCGAACGGCCGCCGAGGTATCCCCGGTGATCAGCACCGCCTTGAGCTTCGCTCCGAGGGTCTCCCGCAGCGCGGAGATGACGGCAGTGCCCGTTTCCCCGTTCGCCAGATGATAGTCCGTGACGAGCAGGTCGATGGTCGGCTCACCGGCAGCGTGCTCGAGCGCTTCCGCGAGCGTTGCAACCGCAGTGACCTGATAGCCGTCCACGGAAAAGAGGAGGCGCGTCGCGTCACGGACGCTTTTATCGTCTTCGACGAGGAGCACGCGCGGGGATCGGCCCGCCTCCTGATCGATGGGAGGCGTCTCGGCCGCGGGCCGCCCCCGATTGAGCCTGCCGCTGCCGGCGGGCACGGCGAGGGCGAAGACGGTGCCCTCTGCGACCTGCGAGCGCACTTCCAGCTTCAGATCGAGCAGCTTCACGATCCGCTGCACGATGCTCAATCCCAGCCCGTAGCCCTCCCGGGAGCTGTTGCTCGGGACGCCCACCTGATAGAACTCATCGTAGATGTATCGGATCTGGGGGGCCGGTATCCCGATGCCGGTATCGCGGACTTCGAGTCGAAGGCTGCCATCGGCGGCAACGCTGCAGCCGAGCGAGACGAATCCCTGCTGTGTGTATTTGATCGCGTTCGATACGAGATTGCGCAGAATCTGCTCGATGAGGGCGGGGTCGCTGTGAGCCACTTCGTCGGCGGCGCTGATCTGAAGCTTCAGTCCCTTGTCGGCGGCGCTCGCGGCGAATCCCCGCAGGAGATCCTCGAACAGCCTGGCGACGGAAAAATCGGTGGGCTCCGGCCGCACGGCTCCCGATTCGAGCTTGCTGATGTCGAGCAGTGCGTTGAGCAGGCGCGACATCGCACCGATGGCCACCTGCTGTTGCACCACGGCGTCACCTACCGCGACGCTCGCCGGCAACCGGCGCAGCGTTCCATTGAGCATCTCGAGTGTTTGCAGCGGCTGGCGCAGATCATGGCTCGCCGTGGCGAGGAACCGGCTCTTGGCCTCGTTCGCCCGCGTGGCGAGGTCGCGCGCCGCGCGCACTGACTCCGCGTCGCGGGCGCGGGCGATGAAGTCCGACACCATGCGCAGATAGAGGTCCGTGAGCTGCAGCTCCCGATCCGAGGGGCGGTGGGGCGCGCGAAAGTGGGTGGACAGCATGCCGAGGGCCTGGCCGTCGCGCCCGCGAATGGGCGTGGACTGCACGGCGCGATAACCTTCCGCTGCCGCGATCGCGCGGTGTGGAGCGTAGCCGGCGTCGATCTGAACATCCTCGATGATGACGCGCTCGCCTGCGCGTACGGCACGGCCGCAGGCGGACTCGTCACTGGAATCGACGCGGGCGAAGTGCTCGAGAAATGCCGCAGAGAAGCCGCGTTGGGCCACGATCTCCAACACGCCGGTGGCCGGATCGCGCAGCTGCACGTTGCCGAAATCGGCGCGCTGCAATGCCATGGTGGCGTCGAGCATCTCCTCGAGTCCCTGCGGCAGATCGCTGGCCTCGATCAGGCGAGTGCTCAGGTCCTGGAGACGGCGCATGTCCTCGAGCTGCGCACTGAGCTCGCCCTCGACGCGCTTGCGGTCAGTGACGTCGCGAATGGCAGCGACGATCAGGAGGCGTCCCTCATCGTTCACGGGGCTCAGGCAGATCTCGACCGGGAATTCCGCGCCGTTCTTGCGTCTGCCGAAGAGCTGCAGCCCGACGCCCATCGGTCGGAGGCGAACGCTGTCGCGATATTTCAGGCGATGCTGCAGATGCTGCCCGCGAAAGCGCTGCGGCATCAAGATTTCCACGGGATGCCCGATGACATCCTCGCGGTCGTAGCCGAAGATCGAATCGACCTGGCGGTTGGTGAACCGGATGACGCCCGACTCATCGATGATGATCATGGCATCGGGTGCAGCGTCCAAAGCGCTACGAGCCAGTTCAGGAGGAACTGATCTCACGTCCGCCGCTCCATCCAGCTGCCCGAACCGTCGGAGCCTCTAGGCGCATTCATGCACGTGCCTCCCGCCTCCCGCGTCTGCCCTCGTCGAACGCGTGGCCTGCTGGACTTATTCTAAGACTACACCGACGGCGCCCGCGCAATCAAATGTTCTCGCGGTCCTGTCCTATAATCGAGTCAGAGGCGCCAGTGTCCACCCGAGCGAAACTCCACTCCCCGCGTCCGCAAACCTGCGCCGAGCTCTCGCTCGCGGATTATCAGCTTCTCGCCGAGTTTCGCCATGTGCTGGCGCGCTTTCTGACTTTCAGCGCCGATGCCGCGCGTGCGGAGGGTCTGGCGCCGCGGCAGCATCAGGCGCTGCTCGCCATCAAGGGCCATCCGCGGGGCGCTCACGTGACGGTCGGCGACCTCGCCGAGCGACTCTACATCCGCCACCACAGCGCCGTCGGACTGGTCGACCGGCTGGTGCAGAGCGGATATCTGGTGAGACGCACGGACATGGAGGATCGGCGCCGGGCGGTCCTCTCTCTGACCCCCGCGGGCGAGAAGGCGCTGGCGGCCCTGTCGGCGGTGCATCGCGAGGAACTGCGCCGGATCGCGCCGCTCCTCGGGCCGCTGCTGAAGCAGCTGGGCACTCCGGACCTGCAGTAACAGCAGACTCTCGCGAGGGCGACGCCGTTGCGGCGTCCTCCGCACCTGGACGTATTTCAACGTCGGCCTTCCGCCCGACGATGCTCTCGCACCGCGATCTGTCGCGGGACCGGGCGGAGGTTGTCGAATCGCTCGATGGACTCCGGGTGGCGCAGAGGGGATTCCTTGCCGAGCTCGCGGTCGAGGGCGCGCCCGATCCCATCCCATCCCGTACCGTACCGTACCGGGAGCTCGGCTGAGGGCGGCGGCCGCCGGGCGCGCGCTTCGGATAGTACGTGTTTACTGCTCCGCCGGAGTATGGGACCGTCCGGTTCCAACTCGAGCCGGGGAGATGCGGATGAGCGCAGTCATACTTGCCGTGTTCGGCAGCTTCGATGCCGCGGACCGCGCGCGGCTGGCTCTGGTCCACGATGGATTTCCCACGGACCGCGTGGGGCTCACTGCCCGCCTCGAGCCCGGTCCCGCGGGACTGGAGCCGGGCGGCTCGCAGCGCGAGCGATTCTCTCAATTTTTCCATGTCCTCTTCGGACGAGGGGAAGAGCGGCAGGAGCCCGAACGGCTGACGCAGCTCGTTCTCGAGCATGGCGCCGCCGCGGTTTCCGTCCTGCCTCGCGGGGATATCGAGAACCGCAGGGCACTCGAGCTGCTCTCGCAGGCGCATCCCCGGGAAGTGCTCCGGCACGACCTCGAGAAGCATCTGCTGGAATTCGCCTCCTCGTCGCACGAGGCTCCCTGGATCCGCAGCCTCTGGGTGAAGCCTGCAGCGGATGAGCCTGAGTGCATCTATTGCAGGTTGTTTCCGGGCAGTGCACATGAGAAGCATGCGGCTTGATCGGACGGGAAGACGGTATGGCGCCGACAGCGCCGGCGGGGGCCGTGAGCATGAGTATCAATGCGGATATCGCCGGATGGGTGCGTACGGTGAGATCCGATACGGTCCCGTCAACCCTGCGAGGAATCCGTCATGGACATCGGCAAGATCTGCAATCGCAACGTGGTCACGGTCCGCGAGGCGGACGAGCTCACCCGGGCGGCGCGGCTCATGCGTGAGCAGCACATCGGCTATCTCGTCGTCGTCAAGCCGAGCCTGATCGATGGCACCTCGACGCCTGTGGGAGTGATCACGGACCGGGACATCGTGGTCGCCGTCGTGGCGAAGGACGCTGATCCGCGCACGCTGAAGGTGGGTGATGTGATGACACGGCAACCGGCCGTCGTGGAGGAGGGGACCTCGGTCAGCACGGCATTGCAGCTCATGCGGCGCATCGGCGTGCGGCGTCTGCCCGTCATCGGCAGCGCCGGCATTCTGGTCGGAGTGCTCTCCCTCGATGACGTGCTCGACAGCCTCGCGGGCGAGCTCATGGACATCGCGGGCTCCATCCGGCACGAGATCAGGATGGAGGACGCCCTGCGTCCGTAACGGGCGAGGCCGCGCCGCCTCAACGGGCGGCGCCGGCGCGGGTCTTGACGTCACCGCGCCGCTTGCGCTCGTAGTCCTCGAGTTGCCGCCGCGCCGCCAGGAAGGCATCGCGCAGCGCCACATAGGGATCTTCGTGAGCGTGATCAGCCGGGTGAGCGTGGCGGATCGCGATCTCCCCGTCGGGAAGCGTGATCGCGATCCTGAAATCGTAGAGGAACCCCTGGCGCCGATGGTGCGCCGGCGGCTCGACGATGACATGACAGCGCATGATGTGCGCGCTGAACCTCTCGAGTCTCGAGGCGAGCTCTCGAATGCGCGTCTCGAGCGCGGGCGAGGGCTCCGTATGGCGAAACGTGATCTGCAGCGGAAGTTTCATGAGCGATCCTGCGAAAGGAGCGATGTCAGCCGAAGCCGACGGTGATCTCGTTGTCGACGCGCGTGACCCCGGGTGCGGACCACGCCGTTTGCTCGGCCTCCTCGCGCTCGGGCCACGACCGTACGCGACCGCGCAGAGTGACGGCGCTGCCGCGGGTGTCGACGATGATGTGCCCCGCATCGACCTGGGCGCTGCGGCGCAGCGCCTCTTCGATGCGCTGACTGATCTCGCCAGCCTTCACGGCAGGCCGGATGTCGAGGTACGTTCGGGTGAATCCGGTCAGGCTGACGACCGCGTTGTTCACTTTCGCGGCGATGTCCCGCTCGTCGATGTCCGGCCTGAAGTGCAACTCGGCTTTGACGTCCCGCTCGATATCGGTATCGGATCGCATGGCCACCCTCCGTCTCGAATGCGAAAGCACGCGGCTGGATCTTCCATCCGATCGCCGACGGCGCGATATCAGGGAAAACCGGGGGGAGGGAAGCTACGTATCCGAGTGAGAAGAATACGACTTATCTCCTCGGGCACGGCTGTCGATCATCGGGCCCATGTTCTGGCGACAGGTCATGCTGGCTCTACCGGGCGCTGAGGTCATGCCGGCGCCGCTGCTCGATCGGGCGGGGCGGATCGCAAGAGGCCTGCAGGCGCAGGTCGAGATCTTCCTCAGCCTCTACGAGCCCGAGATCCTGCAGTTGCTCGAGCGCCGGGAGCTCCTCGAGGAGCGCATCTCGGTGCGGATCGCCGGGCAGCGCCGGGAGCTCGAGCGCTCGGCGGATCGGCTTCGCGATCAGGGGTTGAGCGTGCGGGTGAGCGTGCGCTGGGACTACCCCATGTTCGAGGGCGTGATCCGTCAGGTGTTGCGCCATCGGCCGGACCTTCTCATGTTTCCGGCAATCCGGACGGCTGAAGTGACACCGCGTACGCTCGCGTATCGAGAAGCGCGGCTGATCGAGGCCTGTCCGTGCCCGCTCTTGCTGCTGAAGACGCCCGAGGTCTACTCCAAAGGCGCCATCGTTGCGGCGGTCGATCCGCTGCACGCTCGCGAGACGCCGCGGGATCTCGATGAGGCGATCGTGGGCGCGGCGAAGACGCTCTCCTATGCCCTGGCCGATCCCCCCGTGCGCATCTACCACGCCGTGATGCCACTTCGGCCAGCAGTCGGGGAAATTCCCGGGGCTCCCTCGCTCGCCGCTCAGGAGACGGCACGCCGCGCGGCTGCCGAAGCGCGGATCGTGGAGATGGCGTCGCGTCACGACATACCCCCGGACTGCGTGCACGTCGAGTCTGGACGGGTGGAAGCCTCGCTGCCGATCTTCGCGCGGGAATCGCGCGCGCAGGTCGTGGTCATGGGCGCGGTGTCACGAAGCTTCCCGGAGCGCGCTCTCTTCGGTCACACGGCCGAGAAGGTGTTGGATGCGCTCGCGTGCGACGTGCTCGTGGTGAAGCCGGAGCGCTTCCGATGTCCGGTCGCCGCCGATCCCGCGCCGGCCGTACCGCGGCCGACCTGAGGCCCTGACGTGCGCTCGCGCGGCATCATGGTTGCACTGGCCGCGCCGGGCAGCCTGAGCCCGATCGAGATGGGGAAGATCTCCAGGCTCGCGCTGGCGCTCGATGCGCAGATCGAGCTGTTCCATTGCGCCGATGCCGCGACCGCGGCCGACGTCGCCTCGCAAGGGGCGACACGAGCGATTCGCGAGCAGGTGAGCGGCCGGCGGCAGCAGCTGGAGGGGCTCGCGGCGCGACTGCGCGTGGGCGGAGTGCAGGTGCGCACCAGCGTGCGTTGGGATCACCCGGTATACGCGGGTATCGTGCGCCAGGCGCTGCGGCACAAGCCGCGCCTCCTGATCGCCTACCCGACGGCGCGAGGGCGCGCGAGCCGGCTCTGGCTGGGACGCAACGACTTCAGGCTGATCGAGACCTGCCCCTGTCCGGTTCTATTCATGAAGACGCGGCGCCCGTACACCGACACGGTCGTTCTCGCGGCGGTGGATCCCGACCATGCGCATGGCAAACCGGCGGCCCTCGATGCGGAGATCCTCGGATGGGCCAGCAGGCTTTGCGGTGCATTGGCGGGGAAACTCCTCGTGTTTCATGCGCACTTGCCATGGGAGCAGGCCATGCGTAGTGAGCCGCAATTTCAGCGAGTCCCCGAAGTGGTACGTGCCGACGTGGCTGCCGCCTGGCGCGGCACGTTGGAAGCCGGCGTATTGGAGATCGCGGAACGATACGCCGTGCCGCGACGGCGGGTACACATTGCCGAAGGCGCCGTCCCCGAGACGCTGGCGCGCTTTGCGCAGGATATATTTCCCGATATCGTGGTCATGGGTGCCGCCCGCCGCTCGCTCCTGGGACGGCTGCTCATCGGCCACACCGCAGAGAGAGTGCTGGACGCCCTCGACAGCGACGTCCTCGTCGTCAAAGCGCCGGGATTCCGCAGCTACGTCAGCCCTCAGTCGGTCCACCACAGGACCGCATCCGGCGCGGTGGGTTTACCGGGGCGCGGTATTCTCGAGTGACAGGCTGCGAGGGCGAGCAGCGACAGCGCCACCATGAGGAGCCGGGGGAGAGCTTGGGTCGCATTCACAGGACTTTCCTCCATCAGCGGACCGTGACTACGCCAGCGATGGCGCCGACGCCCGACGGGCGCTGTGACACAAGCGGCGCAGAGCCCGAGTGCCGCGGCGGCTGCGGTGAGCTCGAGCGCTCGGCGAATCCGGCTGACACGCACGGTCGGGCGATCACCGATGTGTCGGACGCGGGGTCCGCTCTGCTCACCTTGTAGCCGAGCGCGCCGCCCCGGTGTATCCGCACAAACCGTCATGCCGCAACAGGGCGGACCCTCAACCCCTGGGAGTGCCATGCAGGGCGAGCCAACGCAGGATGTCGGCCCGCCGGGCCAGGCCCGCGACGCGGCCGTCCTCGACCACCAGTACCTGGTTGATGTCCCGCCGTGCCAGCAGCCCCAGCACGTCCGACGCATCATCCTCGGGCCGTGCGGTGACGATCTGATCGAGAGGCTTCATGACATCGCGCACCGATGTGGAGTGGCGTTGTGCCGCCGGAATGCGCTCGACGTCCCGCTGGCATACCAGGCCGGTCAGTCGCTCTCCGTCCATCACCGGGAAGGCGCGCTGGTCGGTCCGCAACAGAAAGTTGCTGACGAGCATGTCGAGCGGCATGTCAGGCCAGACCGTCTCGAGTTGCGTGAGCATCAGCCGCCGGACCGGCACGTCATGAAGCAGCTCTCGAGTGAGCAGCTGGCGGTAGCTCATGAGCGCTGCGTTGTTCAGGAACCATCCGATGAAGGCGAGCCAGATGCCGTTGGCGGCGCCGCCGCCGAGATAGGGCAGGGATACGCCGAGCAGCATCGAGATGCCCGCGGCGATCAGGAGCCACGCAAAGGCCTGGCCCAGGGCCGAGGCGAGGCGCGTGGCGCGGCGCAGGTCCCCGGTAGCACCCCAGAGGATGGCCCGCAGCACGCGTCCGCCGTCGAGCGGGAAGGCCGGCACCAGATTGAAGATGGCGAGCAGGATGTTGATCTGGCCCAGCCAGAGCAGCAGCGTACGACCGGGATCGAGGCTGGCGAGGAGCCGCTCGACAGCAGGTACATTCCCTGCCTGGGCGGTCGCTGCGGAGGCGCCCGCGCCCGCCACGAGGACGCAGAGCGCGCCGATGACGAGGCTCGTCAGAGGGCCCACGATCGCCATCCAGAGCTCGGCCGGCCAGCGGCCGGGCTCGTCCTCCATCTGCGCCATGCCGCCGAAGACGAAGAGGGTGATCCGCTTGATGTGAACTCCGTTGGCGCGGCCCACCAGCGAGTGAGAGAGCTCGTGCGCGAGCACCGAGGCGAAGAACAGCACCGCCGCGGCGAGCGCGGTCAACCAGCAGGTCGCCGGGCTCCAGGCCGGATGCCAGTGCGGGAAGAGTCCCGAGGCGAGGCTGGTGGTGATGAGCGCGAAGATGATGAGCAGACTCCAATCGACGGTGATGTCGATTCCGGCAATCCTCATGAGGTGGAGTCCGCGCATCGGGTGACTCGTGCAGCAGGTCTGCTGATACCCTCCGGGCTAGCCCGGGCAGTGGCGGCGCGACGAGCGCCTCAGGGATCGATCCACAGGACCCTCGGCTCCTTGCGCGGAACCGCCGCGGGCACGACCGTCGGCCGTCCGACGGCGATCGGCGCCACCGGCAGGCACTCGGCGGGCAGGAGCAACGCGGCCTTGCCTTCGGGCGTGGCGAGCCAACCCTGCGCAAGTCCGATCCAGCAGGTCCCCAATCCGGCGGCGCAGGCCGCCAGCATCAGGTTCTGCGCGGCGAGCGCGCAGTTCTCCACGGCCCAGCGGCCGCGGGAGGCGCTTGCGATCACGATCAGGACCGGTGCCTGATAGAGGATGTCGAAGCCGGGGTCGTCACGCAGCTCGTGAAGGCGGTGCAGCGCGAGATTCTCCGGCGGCGCCTTCAGGAGGTGCGTCTTGGCTTGCCGTGAGATCAGGGCCAGACGGGCCGGATCCTGGACCACGGAGAAGATCCACGGTTGCTCGTTGACGGCGCTCGGGGCCTGAACGGCGGCGTCGATGAGCTCTTGCAGCGTGGGCCGCCCGAGGGCCTCGGCCTTGTACTGGCGCACTGCGCGCCGGGAACAAATGGCCTTCTGCAGTTCCATGGGGACGACTCATCGACGACAGACTGCCGGCGATGGTGTCAGGCGCGGCGGCGGCTGCGAATCCGCAGAAGTCCGTAGCCGTACCGGTGAGATCGATGGCGCGGTCCGCACGATTGCGGAAATCCAGAATGGTGCGCGCCATGGCGGCAGGCCAGCATGGCGCCGTG
>DASTAC010000047.1:0-3571 GCA_035713045.1 Steroidobacteraceae bacterium
CGCTCGATGCTCTCCAGCGGGCGATCAGACTCTCGCCGGGCCAAGCGCGGGCGCATCGCCAGCTCGGCAACGCGCTGCGCATGCTCAGACGATTCGATGAATCGCTCCCGTGCTTCGAGCGCTCCATCGCCCTCGAGCCGCAATCCGGCGAGACACACACGGACCGCGGGCTGAGCCTTGTTGGCTTGAAGCGCCTCACGGAGGCGCTTGCGAGCTTCGATCAAGCGCTCTCCCTCGGGCAGCAGGACGCCACTCTGCATCGCTATCGGGGCGGCGTGCTCCAGGAGCTCAACCGGACGGAAGAAGCCATTGACAGCTACGCACGGGCCTTGGCGCTCGATCCGAAGGCTCCCTTCCTGCGCGGCACGTACCTCCATGCGCGCATGGAGACGGGGGACTGGGAAGGCATCGAGGCCGACCTGGGCGCAATCACAGCCGCCCTTGAACGAAAGGAGGCGGTCACCTCAGCTTTTGGGTTGCTCTCGCTGATCGATTCACCGGCTCTGCACCTCAGGGCTGCCGAAACGTGGGTGCGAGAGAGTCTCCCGCCTGCCTCCCCTCTGCCGCCCGCACCGCGCCGCCGCGAACGGGAACGCATCCGCATTGCTTATTTCTCGGCTGATTTTTATGCCCACCCGGTGACCCGGCTCGCCGCCGGGATGTTCGAGGCCCACGACCGCTCCCGCTTCGAGCTGACCGCGTTCGCCCTGGGGCCGGACAGGCGCGATGAGCTGCGCACGCGGGTCGAGGGCGCCTTCGACCGCTTCGTGCCCGTGGACAGTCAGTCGGATCGACAGGTTGCTACGCTCGCCCGGGAGCTGGAGATCGACATCGCGGTCGATCTGAGTGGCTATACGGGCGATGCCCGTCCGGGGATCCTCGCGCTGCGGCCCGCGCCCATCCAGGTGAGCTATCTCGGGTATCTCGGCACCATGGGGTGCGACTTCATCGACTATCTCATCGCCGATCCCGTATTGGTGCCCGAGGAGAGCCGTCAGTACTACAGCGAGAAGATCGCCTATCTGCCGAGCTACCAGGTCAACGACTCCCGGCGCCCCCTGCCGCAGCGGACCTTCTCCCGCGCCGAGCTCGGCCTGCCCGCCTCGGGATTCGTCTTCTGCAGCTTCAACGCCACCTACAAGATCACCCCCGAGACCTTCGGCAGCTGGATGCGCATCCTCGCCGCCGTCCCGGGCAGCGTCCTCTTCCTCCTGGGAAGCTCCGCGACCGCCGAGCGCAATCTGCGCCGCGAGGCCGCCGCCTGCGGCGTCGACCCCGAGCGCCTCGTCTTCGGTCGCTCCCTGCCCTTCGCCGACTATCTCGCACGCTACTGCGCCGCGGACCTCTTCCTCGACACCCTACCCTACAACGCCGGCACCACCGCCTCGGATGCGCTGTGGGCGGGGCTGCCCGTGCTGACGCTGCCCGGGGAATCCTTCGCCGCGCGCATGGCCGCAAGCCTGCTCACCGCCGCGGGACTGCCCGAGCTCATCGCCGACGACCGCTCAGGCTACGAGCGCCTCGCCATCGCGCTCGCCACAGACCCGCAGCGTCTCGCCTCCCTGCGTCGGAAGCTCGCCGACAACCGCTCCCGCTGTCTCCTCTTCGACACCGCCGCCTCCACCCGCAGCATCGAAGACCTCTACCGGCGGATGTACGACCGATATCAGGCGGGCCTGCCGCCGGAGCATCTGCTGGCCACGGCGCCGACAGGAAACGGTGCGCGGAACGAAACCCATGGCCAAGACTGAGATCTATCAGATATTTTATTCGCCGGAGAGCCGCGCCGGGTTGGACGCCGGTTTCATCCCGCTCGACAACCTCTCCAACGAGCGCCCCGACTGGCGCGAGTACTGGCCCATTCGCAGATTCCTGCTCGGCCGCACGCTGGAGGCGGACACCTACTACGGATTCTTCTCGGCGAAATTCGGCGCCAAGACCGGGCTCGACTCGGCACGTGTGCACAACCTCATCGACAGTCATGGCGCCGATGCCGACGTCGTCGCGTTCTCGCCGTTCTTCGATCATGCTGCCCTCTTCACGAACATCATCGAGCAGGCAGTCGCGTGCCACGGGTTTCCCGATACGTTCAGGCAATGTGCGCAGCTGATAGCCCCGCAGTTCAAGCCCGAGCGGAGCGTGATGACCTCGCTCGACACCATATTCTCGAACTTCTTCGTGGCACGGCGGGAGTTTTGGACCGAGTGGCTGCGGCAGGGCGAGCGCTTGTTCGAGATTGCGGAGGACGGCTCGACGCCGCTCGCTCGGGCGTTGAACACCATCGTTCCGTACGCGGTGCCCAAATCGACAGACGGGCAGACCGTGAGCAGGCACAATGTGCCCGGCGTCCCCGCGAAGGTCTTCATGATCGAGCGACTCGCCTCGCTGCTGCTGTGGTCGCACCGGCGATGGCGCGTGAAGTCCTTCAGCTACCCGACTCTGTCCGGAACGGTCAAGTACCCCGACCTGCTCGTGCTCGATGCCCTGAAGATCGCGTACGTGCAAAGCGGTGCAGAGCCCTATCTCGAGACTTTCCGCAGACTGTGCGCCGGGGCCGCCTCGCGTTACCTGATCAGCCCCGGCCAGCCGCTGGCCACCCCTTGCCCCGACGTCGCCGTAGCAGCGGCCGCCGGCGCGTCATCGGGGCCGCCTGCGGCGGAACCTCGCGGAGCCGCGCCCGAGAAAATCCGCATCGTGTGCGCCACCCGCAAGTCGCACGAGGAGTTTGCGACTCAGACGGCGCTCGGCCGGTCGTTATCGCTTAGTGCCCCGGCAGGGGTGGAGCTGCGCCTGTTCGCCGCCAATCGGGAAGGTCTGCCCCACGTCTACAACATCGCGCTCGACGAATCCCGCAACAGTCCTGCGATACTCCTCTTCGTCCATGACGACGTTTACCTCGGCGACTTCTTTTGGGCGGAGCGTCTTCGGGAAGGCCTGGATCGATTCGATATCGTCGGCGTGGTGGGCAACCGTCGGCGCGCCCCCCGCCAGCCATCATGGTTCTTCAGCGCGTTCGATTGCGCGCGGGACATCCTGACCAGAGACAACCGCGAGAACTTCAGCGGCTCGGTCGGCTACGGCCCTGGCTGCCAGCCCGAGGGAATCGACGCGTTCGGACCTTCCGGCCAGAAGGTCAAGCTCCTCGACGGGCTTTTCCTCGCGGCCCGCAGCAGCAGATTGTGGGAAAAGTCCGTCCGCTTCGACGATCGGTTTCAATTCCATCTCTACGATCTGGACTTCTGCCGGCAGGCGGAGCGCGCGGGACTCGCCATGGGCACATGGCCCATCTCGGTCATTCATGGCAGCAAAGGGAGCTTCGGCGGTGAGGATTGGCACCGGAGCTACGCGCGCTACGTCGACAAGTGGGGCGACTGATTGCGCGCCCGCATCGCCCTGCCGCGGCGCATCGCCGCCTCCGGTAACGTGCCCGCTGAGCCGTACGCGCTGGCCCAGGCGCTTTATGAGCGCGGTCGGTGGACGGAGGCCGAAACGCTGTGCCGCGCCATTCTTGAGCGCCACGCCGATCATCCCGGCACTCTGACCCTGCTCGGCATCATGCTCGCCCGCTCGG
>DASTAC010000048.1:0-2079 GCA_035713045.1 Steroidobacteraceae bacterium
CCCATGCCGCGGCGCGCGTTCCTGCGAAAGTCAAGCAGCTGGGGAAGATGTCCTGTACTGTGCCTCACTGGCTCGTGACCTTTTCGGCTTGTCTGCCAGGGCCTTGGCGCGACTGCCGCACCAGGGTGCCTGACTCATTCCTGCAAAGCTCGGCGAACCAAAGAGCGGCGGCTAGTTCCGCCACATCATCCGCATTCCAAGAGCTGCAGTGACCAAGTGATACCAAACGATCTGCGACGCGCACGATCGGCTGCCCAAGTGCTTCGCAGCGCCTTTCCGGAAGTGGAGCGGCTGCGGATCGAGCTGAGCTTCGTCGACGCAAGCTCCATCAGCCCGGCCTCACAGGTCCACACCCTGTATCCGGCGGCGCGCGCGTTCTTTACCTATCGATGCCCACATTCGGACTGCAACGGCGAGTTCGAGCTCGCAGACATCATCCGTACGGCAGTGAGCGATGGAATGCACGAGGCGCATGGCGCGCTCCTCTGCACGGGCGTGCGCCCCGGAGAGCGGGGCTCGAAGAGGGCCTGCCAACTGCGGCTGGTCTATGCCATCAGCGCCGATCTGGCCGCCGACCGCCGAGCACGGGCCGCCTGTGGTTAAGCCGAATTATCGCCAGGCGAAGCGCCACAAGGAGCTCGCGCGGAAAGCACGGCAGGAGCAGAAGCTGCAGCGCCGGACGGGGCGCGCCCCCGAAGATGCGACGCAAGACGCGGCGCCTGTCTCCCCGGATGCCCTGCCGCCTCCGTCAGCACCCGAGACCGGATCGCTCCCGGGGCAGCCGACGTCACCGACTGACACCTGAGCGACAGACCGTGCGAGCAGTCGCTCGTATGATCCCGAAACGACCACGCTGATTCCACGGGGCTGAAGAGCACCTCTGCGCCGCGCGCCCGATGGATCGGGTCTCGGCGCCTTCCGCGCCGATGGCGCGAGCTACCCTCAGTAACGCCCGGCACCTTGCTCGCGTCGCTGAAATGCATCCTCCGGGACAAGCGTGCGCAGCGGATCAGGGTGGCGGATCACCAGTGCGCACAAACGTGAGCAGCTCCTCAGCCTGCCGCCCGTCGAAGCGCCCCCCGCCGAGCATCCCGCGCCTTCGGGCGTCCCGCTTCAGGGTTCGACCGCAGGGGAGCCGGATTCGAGACGACGCCGCTGCTCCTCGTGCACCTGCTCGAGAGTCAGATGCGTGGCCTTCGCGACAACCCCGAGCACGGGATGCGCCGGACCGCGCGGCAGCACCAACCGATGCAATCTTTCCCAGGCGCGGATTCGAATCTCCGGCGTGTTGAGGTCGGAGGATTGCTCGATCCGTTCCCGGCGCGCGCGCTCCGCCTCCTCAGCCTGCTCGCGGGCGATCCGCGCAGGATAATCGGGTGTCGGATCGGCAGGGCCGGATACCGGCGGCAGATGCGAGCTCCAGAGGTTCGACGACATGTGATTCACCTGACTTCAATGGCCGTAGAAATGGGAGCGTCTCACGCCCGTTCGCGGTCACATTGGGCGTAGGCACACCCGCGCGGAGAACGAGCGGGGCGGCGCTCGGATCGAGGCCGGACGATCCAAGCGATCCCGAGCCACTGTCACTCTACATGGACAGCGGATGCTTCGCCCGCCTTTCGCACGCCGCACCCAATACGCGTGTCAATGCCTCGACTGACATCCGAGGGGAGCGGTCTGCATGGTCGCGCCCAAAGGCGGGCATCGGGTTATCTACGCAAGTTCACTGAGGCGGAATATCTGCTGCAAGCGTTCGAGAAGAAGACACAGCGTAATCGTGCAGCACGACATCGAGTTGGCGAGAGCGCGGTATCGCGCCGTGATCGAAGAGCGCAGACGAGAGCGGTCATGAGCGGACGAGCGACCATTGAGCGAAGCAGCGCAGCCCTCGGATGAAAAGACATCGATATTCGATCGTGCCAGCCGTTCCCCCCGCGCATCCGCGCTGGACAGCTCGGCTGGTCGGCGAGCATCTTACCCCGGTGCACCAGGTCACCGGATGCGTGGTGGCGCGTGAGACGCCATTCCATGGATGTCTATGAACCGCCGTAGCCTGCCATGCATTGCGGACCGATTTTA
>DASTAC010000049.1:0-6315 GCA_035713045.1 Steroidobacteraceae bacterium
AGCATGTTCAGGCGCGCCTCGCCGACTCGTCCTCGGCGCCCGCCTCGTGCTCAATCCAACGAGGGGTATAGAGCCAGGGGGCGCCGCCACCGTGCTCTATGCGCCGCGTCGTGGGTGCGCCGATCAACACCAGCGTGCCCATGTTCGCCCGCTCTTCATCGGCATCCGCGAGATCGACCACTTCGATCCGCTCCTGCGCCCGGCTGACGCACTCGGCAAAGACCACGGGCGTGTGGCCCGGCAGAATCCCGCGCAGGACGGTGAACGCGGCACGAAGCTGCCAGGGGCGCGCACGGGACCGCGGGTTGTAGAGGGCGATCACGAATCCGGCATGCGCCACGGCGGTCAGCCGGCGCTGCACCACTTCCCACGGCTTGAGATTGTCGGACAGGGACAGTGCGCAGAAGTCATTGCCGAGGGGCGCGCCGAGCCGCGCAGCGACGGCGAACATCGCGGAGACGCCCGGCACCACCTCGACATCGAGTGATCTCAAGGACCGCGCGCCCGACTCGATCGCCTCGAACACCGCGCTCGCCATCGCGAACACCCCTGCATCGCCGCCGGACACGACGGCGACCACGCGGCCGAGGGAGGCCAGCTCGAGCGCATGGCGCGCGCGGGCCAGCTCTTCACGATTGTCGGAGACATGCCGCCTCTGGTGAGGACGCACGGGCAGGCGATCGAGATAGGGCCCGTATCCCACCAGGTCGTCCGCGGCTTCGAGAGCACTGGCCGCCTGCGGCGTCAGCATGTGCTCCGCTCCGGGGCCGATTCCCACGATGAAGAGCTTAGGCATCAGCGGCGACCCCTGCGCCCTGGAACGATGATCAGGGAAAAATACGGAGCGCAGTCGGCGGCGACCTCCGCAAGCGGCGCAATTCGTTCCTCCGTCTGGGTGCCGCGCTCGACGTACAACGCCCGATCGAGCTTGCCCGCGCGCTCGATCGCGCGCCGGATCTTCCCGAGCTGCCTCCCCACTTTCATGACGACCGTGGCGTCACTGTCGCGCAGGTGCTCAGCGAGAGAATCCTCATCGAGCGTGCCGGGCACGACACTCAGCACGTCATCGCCATGCGTGATCGGCAGGCGAGCCCGGGCGCTGCAGCCGCTCATGGCCGTCACTCCGGGAATCACAGTCGTCGAGTAGGACGGCGCCAGACGGTCAAAGAGGTACATCGCGGAGCCGTAGAAGAAGGGATCACCCTCGCAAAGCAGCGCCACATCGCTCCCGCAGTCGAGCCTCGCCGCGATCCGGGAGGCGCATTCATCGTAGAAGGCATGCATCTGCTCGTAGTAGCGCGGCTCTGCGACGGAGACTTCGGTCGTGAAGGGATACTCGAGACGCAACTCGTCGCAAGTCGAGCTCAACAGGCCATCCACGATGGTCCGCGCGTGACCCTGGCGTCCCGCCTTGGCGAAGTAGGCAATGACCTGCGCGCGGCGCACCGCTCGCTCGGCTTTGACCGTCATCAGCTCAGGGTCGCCAGGGCCAAGTCCGATGACGTACAGCGTCGGGCTGCGGGGCACAGCCCCACTGCACGCCGTGTCGTTGGGTACAGCGCTCACTCTTCTGCGCTCCCGGCAAGCGCATTGAGCGCCGCAGCAGCCATTGCGCTTCCGCCGCGGCGGCCGCGCACGATGAGATAGGGCACGGCGGCGCAGGCCGCCAGCGCCTCCTTGGATTCGGCGGCGCCGATGAAACCGACGGGCAGGCCGATGATGGCCGCCGGCCGCGGCGCACCCGCATCGATGCGGTCGAGCAGGTGAAACAGCGCCGTCGGCGCATTGCCGAAGACCGCCACTGCGCCGCCCAGTTGCTCGGTCCACAGCTCGACCGCCGCGGCCGCGCGGGTGGTGCCCAGGCGCTGCGCGAGGTCGGGGGTCCGCGGATCCCGCAACGTGCAGATCACAGGATTTTGCGCGACCAGACGGGCACGGATGATCCCGTGAGCGACCATCTGCGAGTCACAGAGTATCGGCCGGCCCGCCGCCAGCGCCGCGCGTGCATTGGGCACGAAATCCGGCGACATCTGCACGTCGCGCGCGATATCCACCATGCCGCAGGCGTGAATCATGCGTACGACGACCCGAGCCTGCCACTCCGAGAACGCCGAGAGGTCCGCCTCCCGCCGAATAGTCGCGAATGACTCGCGATAGATCGCGGCTCCATCACGCAGGTACTCGCGAGAGCTCATGAGCACCCCCGATCGCCGCTCCGGGTCAGCTGCTCGCGGACCTCCGCCAATGTCATGCTGCGCGACGCGATGGCATCGGCACGGCTGTCACGCAACATACTGAAGCGATCACCCGCCGCGCCGGCCACCAGCGTCACGGCGGCCGCTTCGGGATGCGCACAGCCCTTTGCACAGCCGGAGACGTGCAGCATGCCCTTGCCGCGCCACAACGGAGCCAGGCTCCGCGCCGTGTCGATGATGTCCACGACGGTCCGGGAGCAGCCGGATCCGCCGCTACAGGCCGCGACTCGCAGGCGCGGATCGCCGCAGGCCACGATCATGCCGGCTCGCTCTGCCGCTGCCGAGAGATCCGGCAGCCGATCCCGCGGGGTGCCGGACAGATTGAAAGTGCGGTGCACCGTCGGTCTCAGTCGCCCGTTTGCGAAGCGCTCCGCGATCTCGGCGATCGCATTCAACATCGCGACGTCCGCCCTTCCGAAGGGAATACCCAGACCGAACTCTTCGCCCCCGAGCGGCCCGACGCGAGCCGGCGGCGGCGCCCCGCCGGCCAGATCGGGATCGATGGCCGCCGGCAGCCGCGGCGGAAACGGAGTGGCCTCGAGACCGGCAGCGGCGAATAGAGCCGCGACGCCCTCGTCGGAAACCAGATCCTTCAGGCGTCGAGGCCGCGCCGAGCTCGCCCCGGCCATGCGCGAGAATGCGCCCGTGATGGCTGCGACAGCGGCTACCGGATCATCCGTCAAGGCCGCAACGTCCCCCGCGCAGGCAGCGACCCAGCTGTGCCTCCGGCCTACGTGGATGCAAATGTCGGCGGCGGCGCAATCGCCGTGAGCATCCTCGGATGTGACGGCAAAGCAGAATTTGGATGGCAGCGAGGCGAGCGCCTCGGGCACTCCGCTCTCCAGCCAATCCTCCAGCCGCGCGCCAATGCTCTGCGCCTCGCGCGTGTGCGCCGCCGCCATGAGGATGCTCCGACGCCGCTCGGCTTCCAGACTGGCGCTCGCCAATCCCGCCGCCACCATCGTCTCGGCAAACACGGCGGCGCTGCCGACCGAGAGTCCGCGAACCTGCAGATTGCCGCGGTTCGTGAGGAGGAACCGCCCCGAGCCGTGGAGCGCCCCCGCCGCGGCGATCGCGCGCAAGTCGCCGGCCGTCCATCCTCGGGTGCGCGGCTTGACGTTCGCCAGCAGACCGTCGGCCGCGACCATCGGCTCAAAGAGAGTCGGGCACCAGCCTCTGACCCATGGCGAGGAGACGAGATCCCGGTCAGTTGCGGTCGAGCGCACCATCAGAATTCGATTCCACGCTGTGCCCTGACGCCTTGATCCTTGTAGGGATGTTTGACTGCGTGAATGTCACTGACGAGATCGGCGGCCTCGATCAGGGCGGCCGGCGCATTGCGGCCCGTGACGATCACGTGTTTCATCGGATCTCGCGCCGCGATACTGTCCAACACCACCGCCAGTTCCAGATATTCGTATCTGAGGATGGTGTTGAGCTCGTCCAGGATCACCATCTGATACGTCGGGTCCGCGAGCAGCCGCCGCGCCTCCCCCCAGGCTCGCTGCGCCGTCGCCACGTCACGCTCGCGGTCCTGAGTGATCCAGGTGAAGCCATCGCCGATCGTGAGCCAGTCGACGTTCGGGAATCTCTGCAGCACGTCCCGCTCGCCCGTGGCCTTCGCGCCCTTGATGAATTGCACGACGCCGAGCTTCATGCCATGCGCGACCGCGCGCAGCGCCATACCGAGCGCACTGGTCGTCTTTCCCTTGCCGGGGCCGGTGATGACAATCAACAGCCCCTTCTCGAGCGTCGCGCGAGCCTGCTTTTTCTCGTATCCGGCGTTGCGCTTCTCGGTCATTCTCCTGTGCGCGTCGGTATCGGAAGCCGTCATAAGTCGTTCTCCGGCAAAGACCCGGTGCTGAATTCTCCGAGCTCCCGATAATGGGCCCGCCAGCTATCCGCCAACGCCCGACATCGACCGAGGCGTGCACGACCCTGCTCGCAGTCGATCACCACGGCGATGTCGGCCGGCCGCGGCCGGACCGGAGACTCCGGACTGCGCCCATCGGTCAGCAGCCAGAGCCACCGGCGCTGCGCTGGCCTCGCTCGGGCGGCTCGGGCGAGCAGATGGGCCGCGGCGGCCGCCCCACGCGCGAGCGGTGTGGCGCCTGCGGCCCGGATCGGCTGCAACCACTGCTCGACTCGCGTCGAGGTCAGCGGCCGCGCGAGAGTGGGAGGCAGGTGCACGTGGGCCTCGCTCCCCGCGAATCCAACGATGGCCACTTCGGCGCGCTGCTGGTAGGCCGACTGGATGAGCTGCATGAGCAGCCCCTTCGCCCGCGCGAGCTGCTGGCCCCTCAGCATGGAGGCGGAGCAATCGACGAGGAAGCAGTGCAACTCCCCCGCACCGGCGCTCGCGGGGGAGAAGCGCAAGTGCTCACGCCGCAGTGGCGCTCGAGCTTTGGCGGCGAGCGTGCGCAGCCAGTGAATCCGCCGCGAGCTCTCGGAGCCGCATGCCGCGGCCGCTCGGGGAGCGGTCCACCGATCTCCTCGGTTGCTATTCGACATTCCTGCGCCGCTTCTCATGATCTTTTTTTTTGCGCACTCAGACTGACGCGCGCCGCCAAGAGCGGCGCGAGCGGTGGTGGCGGCAGCTCACCCCAGGGGCCATGGGGCGAAGCCCGCGGCGGTGACCTGCCCGCGTCCCGGGGCTCGTTGCCCGAGGACGGCCGGCCGGCCGGTGTATCTGGGGCAGCAGCCTGATCCGCCGGCGCCCGCCGCCGATGGTGCAGAGCGAGATCGGCGATTGCCTCCACGTGCTCGCGCCCAGCGACACTCTCGCCACGCCAGGCCGCCAGTGCCCGCGCGGCGCGGATCATGACGAGGTCGGCGCGCACGCCATCGACCTGGGCCGCGATGCACAGGGCGGTCACGTGCTCGTGAGCCTCGTCGCTGACGGGGAGCTCATCCAGCACCGCGCGAGCACGACTCACGCCGGCGCGAAGCTCGGCCTGTTGGCTCGCGAAGCGCTCCCTGAAGGAGACCGGATCGGCATCGAACGCGAGCCGCGCCCGGACGATCTCCCCGCGCAGCCGGGGATCGGAGCAACTCTGGACGGTCAGCGCGAGCCCGAAGCGATCGAGCAGCTGCGGGCGCAGCTCCCCTTCTTCCGGATTCATGGTGCCGATGAGCGCGAAGCTCGCCGGGTGCTGGTGCGATATGCCGTCGCGCTCGATCACATTGACGCCACTAGCAGCCGTATCGAGGAGCGGATCGATGAGCGCGTCCGGCAGCAGATTCACCTCATCCACGTACAGCACCCCGCCATGGGCCCGCGCCAGCAACCCGGGCGCGAACCGGACTTCGCCGCCCCGCAAAGCGGCTTCGATGTCGAGCGTTCCGATCAGCATCTCCTCGGTCGCCCCGAGCGGCAAGTTGACGAACGCTCCCCCAGAGAGCAGCTCCGCCAGCGCGCGTGCGCTGGTGGATTTTGCCGTGCCGCGGGGGCCATCGATCAGCACGCCGCCGATGCGGGGATCGATGGCCGACAACAGCAAGGCCTGCCGCAGCGTCTCCTGGCCGAGCAACGCGCTGAAGGGGAACACGGGCCTGCCGGCTGCGCCCGAGACGGATGGCGAGCCCTCCGCTCTCGTCATGGGCTCACCGTTGCGCCCTCGAGAGTCGCCTCAGCCTGAAGCAGACGAGTCTCGAGCTGTGCGGTGAATGCGCCAGGCTCCTTCCACAATCCACGCCGGATGGCTTCCAGGAGCCGCTCGCAGATCTCCCGCAGCGCATCCGGATTGTGGCGCTGGAGAAACTCGCGGCTCTCCACGTCGTTCACATAGGCTTCGGCTACGAGCTCGTACTGATAATCGCCGAGCACGTGCGCGGTGGCGTCGTACGCGAAGAGGCAATCGACGGTGGCCGCCATCTCGAAGGCACCCTTGTAGCCGTGACGTCGAATGCCTGCGAGCCACTTGGGATTCGTGACCCGCGCGCGAATCACGCGGCTCATCTCCTCCTTCAGTGAGCGGATGCGCGGACGTGCGGGGTCACTGTGATCGCCGTGGTATGCGTCCGGCTGCCGGCCGCTCAGATGACGGACGGCGGCCATCAT
>DASTAC010000050.1:0-21710 GCA_035713045.1 Steroidobacteraceae bacterium
TACGCCATGAACTGACCGCCGTTCGTCTCGGCCATCACCTTCGTCAGCGCCGCCGTCAGCGTCGTCTTCCCGTGGTCCACGTGCCCGATCGTCCCCACGTTCACATGAGGCTTGGTACGCTCGAATTTCTCTTTGGACATGGAATGTTCCTCAGGACATCTTCAGGGCACTCGGCCCGCCGGAAAGATCACTGCTGCAAAACCAAAATACGCGGCCGATCCCGGCCTTCAACCCCGCTTTCGCAGGGGCCGATACGCGCCTCGCGCGCATCGTCGAATTGCGTCCGGCAATTCGTTCATCTGGAGCCCACGAGCGGGATTGAACCGCTGACCTCGTCCTTACCAAGGACGTGCTCTACCAACTGAGCTACGTGGGCTCGGCTCGAAGGAGCCTGGAGCGGGTGATGGGAATCGAACCCACGTCATCAGCTTGGAAGGCTGAGGTTCTACCATTGAACTACACCCGCCGATGTCGCCGTGTCCGCCGGCACCCGCCCGGTGCGGTCCGAATCTCCCCGCCCACAGCCTCGAGACTGGTGGAGGGGGTAGGATTCGAACCTACGAAGGCGTAAGCCGGCAGATTTACAGTCTGCTCCCGTTGACCGCTTGGGTACCCCTCCGCGAAAACGAGCCGCGTATTGTGATTTCGGGGACTGCGGGTGTCAATGCGCGTGGCGCGTCTTTTGCTATTGGCGAGGGCCGCTTCCAGGGAACGGACGGCTAGCCGGGGCGCTTGCCGCCCCGTCGGCGCAGGCTCAGGCTCAGTAATTCCCCATCGACCGACGGTCGACCCGAGTCATGAAGCGGCCGGACACGGCAGCCGGTACAGGGGCGAGTCGGTGCCTTTGACCGAAGCGTCGCTTCGTCCGCCGAAGCGGTTTTGGGCAAAAACCGCGCTTTTTGCCCAAAACCGCGCTGGGCGGGGCAGGGCGCGACGCAGGCGTCGCACGGGTGGCCATGGACGGACACCCCGGAGCTTTGCGCAGAGCAGGGACTGCGCAGCGCGATGCCCCGATCCAGCGCTTCTCAATACCGGAATATCGCCGCGGCGCCGGTCCTGGAGGGCATGCGGGCCGCCTCGAGCACCGTCACTTCGCCGCCGATCCGCAAAGTCCGCCCCGCCGCCGCCTCGATCCAGAAATCGGGATCGGTGCCGAAGCGCTCGAGCTTCTCGAGCAGCGGCCGGATGAGCCGCGACGGACAGCGCTTGCGCAGCGCGCCTTGCGCCCGGTGCAGGAGGTTGCGGTACCGGACCGGGTCCTCCTGACTGCTCGCCGAATAGCTGCGGTGGGTCGGCTCGTAGAGCGAAACGCAGGGCGGCTGGTGCGGAGCCAGCAGCGCGCGCAGGTCGGCCGCATGGCGGAGGCGGGAGTCATCGGTGTTCGGCCTCGGTACGCTCGAGCGCCTGCAGCGCCTCGATGCTCGCCACCTGCTCCTCGGGAGGCATGCGCCCTGCGTTGTCCGCGAGCTTGCCGAGCGTGTGATCCAGCGCTCTTTCGAGCTTGTCGGCCGCCGCGTGGATCGCCTCCGTCAGCGTGGGCGCCTCGTGACTCACCGCGATCGGCTTCATGCCGCCGATGCGTGCCTCCATCAGGCAGCGCTTGTCACGCTCGCCGAGCTTGTGACCGTTGAGATCGTTGAGATGCACCTCCACGCGCGTGACGCGTGCCGCGAACCGGCCGAGCCGGCCCTCGACCACGCCTCGCACCCGCTCCGTCAGATCTTCACCACCGACGATGCGATGGTCCGAGTTGACCAACACCTGCATGGCAGTCTCCTCCATTGGCGCCAGGGCCGCCGGCGGCGCTCGCCGCCGGATCCGGCGCCGTCGCCTGCAACACGCAAGGACTATGCCGATGGCAGCGCGGGCGCGGCGGTGCGTGGCGCGACCGCGGCGGCCGCGAGCCGGTCGGTGAGGCCATCATCGAGCAGACGCCATGCCCCGGGGCGAAGCTCGCGTGGCAGCTCCACCGGCCCGTAGCGGATGCGCAGCAGCCGGCTGACCTCGCAGCCGACGGCTTCCCACAGGCGGCGCACCTCGCGGTTGCGCCCCTCGTGGAGGACCACCCGGTAGGAGGCATTGCGCGCCGCCTCGGCCGCGGGCCCGGGCTCCTCGCTGATCCTGTCGAAGGCCGCGGGTCCATCCTCCAGGGCGACACCGCTCAGGAGCCTGCGGATCGTGCCGGGGCCGGGCCGCCCGCGCAGCCGAACGAGGTACTCGCGCTCGATGCGGCTCGAGGGATGCATGAGGCGATGTGCGAGCTCCCCGTCGGTAGTGAAGAGGAGCAGACCCGACGTGTTGACGTCCAACCGGCCGACGACGATCCAGCGACCGCGCTGCGGCGGGGGCAGCCGGTCGAAGACCGTGGGTCGGCCCTGCGGGTCGCGCCGGGTCGTCACCTCGCCGACGGGCTTGTGGTACAGCAGCGCCTGGCGCGAGGCCGGCTGCGGTGGACCCAGGTCCAACCGGCGACCGTCGAGGCGGATCTCGTCACCGGCGCCGGCGCGGTCGCCGAGCTTCGCCGTGCGTCCCGCTACGGTCAGGCGACCCTGGGAAATCCACTCCTCCACCTGACGCCGCGAGCCGATTCCGGCCGCGGCGAGCAGTTTCTGCAGCCTGACCGTCATGGGTGCCCGGAGCCGGGGGATTGGAGAATGGTGAAGGGGTGCCGCATACTGGTCGACTCGAGTCTAGCGGGTCGCCGCGCGCGTCATAACCCCCGGATCTCAGCAGATAGCCGGTGGTTGCTTGTGGCTGAGACGGCGGCGGGCGTAGAAGGTGGCGTCATGATCCACGAAAGCATTCTGGGTACGATCGGCAGCACGCCCATCGTTCGGGTCCGCCGGCTGGCGCCCGCGCATGTGGCGCTCTACCTCAAGTGCGAGTTCTTCAATCCCCTCGGTTCGGTGAAGGACCGCTTGGCGATCGCCGTCATCGAGGACGCCGAGCGCAGCGGCGCGCTCGCGCCCGGCCAGACCGTGGTGGAAGCGACGTCGGGCAATACCGGCATCGCCTTGGCAATGGTCTGCGCGGCCAAGGGCTACCCCTTCGTCGCGACCATGGCCGAGAGCTTCTCCATCGAGCGGCGCAAGATCATGCGCATGCTCGGCGCCAGGGTGATTCTCACGCCGGCCGCCGAGCGAGGCACCGGCATGGTCCGCAAGGCCGAGGAGCTGTCGAAGAAGCACGGATGGTTTCTCCCCCGCCAGTTCGAGAACCCGGCCAATCCCGCCTACCACCGCAACACGACCGGGCCGGAGATCCTGCGCGACTTCGCGGGGCGGCGGCTGGATTACTTCGTCAGCGGCTGGGGCACGGGCGGCACCCTCACCGGAGCCGGTCAGGTCATCCGTCTGGCGCGGCCTGAGGTGAAGATCGTCGCCTGCGAGCCGGCAGCGGCGGCGCTGCTCTCGGGCAAGCCGTTCGCTCCGCACAAGATCCAGGGCTGGACCCCGGACTTCCTGCCGGCCGTGCTCGACCGGCAAGTCGCTCAGGAGATCGTGACCGTGACGGATGCCGAGGCGATCGAGGCCTCGCGGGCGCTGGCGCGAAGCGAAGGCATCTTCTGCGGCATCTCCTCGGGTGCCACCTTCGCGGCCGCCCTGAAAGTCGCCTCCGGTGCGCCGCCCGATGCCGTCATCCTCGCGATGATCCCCGACACGGGCGAGCGTTATCTTTCGACGCCGCTGTTCGAAGGCATCTCCGACGGCGGAGATCCTGAGCCGTGAGCATGCCCGCCCCGATCACCGACGCTGAGCAGCGCGAGCCGGACGCCCGGCGCTACGCGCGCCTGCCTGACCCCTTCCCGATGTGGCGAGGGGGTGTACTGCACGGGGCGCAGATCGCCTACGAGACGTGGGGGAGGCTGAACGCCGCACGCGACAACGCGGTGCTCCTCTTTACCGGACTCTCACCCGCGGCTCACGCCGCTTCCTCGCCGCAGGACCCGCGCGACGGCTGGTGGCAGCGCATGCTGGGGCCCGGACTGGCGATTGATACCGACAAGCGCTTCGTAGTCTGCGTCAATTCCCTGGGCAGCTGCTTCGGCTCGACCGGGCCGGCCTCCATCGACCCTGCGACCGGGCGCCCCTACCGGCTCACCTTCCCCGATCTCTCGGTGGAGGACATCGCGCGCGCGGGCCACGAGGTGGCCCAAGCCCTCGGCATCCAGCGGCTGGACGCCGTCATGGGACCCTCGCTCGGCGGCATGGTGGTGCTTGCCTTCGCGGCGCTCTTCCCCGGTGCGGCGCGACGGCTGGTCAGCATCTCCGGCACGCTCGCCGCCTCCCCCTTCGCCATCGCCCTGCGCTCCATCCAGCGGGAAGCGATCATGGGTGATCCGGAGTGGAGGCATGGCCACTATCCGGCCGACCGGCCGCCTCGCACCGGGCTCGGCCTGGCGCGCAAGCTCGGTACCGTGACCTATCGCTCGGCCGCCGAGTGGCAGCAGCGCTTCGACCGCCAGCCGGTCAGGCCCGACTTGCGGCGCAACGAGCCCTTTGCCGCCGAGTTCTCGGTCCAGGGCTACCTCGAATCCCAGGCGCGGCGCTGGGTGAATGCCTTCGATGCCAACTGCTATCTCTACCTCTCCCAGGCCATGGACCGCTTCGATCTCGGCGCTCATGGGGATCCGGCGGCGGTGCTGGGCAGGGCGGGTCTCGAGCAGGCGCTCGTGATCGGCGTGGAATCCGACCTGCTCTTCTCCATCGCGGAGCAGCGGGCCATCGCTCAGGCGCTGCAGGCGGGAGGGGCCGCGACCCGGTTTGCCCCCCTGCAATGCATCGAGGGACACGACTCCTTCCTCGTCGACATCGAGCGCTTCGGACGCGAGCTGAGGTCCTTTCTGGACTGACCCCGCCGCGGCCTGCGGCCCCTGCGCCTCCACTCCGGAGCCGTGGGAAAGCCGAGGGATCGAGCGTTGCAGGGCCGTCCTGAAACGCGGGATCGAGGACGGTCCCGGGGCTGGGCGCGCAAACCACCGGGAGGGGCTCGCGCCCATGGATTAAGTTGAGTGTCGATGCGGGCGGGCGCGGACCGAGGCATAATTCCTCCGGTCGCGACCTAGAAAAGCCAGAACCCCCGCGAGGCCTTCAATGGAACGCCGCCTGCATACACGGCATCGAGCCCGGACGACCGTCTACATCACCGTTCCCGGCGGTTGCCGCAGGCTTTGCAAGGCGGTGAATCTGAGCGCCACCGGCGTCTTCATCGAGACCACGAACCTCGGCCTTCGCAAGGGTCAGACCGTCGTGCTCTCCTTCGCCATCAACCTCGGCACCGTCACCAAGCTCCACCGGCGCACTGCCGTGGTGGCGCACGTCTCTCGCGGCGGCACCGGCCTCATGATGGAAAGCTACAGCGCCCGCGCCAACTGACGCGCACCTGCTCCGGCGCCCTCGGGGGCGGAACGCCGGGCGGCGTTGCCGTCCGGCTTGAAGGCAGACTTCCCCGCGGTCACCATGCGGGGATCCCGCAATCTGCGGCAGACGATCACCGCGAGGCTGACATTTGGCGGACGAGCAGGCAGACCCGCAGAAGACTCTGGCGGCGCTGGCACAATCGCGCCGTGAGCTCGAGTCCCTGACTTACACCATCGCCCACGACCTGCGCGCGCCGCTACGCACCATCGACGGCTTCGCCCGCGCCCTGAGCGAAGACTGTGGCGAGCGCCTGGACGCGGACGGCAGGCGCTACCTGCAGCACGTGCTCGATGCCGCTCACCGCATGTCGGGCATGTGCGAAGGACTGTTGAGCCTCGCGCGCATCCATGGCGCGGACCTGACTCCGATTCCTCTGGAGCTCTCACCGATCGCACGCCGCATTCTCGATCGCCTGCGTGCGGCCGAGCCGCAGCGGACCGTCGAGGCTGTGATCCCCGACGGCATTGCCGCCGAGGCGGATCCCTCGTTGCTCACCACCGCGCTCGAAGCGCTGCTGCACAACGCCTGGAAGTTCACCCGCTGCCGCGAGAGCGCACGGATAGAGGTCGGCGCACGATCGGCGACGCCCCCGATCTACTTCGTGTCCGACAACGGGGCAGGCTTCGACATGAACCACGCGGGCCGGCTATTTCATCCATTTCAACGCCTGCACTCCGAGCGGGAGCATGAGGGCGTCGGTATCGGCCTGGCAGCGGCTCACCGCATCGTCCACCGCCACGGCGGGCGCATCTGGGCGCAGTCCGCGCCCGATCGCGGGGCCAGCTTCTACTTCACTCTGGCGCCGTAGCCAGGCTCTTGCCCATCGGCACGAACTCTATCGACAGGCCTTCCGCGAGCGGATACCGGACGCTCGCCCCCGGCACATAGCCGCGTGCGGAATAGAGCCGCACGCCGGGCAGTGTCGCCATCATCTGCGCACGCCGAAAGCCGTGGCGTCGCGCCTGCGCCTCGCAGTGCTCGAGCAGCGCGCTGCCGATGCCGCTGCGGGCCGCATCCGGGTCGACGAAGAATGCGCGGATCCTGGCCGCATCGCTGCGCGGATCGAGGGTGCCGGCATCCCGTCCCGAGCGCGCATCACCTCCGAAGAGCGTACGGCGGTAGCTCCATCCCCCGCACCCCAGGAGCCGCCCCTGCGCCTCCACCACGAAGTACGTCCCGTCGGCGATGAGCTGACTGTCGAGACCAAAGGCGCCCTTGAGGGCGCCTTCGATCTGCTGCGAGGAGTAATCCGCGGCTCCGAGCGTCCGGATCGACCGGGCGATCAGCTCCTCGATCGCGGCCGCGTCCTGCGCCACGGCCGGCCTGATATGCCAGGACACGGACGCGCCTACTTGCCGAAGCGGTAGCTCACATCCAGCCCATACGTGACCGGCTGATTCACGATGTAGCGCGTGAACTGCGGAATCGCCAGATTGATCTGCGGCAGCGGGTCGAGCAGCACCTGGTTGTCGGTCGCGTTGTCGACGAACAGGGCCGCGGTCCAGCTCGCCGTGCGCACCCCGACACGCAGGTTCGTGATGCCGTACGACGGCAGATGGAGCGCGGTCTGGCCGATGTTGTTGAGATACACCGTGACGCCGTAAGGCAGGTCGTACCGCGATCCGACATAGCTGTAAGTCACGTTTCCGAAGAGGGACATCTCATCGCTCAGGGAATGAACGTAGTTGAGCGACGCCGAGCCGGTGACCTTCGGCGTATCGGGCACGGCGTAGCCCGCCGGTATGCCGTCGATCGCGCTGTCGCTGAGGAACTTGCTGTGCGTGTACCCCCAGTCCGTCGTGAAATCGAATCCGTAGCCGAGATGGGCGCGGAACTCCGCCTCGAGGCCGTAGATGTTGGCGTTGCCGCCGTTCACGGTGAAACCGAAGCCGGCGATGTTCGTCGCGATCTGCGGATCCGTCCAGCGCTCGAAATATCCTGTCAGGTTGAAGAGGGCGCGATGGTCGAAGAACTCGTTCTTGGTCCCGATCTCGTAGTCCCACACGGAGTCCGATTTGAACTGCGGCACGCCCTGCGCATTGACATTGGGAAAATTCGCGAGCGACGTGTAAGGCCCTCCCGGCTGGGTCGGCGTCGCCGACAGCTTCGTCTGAAGGCCGCACTGCTGGATCACGACGAGTGACGACGGCGCCGCGCAATCGGCCGCGGTCACCGGGTGGTTGTAGCCGACGAAAGGCTGGTCGGTGCCGCCCAGGCGGAAGCCCTTGGCGACCGTGAAGTACACCATGTGGTCGCTGTCGATCTGCCAGGTCAGATTGAAGCGGGGATTGGTGCCGCTGGCGCCGCCTCCCGCGCTGGTGTTGAACGGCGCGTTGTTTCCGGCCACCGTCGGACCCGTGGGGCTCAGCAGGTTCGCGAAGCCGTACGGCGTGAAATCACCCCACTCGGAATTGCTCTGGGCATACGAGTAGTGATACCAGCGCAGTCCGACGCTGGCCTTCAGGCCGCGCGGGAACTCCCACGAGAGATTGCCGAAAAAGGAGTTCTGCAGGATGGTCTGCGGCATGTAGTCGACGTAGATGTTGGCGACCGGTCCGGCCTGCGGATTGACCGACCACATGTCCCACTCGGACTGGAGATCCTGGTAATAGTAACCCGCGAGCCACTGCAGCGGTCCGCCGCCCGTGGAGGCGAGGCGCAGCTCCTCGCTCACCTGACGGGTGTAATCACGCTCCTCGACCCCGGGGCCGAAAGGCCCGGGGCCGGTGGGGCCGAGGCCGCCGGCGGAAGTGTCATAGGGCGGAGGGGCCGCCGTGGGATCGGCGGGGCCGAGCGCGGTCGAGCTCGAGTTCTCCTCGGTGCCGTCCTGCGAGACCAGGGAGTGATTCGACCACAGGCCCGTGATCGATGTCAGGCCGATGTCGGGCGTCACGGCATATTCGACCTTCAGGCTCCCCAGCGTGAAGCGGTCCCATTGCGGCTCGGAGGTCTGATAGATCTCATAATGGCCTTTCGGGCTCGGCATGGCGGGATTCGTCGGCGAGCCGTTGACGTCCACCGCGTTGGGGGCGCCGCTCGTATCCTGCTGCCACATGATCATCGGTGTGATCTTGAGCTGGTCGTTCGGCTGGTAGAGCAGGATCGCGCGGAATGAATCGTCCGTCGAAGAGTTCACGCCCGATGCGGTCGAGATGATCGGCGCCGTATAGAAATTCGCGGGACGCGACGTGGCGGGATTGGAGCCGGCGTCCGACGTCACGGAGCCGTCGGCGAGAACATACCGATTGAGCCAGCCGCTGGTGGAGGAGGCGGAGCCGACCAGCCTCAGGGCGGCCGTCGATCCGAGCGGCAGGTTCACCATGCCGTTCTGCGCGAAATTGATGCTGCCGCCGGAGCCGGTGTCGGAGACGATCGTCTCGCCGGAGCCGTCGAAGACCCCGAGCTGCGGCATGGCGGGGATGAGCCGCACGGTCCCCCCCATGGAGCTCGCTCCGTACAGGGTGCCCTGCGGTCCGTGCAGAACCTCGACCCGCTCCAGATCGTACAGGTTGGGATCGATGATCACCTTGCCGAGCTGCTCCGAGGCGGGTGCGGAGAGCGCGATGTCGTCCAGGTACACTCCGACCATGGAGGTATTGCCGCCCGAGGAATTCAGGCCGCGCATCTCGTATTCGGTCTGATTGGGGCCGGAGGTGCGCATCGCCAGGCCCGGGACGCCCTGGGCCAGAGTGTTGAAGTCCCTCAGGCCGCGATCGGCGATATTGGCGGCGGTGAGCACCGTCATGCTGATCGGCGTGTCTTGCGCGAGCGTCTTGCGCTTGGTCGCGGTGACCACGACCGTCGCCAGCTGATTGATCTGGACATCGGCGGGCTGCGCTGCACGGCCGGTGCCCGCAATCGCCGCCTCGAGCGCCAAGGCCACGGCTACACCCAAAAGTGCGTTCGTACGTCTCACGTTCATGACTCCCCGGAATGCGGTGGGGCGAGCAGCCATGCCGCTGCAGGCTCGCTCGCCAGATAAAGTGATCTCTCGCTGACGGCCGGCGGTCCACGTGTCGCCACTTTGTTACCACGAAGATAGCCGAACGCGAGGCGGTTTTCAGCAACCGTTGCTAGAAAGCAACAGCGATTTGCCGCGCACGATTTTGGTGCAGTGTGTCAGGACTGGTGCACGGCGTCGGAGCGGCGTCGCGGTGGGGAATGCGCCGGCACGCCGCCCTCGGCGCGGCCGCTCAGAACTTGCCGAAGAACTGCTCTACCGCATAGAGACAGAACGGCGGCACCAGCCCCGCGTGATAGTCGGTCAGCACGGCGGCCTGGCCGCCGTCCGTGGCGCCGCCGGCCACGGCTGCGGCAGCCACGGCAGCCTTGGCCGCCGCGAAGCCGTTCTTGACGGCCGCATAGGGATCGTTGGGACCGACCGCCGAGTCGACATCGAGCACAGCAACCTGGACGCCTGGAGCTTGTGCCGCCCAGTATCCCTGCATGAGCTGCGTATTGAGGTAGAACACCACCGGATCGTTGTCGCCGCCGCAGAGCAGCACGGGAACCGCGGGATTGAAGTCGCGAAGGTCGTTCCTGGCGAGGTCCTGCCGCAGCCCGTTCGCCGGATTCGAGGGCGGCATGTCATTGGTGACGGTGGGGAACCCGCCGTCCGGATGCGCCGCCGCATCCTGAAGATAGCTCAGCCGGTAGGCGTTCGTGACGAGCGGGCTCGGGCCGAACCCCTGCGCGAACGCCGGAGCGAGATTGGCAGGCGTCGTGGCCGGCGTCATGGAGGCGTACTGCGGGGCCGGCGGCGTATTGCTGAAGAGCGCGTACTGCGGCAGCAATCCCTGCGCATAGAGATTGGACCGCGTGGTGTTGCTCGGCAGGAGCGAGGCGATGTTTGGCGCATATTGCGGCGAGAAGACATCCGTCGGCTGGCTGTACACATTGCCGTACGAGTGCTGATATGCGGAGACGATCATCGTGAAGTTGATCGTTGCGCCGCCGTCCACCTCGCCCTCGAAGATCGCATCGCCGAATGCCGAAAGCGCATACGGGCCCGACATCGGCCCTGCGGCCGTGACACTCATCCCCGCCGTCTGCATGGCGCGCAGCGTGGCAAGCGCTACGTATCCGCCCTGGGAGTATCCCGTGACGAACAGCTTGCTGCCGCCGTCCGCGCCCACTGAGGAGAAGGCGCTGCGGGCAGCGGCGAGCGCGTCCATCATGTCGTGCGACTGCTGGTCGGCCACGAGGTAGGGATGGTAGGAGAGGCTCGAAGTGTCGTATCCGGCGTAGTTGGGCGCCACGACGATGTAGCCCTGGGCGGCGAACACCGCGGCGAGAAGCTCTCCCTCGGGGTTGCTCGAGATCTCGGCGATGTTGTAGGACTTGTCGGTCGAGGTGCCGTGCGCGTAGAGCACGACCGGCCTCGCGCCCTGACACGACGGATCGGGGCCGCCGGGCACCATGATGGCGCCCGAGGCGGTGGCCGCCTCGCCCCGGCCTCCCACCGTCTCATACTCCATGTGGTAGACAGCGACCGTGCAGAACGGCGTGAAGGCGAGGTTCAGCAGCTGCGCGGCGTCGCTGTTGCCGCTCAACATCGATAGCAGGTCGGAGACCGAGTAGGAGCCCGTCTTCTGTGGACTTTGCAGCAGCTGCCCTTCGAGCGGAGTCGCCGATCTCGAAGGGGCGACGCCCGCGTTCTTGCCGCCGCAGGCCGCCAGCATGGCGGCCGCTGCCAGCGCAACGATCGCAGCGGGGCGGACCATGGCGAGCACTCAGCAAGCCTCGGCCCCGCCACCGCAGCGCTCAGGCGCGGCGGGCCAGCTCCGTCAGGGCCAGTCGCAGCTCTCGCAGCCGCGGCGGCTTATTGAGGACACGGTCGACGTGGGGCGGGATCTGATTGTCCGCGGTGATCCGTTGGCCCCACCCGGTGAGCAGGATCACCGGGGTCTCTGGTGACGCCGCCTTGATCGCGGCGGCGACACGCCTGCCATCCACGTAAGGCATTCCCAGGTCGGTGATCACCATGTCGAACGGCTCACCGCGCGCCAGCGCCGCGGCGAAGGCCTCGATGCCTGCCTGACCGCCTTCCGCCGCCGTCACGGCGTGGCGATCGCCGCCCAGTGTCTCGCGAAGCGACTCGATGATGAGCGGGTCGTCGTCCACGATGAGGACCCGCAGGGGTTGCACCGGGCTCGCGAGCGCGAGCTGCCTTCCCGTCTCATCGGCCGTGCGCCGCGCGGCCGGGAAGAGGATCCTCACCGTCGTGCCCTCCCCGGGGACGCTGTCGATCGCGAGCTCGGCACGGTGCCGCTGGGCCATGCCATATACCATCGCAAGCCCCATCCCGGTGCCGCGCTCGCCCTTCGTGGTGAAGAACGGCTCCAGGCAGCGCCGCCGCGTCTCCTCGCTCATGCCGATGCCCGTGTCGCAGACCTCCAGGCACACCCTCTCGATGGCCTCCGGAGCCGGATTCCCCGAGGTCCGCTTCTCCGTCGTCGTTCGCAAAGTGAGCGTGCCGCCCTCGGGCATCGCGTCGGCCGCGTTGAAGATGAGATTGGTGAGGGCGTCGCGAATCTCGTTCTCCGCGCCCATGACGACGGCCGGGGGATCCGCGAGCTCGGTGCGCAGCTCGATGACCGCGCCGCGCTCCTGCGGCAGATCGCGCCAGCGGGCCTGGGTCAGCTCCAGCACCCCGCCGATGAGGCGATCGAGATCGATCCTGACGAGTGCCGCCTGACCCTCCTGAGGACGATAGAACTCGCGCATGCGGCTCACGGTCCTCGCTACATCGTGGATGGCCGTCTGGATCGTCGTCAGGTATGCGCGTGCGCGGTCGCTGAGTGCAGGCTCCCTTTCGAGCAGCGAGTCGGTGTAGAGCGCGATCGGGGAAATCGCATTGTTGATGTCGTGTGCGACGCCGCTCGCCATCTGGCCCAGCGCCCGCAGCCGCTCCTGCTGCACCACCGTCTCCTGACTCTGCCGCAGATCCTCGTAGGCGCGCTGCAGCGCGTCATAGAGCTGCGCCTGGTGCGCCGCGAGCGCGACGTGCTCGCTCAGCTGCCGCAGGAACTCGCAGTCGCCGCTGGTGAAGGACGCCGGCTCGCGCCGCGCGGCCACCAGAACCCCGAACACCTGACTCTCGGCCCGCAGCGGCGCAACGACCAGAGCGCGCAATCCGCCCTTCGCCAGGGTGGCGGGGAAAGGGAATCGGCTGCCGCCGATGTCGGGCTCGTAGACCAGCTCGCCGCGCACGCAGCGGCTCAGTCCGTTGCGGTCGACGCGCACCCGCGCTTTCTCCGTCAGCGCCAGCTCCAGTGCCGTCTGGCGGCTCCTCGCACCGACGCTCGTCACGGTCAGGGTCTCCTCCTGAGGATCGTAGAGACAGATACAACCGAAGTCGATCGGCACGTCCTCCTCCAGGTGGCGGATCACCACCTGGAAGATGCTGCGCAGATCCTGCCGCTCCGCCACCGCGCGGGTGATGCGATTGAGCAGATCGAGCCGTGACGCCTGCCGCTGCAGCCTCGCCCCGGCGGCCTTGCGCTCCGCGATGTCGGACGTCAACCGATCCAACATGTGGTTGAAGGCATCGGTCAGGGCTCCGAGCTCGTCGTTGCCGAGCTTCGGAGCGCGCACGGTGTAGTCGTGACTCTCCGAAACCGCGAGCGCCGCTCGCCCCAAAGTCTGCACCGGCCTCGAGATCTGCCGCTGCAGGGAACGCCCGAGGAGGTATGCCAGCAGCATGGCAAGCGCCGTCAGTCCCGCCGCGACCAGCGCGTAAAGGGCGATTGCGCGGTGCATCGAGCTCAGGTCCCAGCGCAGATACAGAGTACCGAGCCGCGGATCGCCGCCCTGACGGATCGGTTGATCATCGAGGAGCAGGCCACGATCGAAGCGCAGGCCGGCGTGCTGCGGGTGGCGTGGAAATGTGGCCGCCGGGGCATCCGCCGGGTAATGAGCGAAGAGTCTGCCGTTAGCACCATACACCGCAGCCATCGTGATGTGCGGCTCCGCATGCAGCGCCGCGAGAACATCCGTCTCATCCGGCGCATCCTGGAAAGCGACCGCCGCCGTGCTGTTGCTGGCAATGACCTCTCCCAGCATCTGCAGGGTGCGGCGGGCGGAGGCGCGATATGCCGCGTACTGATAGCCGATGAAAGCGGCGCAGGTGAGCGCGAGCACCGCGCCGCTCGTCACGAGCAGCATGACCATGAGCTTGCGCCGGATCGGCATGTTCCGCAGCGGCACGCCCTAGCCCTCCCCTGAGGCGCCGGCGCTCAGCAGCGTCGGGCGCAGCCTGAGACTGCGCGCGAAATGATCGAGACTGCTCACGGTGAGGACACCGCGCCCTTCAGGGCGCTCAGGAGCCGCGACAGCTGCGGCGCCTCGGAGGCGCGCGACCGCCGCCTCGGGCGCGCCGCCGACGGGATCATCGCCGAGTACGCCGATCACGATGATCGAGCGTTCGCCGGCGAACGCGTCCGGGGAGACCCGGGGAGTTGATGCTCGCGAAGCCGCGCGAGCTGACGGGCCATTCGCTTATCGTCACCTGCGGCGACATCGAGGCCGGGAACGTAGCGGATCGCCCCCGGGATGTTGTTCGCGCCGGAGCGAGCGATCTCGCCGCTCGTCACGACGGCCACCGCGGCGGCGGATTGGGAAAGCGGCTGCGGAGCCCGGGTGACGGAGGTCACCTCCACGTGGGCGAGCTGCGCGATGCTGAGCTGCTTGGGCTCCTCGAGTTGCGCTGTGGCGGCAGGTCGAGCTTGCAGCACCGGCGATGCCGCGGCCAATGCGCCCACGGCGAGCACGGCGCGCCGCAGGCCGGTCATGGGCTCGTGCCCCCGAGTCCAGGCAGAGAGCGTCATCGGTTCCCCCGTCGATCCCAAGCTTCGCAATGAACCCTGATGCGAATCGCTCGAAAGATACTATCTCAGGCTGCGCTGCCGGTGGGCAAACAATGTGACTTGCGTCTCATTGCGCGGACGCGGGCAATGCTCCGCATCTGACGAGGCGAAACGCCGCCGCGTCCCATGATTCGCAGGGGCGCGCCGCCGCTTCGACGAGCGACAGCCCGCAACGCGCGGCCAGCTGCTCGAGGTCGGTGCGGTCGGCCGCGATGTCGTCACGGTAGGAGAAGTTGAGGATCAGCACGTCGCCGCCGGTGCGCAAAACGCCGGAGATCTCCGCAAGATAGCGTCCGACGAGCTCTCCCTCCGACAGCAGAAGATATGGAACGGTGTCGACGAGCAGCGTGAGGTCGATGCTGCCGTCGGCGATCCGCGCGATACCGACCGGCAACAACCGCCCCCGATCGCGCTAGAGCGCGGCGAGGCGGCCGTCATCGAGCACCGCGAGACTGCGCAACTCGCCCGGACGGAAGCATTGCCACCAGGGCAGGAGCCACGCCGGAGCGAGGAACGGCGCCGCACCGGCGCCGCGCCAGAGCCGCCACCATTGCGGCTGCAATGCGACCAGGTCCTCCGCCGCTCGAATGATCCGGACCTCCGCATGCCGCTCCCAAGCGCCGCGTCCGGCGCGTGAACGATGCGGCAACAGCATATAGCGGACCCTGGCGGCGTGCACGTCCGGAAACGGCTAGTCCCTGAGATGCGTGCGGCGTATCGTCCCGCCCATGCAGGACCTGCCGCCACTTGATCCCACGGTGCTGGAGCGGGCGCGCCTCAGCCGCGATCCCCGCTTCGACGGCAAGTTCTTCATTGCCGTGACCTCGACCGGCATCTATTGCCGGCCGATCTGTCCGGCGTCCCCGTCTCCGCGAAGATCCAACGTGCGCTATTTCACTTCCGCAGCCGCAGCAGCCGACGCGGGCTTTCGGCCCTGCCTGCGTTGCCGTCCCGAAGCCGCGCCCGGCACCGCGGCCTGGCTCGGGACCTCCGCGGTGGTGAGGCGCGCCCTGCGCCTCATCGACGAAGGAGCATTGGATGAGGCCAGCGTCGGGGAATTCGCATCCCGTATCGGCATTGGGGCACGGCATCTCGACCGGTTGTTCCTGCAGCACGTGGGCGCATCGCCGCTCGCCGTGGCGCAGACCCGCCGGCTGCATTTCGCGAAGCGGCTGCTCGATGAGAGCGATCTGCCGATGACGCAGATCGCGCTCGCCTCGGGCTTCGGGAGCCTCCGCCGCTTCAACGATGCGTTTCAGAAGGCCTATCGCCGAGCGCCTCGGGAGCTGCGCCGAGACCGCCGCGAGCCGCCGGTGCCCGGCGCGGGTCACGAAGTGACGCTCGGCCTCGCCTACCGTCCACCGTACGACTGGGATCACCTGCGTCAATTCCTCGCATTGCGCGCCACGCCCGGTGTGGAGCGGGTGGAGGAGCAGAGCTATGCGCGGCTCATCCGGACCGGTGCCGGTCATGCAGAGATTCAGGTGCAGCCGGTGGCAGGCAAGGATGCGCTGCGGCTCCGCGTCCGGGGCGCGCCGTCCGCCGCATTGTTTCAGATCGCGACGGCCGCGCGCCGCGTGTTCGATCTGTCCGCCGATCCGGCGCTCGTCGCCGCGGGGCTTCGGTCCGATCCGCTGTTGCGCCCGCTCGTGCGCCGCCGCCCCGGCATTCGCATACCGGGCACGTGGGACGCGTTCGAATGCGCGGTGCGCGCGGTCTTGGGACAGCAGGTCACGGTGGCTGCCGCGCGCACCTTGGCCGGGCGGCTCGTCGGGCGCACCGGTGAGCCGGTCGCCGCAGCGACAGCCGGACTCGATCGTCTCTTCCCGACAGCAGACGTCCTGGCGGCCGCGAATCTCGACGGGCTGGGCCTGACCGGCGCCCGGATCGCCGCGCTGAAGTCGCTGGCGCGTGCCGTGGCCGAAGGCCGGGTCGCCTTCGACCGGCCGGCCGAGGAAGTCGTGGCATCCCTGGTGCAGTTGCCGGGCATCGGTGAATGGACGGCGCAGTACATCGCGTTGCGGGCGCTCGGCGAGCCCGACGCGTTCCTCAGCGCGGACCTCGTGGTGCGCCGCATGACGGCCACCGAAGGAGCCCCGCTGACGGCGCGGGAGTTGGATCGCCGCGCCGCCGCATGGCGGCCGTGGCGAGGTTATGCGGTCATGCACCTCTGGTGCGCGGCCGGCGACCGGGACCACCGTGGAGACCTCAGATGAAGACCCCGGGAATACTCTACTGGCATGAGATCGACTCGCCCGTCGGCCGGCTGCTCCTCGCAGGCGACGGTGACAGTCTCATCCAGGTGGGCTTCCAGTCCGGTCCGCGGCCGCTGCAGCCGCCGGACGGCTGGCGGGCCGATGCAGCGCCGTTTCGCGCGGCGATCGCACAACTCGGCGAGTATTTCGCAGGCCGCAGACAGGCGTTCGACCTGCCCCTCGCGCCTCGAGGGACGGATTTTCAGCGGCGCGTCTGGAATGCGCTCAGGGATATTCCGTATGGAAGGACGATTTCCTACGGCGAGCTCGCGCGCCGCATCGGCAACCCGGGCGCCTCACGCGCCGTCGGGCTCGCCAACGGCGCCAACCCGCTTCCCGTCCTCGTGCCCTGCCACCGCGTGATCGGCGCCGATGGCAGCCTCACCGGGTTCGGCGGCGGCCTGCCGATCAAGCGCAGGCTGCTCGCCCTGGAAGGGCGAGCCGGCCTCTTCAGCGAGGACACTTAACGTCTCCTCGCTCCGGCGAGCGCCCGCGCACGATGCGCGGGCCGGGGGCCCCGCCGCCACGGATGGCCAACAGCAACGCCTCGGCCCATCTTCAGATCGGCTGCTGCCCCGCCGACTTCAGCCGCGCATTGAGCCGCGCCAGATCCGTGCTCTGCAGCCGCTTCCACTCGGCAAGCGTCGCGCTCAGGCTGCGCGAGAGCTCGGCGTAGGATGCCAGCGCGTCAGGACTCGGAGCCGCATCCGCTCCATCCACCGCCGCCTCGAGCTGGCGAAGATCGGTCGCAATGGCCTGCAGACTGTCGGTCCGCAGCGGGGGCACCGCCGGGAACGGCATGCGGTTCGCGTGCGGACGCGTTCCGGAGATGTCGGTCGCCTTTGCGAGCAGCGCCGCCATGTCCGCGTGCAGGGCGCCGGCCGTCGCGAGCCGCGCGTCGATCGCATCGAGCAGCGTCTCGGCGCCCGCGAGCGCCACGGAGACCGTGAGCCGCTGCGCCTCGACCTTGCGCGCCAGCTCGAACTGCCTCTGCAGCGCGGCTTGCGACACTTTGACACGCGGATCCGGTACGACGGAGAGCGGCTGCCGGTAATCGCGGCCGGCGACTGTCAGCTCCACCGTGTAACGTCCCGGGGGCGCCCACACGCCATCCTTCGGGGAGCCCTCGGTGTCGGCCTGGGTGAGCTTCGCGTAGCGCAGATCCCACACGAACCGCTGCATGCCCGGCGCCGCCGACGGAGTGGGATTCGGCACCACCCACTCCGGAGCGAACAGCAACTTCGCCGGATTCGGCGGCGGTACGTGCTCGGCGCTGCTGTACCGGCGAACCACTTGGCCGTGCGCATCGAGGATCGTCACCTGGACGGGACCGCTCACCCCGCGCGGCAGCACGTAATCGATGATCGCGCCGTTCGGCGGGTTGGAAGCCGTCGGCTCGTCCTTCGGCATGGGCGTGCCGGTGAAGTCGGCCGGCCGCAGGCGGATCGCCACCGCCGGCGCGAAGAGGGTCACCCCACCCGGGCGCACCTCGCTCATCTGCCGCAGGGCCGTGATGTCATCCATGATCCAGAAACCGCGCCCATGCGTGGCGATGACGAGATCATCGCCGTGCACATCGATATCGCGGACCGATGTCACCGGCAGGTTTTCCTGCAGGGACTGCCAGCGGGCTCCGTCGTCGAATGACACGTAGATGCCGAATTCCGTCCCGGCGTAGAGCAGCCCCGGACGTACGGGGTCCTCCCGCACCACATTGACGAAGCTGCCACGTGGAATGCCGGCATCGGCGCGGCTCCAGGTCCTGCCGTCGTCGCGCGTGATGTAGACGTACGGCGTATCATCATCGAGGCGATGCCGATCGATCGCGAGATAGGCGACGTTCGGGTTGAAATGCGACAGCTCGATGCCCGCCACCTTCGACCACGGTGTCAGCGCCCGCGGTGTGACGTTCTTCCAGTGCTTGCCGCCGTCCGCCGTGCGCCATACGAGGCCGTCGTCCGTCCCGACCCAGATCACCTTGGCACTGAGAGGCGATGGCGCGATGGAGTAGATGACGCCGCGGCGCTGGCCGACATGGTAGTCGTCGGCGGCGGTCGTCGGATCGAGATTCGGCGGCACGCCGGGATCCTGGCGTGTCAGATCGGGAGAGATCGGCTTCCAGTGCCTGCCGCCGTCGCTCGTGCTGAAGAGCCGCTGGTTGGCGAAGTAGAGCGTCTTCTGCTCGCGCTTGGAGAAAACGAGCGGCAGCGTCCAGGCCGAGCGGTAATGAGCGAAAGGATAGGCGAGCGTCGGGTCGACGTCGCGGGTCTGATCGGTCTTGAGGTTGAGCTTCGAGACACTGGTGGAGCTGTCCGTGCCATCTCCGTAGATGATGTTCGGGTTTCTCGGATCTGGGGCGATCATCCCGTTCTCGCCGCCCGGGGTGATCTCGTGAAACTGCTCCATGGTGATGCCGTCATAGCCCGAGGTTCGGCTCGGCAGGGCCACCGCGCCGGAGTCCTGCTCCGCCCCATAGACCCAGTACGGGAACCGGTTGTCGGTGCTGACGTGGTAGATCTGCGCCGTCGGCTGGTTGTACCAGCTGCTCCAGGTCTTGCCGCCGTCGAGCGTGACCTGCGCGCCCTGGTCGGCGCCCAGGATCTGCCGCCGGGGGTCGGTCGGGTCGATCCAGAGCTGGTGGAAGTCATCGCCCGTCGGATCGCCCTTGAGCGCGATGAAATGCGCGCCGCCGTCCCGGGACTCGAGGACGATCGTGTTCATGACGTAGAGCCGGTTGGCGTTCGTCGGATCGACCGTGAGCGCGCAGAAGTACCAGCCGCGCCCCGAGATCCGCGGATCCGAGGAGACATGCCGCCAGTCGCGGCCGCCGTCATTCGAGCGGTAGAGGCCCGCCTGGCCCCAGGGGCCGGCGACCAGCGCGTACACCCGGTCGGGACTCGCGGGGGAGACGGCGAGCCCGATGCGGCCGGGATTGGGCGGAAAGCCGCGGCCCACCACGTGAGTCCAGTGATTGCCGCCGTCGTGGGAGACGTAAAGCCCGCTGCCGGGACCATTGGACGGAGGATAGACGCTCCACGGCGGCCGCCGCGTCTGCCACAGGGCCGCGTAGATCGTCCTCGGGTCGCCCGGCTTGAAGGCGAGATCGACCGCACCCGTGTTGTCGTTGAGGTACAGGACCTTCTTCCAGTGCCGGCCACCGTCACGCGAGCGGAATACGCCGCGCTGCGCATTGGGACCATAGGGATGCCCCAGGGCGGCAACGTACACGAGGTTGGGATCGTGCGGATCGACGATGATGCGCGCGATCTGGCGCGAGTCGGTCAGCCCGATGTGCGTCCAGTGCGCGCCGCCGTCCGTGGACTTGTACATGCCATCGCCCTGAGCGATATCCGAGCGCATGTCCGCTTCGCCCGTGCCCACATAGAGGGTGCTCGGGCGGGAAGGCGCGATCGCGATCGCCCCGATCGAGCCTACCGGCTCGTGATCGAAGATCGGCTGCCAGGTCCTGCCGGCATCCTTCGTCTCCCAGACGCCACCGTCCACCGCGCCGAAGTAGAACTGCCGCTCATTACCCGCAATACCGGTGACCGCGAGCACGCGGCCGCCGCGGAAAGGGCCGATGAGCCGCCAGTGCAGCGCCTGGAAATAGGAAGGATCGACGGCGCTTGGCGCGACGGTGGCGGGGGAACCCGCGGCACACGCCGACCCGGCGATGGACAGTCCGACCAGGAGCCATGCAAGACCGCGAATGCGCACTGGCAGCCTCCGATACTCGGCAGAGAGAGGCTGCCACTGTAGCCGATCTACACGAAACCGATCGAGAAGAGCGCGACGAGTGCCAGGAGATTCGAGATGAGCCGTGGCCGCGCGAGCAGGAGCAGATGCAGCCGCCTTACGCCTCTACGAATCCCGAAGGACGGCGCGAAGGCTATGGGTATTTTGCTCGAATCGATCATCGCGTGCTCCCAGTGGTGAACCTGGGAGCATTGAGCGCCGCAATCTGCGCATGCAGTCGGACGCAACGGTGGCGAGGCGATGAGGAATTATGGCGGAACGGGGCAGGTCTGGCGCTCGAGAGGCCGCCGCGGAACGGGCCCGGCCCCGGGGGAGCATCCCCGGGGCACGGAGCCGGTGGAGCGATTCAGTGGAACAGGTTGTAGGCGATGCTCACGACGACACCCGTCGTGATGGCCGCGAGAACGGCGTTGTTGTTCACGCGGACCCAGTAGTAGCCGGGCGGCGGCGGACGCAGGTGATACAACGCGAAGTCAGGGATGACATATGCCGGCGCCCGGAAGGTGATCGGAAGGCGATCGCCACGCCGCCATTCATGCACGTAGTAGCCGGGCGGCCGCCAATAGCGCCCCGAGTCGAACTGCTCGCGGTAACGGTACTCATGGCGATCCCGCCACCGGTCGTCCCGATGCTCGCGGCGCTCGTGGTCATCGCGGCGCCAATCGCGGCGATCGCCGTCGTCCCGGTGCCGATCGCGATGATCCCCGTCGTCATGGCGCCACTCGCGGTGATCTCCGCCGTCGTGACCGCGATCCCATGGCGGGTCGGCCAGGGCGAGCGAGCTCGTCAACAACGAGAGCGCCATGGCCGCAATGATCATGCGTTTGCGAGACCCGGTCCCCGCGCCTCGCGCCGCCGGCCGGCTGCCGCCGGCCAAAGTCGTTGCAGACGATTTCATCATTTCGAAGTCTCCGTTGCGCGCTGGGTGGCAGCCGCATATATAGCCTCGCGCAGATTAGCTGAGCGCCAGCTGAACAGGCCGTTCCCCGCGCCAGGAATGCGACGCACTGCTCACGTCCGGTTGCGGCCCGGCCGTCCCCGGGTAAACTCGAGCGGGAGGAGCATTGAGCCATGTCCGAGCCAGCACTGGTCACGCATCGCGGCGGCTGCCACTGCGGCAGGGTCAAATTCGAGGCACTCGCCCCCGCCAGGGTTGAGGTGTCCGACTGCAACTGCTCGATGTGCAGCAAGGCGGGATACCTGCACCTCGTGGTGCGGGCCGAGCACTTCAAGCTGCTTTCCGGCCAGGAGGTGCTCACGACGTACACGTTCAACACCGGCACCGCCAGGCACCTCTTCTGCTCGGTGTGCGGCATCAAGTCTTTTTATGTCCCCCGCTCGCACCCGGACGGTTTCAGCGTCAATGCGCGCTGCCTCGATCCGGGCACGATCGAGGAGATGACCGTGAGGGC
>DASTAC010000051.1:0-19390 GCA_035713045.1 Steroidobacteraceae bacterium
TCAATGTTGCCGCCGCTGATCAGGATCCCGACGCGCTCGCCGGGCCGGTGATGTTGCCTGGAGAAAGCCGCGGCGGCCCCCAGGCAGCCCGTCGGCTCCACGACGATCTTCATGCGCTCGGCAAAGAACCTCATCGCCTCGACCAGCATCCCGTCCGTCACGGTGACGACGTCATGCACCAGGGCCCGAATGACCGGGAAGTTGATTTCGCCGATGTAGGTGGTGAGCGCTCCGTCGGCGATGGAGCGCGGCACCGGGATGCGAATGACGCGGCCGGCGCGGAATGACTGCTGGCCGTCATTGCCCGCCTCAGGCTCGACCCCGATGACCCGGCATCGCGGACTCAGCACCCGGGCGGCCAGCGCGCTGCCCGCGAGCAGCCCGCCGCCTCCCAGGCTCACCAGCAGGACGTCGAGCTCGCCCACGGCATCGAAGAGCTCGCGGGCGGCCGTGCCCTGGCCGGCGATCACCTGCGGGTGATCATAGGGCGGGATGACGGTCGCGCCGCGGTCGGCTGCCAATGCGGCGCAGATCTCCTCGCGGCTCTCCGTGTAGCGGTCATAGAAGATGATCTCGCCGCCGTATTCCCGCGTCGCGCTCACCTTGGCGGCCGGGGCGTCCTTGGGCATCACGATCGTCGTCGCCACGCCCTGCAGCCGTCCCGCGAGCGCCACCGCCTGGGCATGATTGCCGGAGGAGTAAGCGATCACGCCCTGCCCGCGCTGGGCATCGCTCAAGGCGGCAATGGCGTTGTAGGCGCCGCGAAACTTGAACGCGCCGCCCCGCTGCAAGTTCTCGCATTTGAAGAAGAGACGGCCTTCCGCCCTGGCATCCGCCGTTCGCGAGGTCATCACCGGCGTGCGATGTGCGATCCCATCGAGCCGCGCCGCCGCCGCCTCGACATCGGCGAATGTCACCGGCGGGGTTCCCGGGGTCCGGGCCGCGGAGAGGTTGCTCGATTCGACCATGGTCCGGGAAATATAGCAGGCGCGCGCCCGGATCAGGGCCTCTGCACTCCCGCCGCGGGGTCCTGCTAGTATTCGCGCTGGCGGACTCATCGACCCGGAAGCAGGCTGGCGGAGAACACGGTGCCGACATACGAATATCGTTGTGAAGCCAATGGCCGCCTGGTCGAGGTGCGGCACAACATGGCCGAGCGGCTCTCGACCTGGGGCGAGCTTTGCGAGCGGGCCGGCATCCCGCCCGGCAGGACCGACCCCCGCGCGCCCGTCGAGAAACTGATCTCCGCCGGCTTCATCCATGGCGGCACGAGTACGAGCGAGTCCGCGTGCGCCGCCCCCGGTTGCGGCAACGGCTTCTGCGGCACCGGAGCGTGCGGCATCGGTGAATAGCGGGGAGTCCCCGGAGCGCGGGTCGCAGGCCCCCGCCTCGATCACCCGCAAACTACGCCTGCCAACGGCATTCCCGCTGTCGGTGCGGATGGCGCGCAACCGCATCGCGCGCTTCCTGCACGCGAATGCCTGGTTTCCGCACGTTCCGCTCGCGATCCTCGTGGGCGCGACGGGACTGCTGCAGATCATCGTGACCTCCGGGTCACTGCGGCGGCTGCTCACCGCGGGCAATTCCATCGTCACGCTGGCCGGCGGCCTCGGCGTCCCGGAGATGCGCGGCGCACCGCAGGAAGCCATCGGCGGGCTTCTCGTTCTCGTGGCGATCGGGCTTCTCTGGCGGTCCCGGCTGGCCTGGGTGATCGCGCTGCTGCTCGCCGCCGCCACCGTTGCCCTGGAGGTCTTCTCCCCGCTCTCCACGGCCTCGCGGCCGCTCGAGATCTTCAGCGTTCTCCTGCTGCTCCTGCTGCTGGTCTGCGGCAGCAGCTTCAACCGGGTGAGCCTCACCACCGCGACCCTGTTCGCCCTGATGGGTGTTCTCGTGACCCTGGGGTACGGGGTCATCGGCTCCTACGTGCTCGGCAGCGGCTTCACTCCGAAGATCACCACCTTCATCGACGCCGTCTACTTCACGGTCATCACCATGTCGACCGTGGGCTACGGCGACATCACCCCGCACAGCGCCCCCGCGCGCCTCTTCACGGTCTCACTCATCGTGTTCGGGCTCGCGGTCTTCGCCACGTCGCTTCCGGCCATCGTCGCCCCGCTCATCGACAAGCGGTTGATGAACCTGCTGCAGCCGAGGAAGAGAAAGATGAAACGCGCCTCTCATGTCATCGTGGTGGGCGACGGTCCGCTCGCCCAGGATGCCGCCCGGGCGCTGACCGCGCGCGGACTGCACACGACGGCGGTACTGTCGGAGAAACCCGATGCGGAGTCGGACCAGCCCGAGGACTTCATCGTCGGCGACGGCAGCGATACGGAGATACTGGGCCGCATCAACGTCGAGGAGGCGCGCGCAGTGCTGGCGCTGAGCGATGACGATTCCTACAATGCCTTCGTGGTGCTCGCCGCCAAGGAGCTGAATCCGAACGTCCGCACCGTCGCGGCCGTCGGCGATACGCGCAACACCGGCCGCGTCGCGCGCACCCGTCCGGATGTCCTGCTGACACTGCCGCTGCTCGGCGGCGAGCTGCTCGCCATGGCTCTGAGCGGTGAGGAGATCAAGGCCGACGCCCTGATCAGCCAGCTGCTGAAGCTCGGTTGAAGCAGCGGGAAGCGGCCATCGTCCCTCCCTTTGGGAGGAGACGGCGGTCGAGCGCCCGGGGGATATCGCAACCCCGCGATGCCGTAGTGCAATTGCCCGATTCGTAGTGCCATTCCTCGAACCGTGAGTCACGGGAGCCTCGATGCCCTCGCTTTTCGATCCGCTCAAGGCAGGCGATCTGCTGCTGCCCAACCGCATCCTGATGGCGCCCCTCACCCGCAGCCGCGCGGGCGCGACCCGCACACCGAATGCACTGATGGCGGAGTACTACGCGCAGCGCGCCTGCGCCGGTCTCATCCTCTCGGAAGCCACCGTCGTAACGCCGATGGGCGTCGGTTACGCGGACACCCCGGGCATCTGGTCGCCGGAGCAGGTCGCGGGCTGGAAGCAGGTCACCCGGGCGGTGCACGCCGCCGGCGGGCGCATGTTCCTGCAACTCTGGCATGTCGGCAGGATCTCGCATCCCCTCTTCCTCGATGGGAAGACACCTGTCGCGCCGAGCGCCATCGCGCCGGCTGGAAACGTCAGCCTCGTGCGTCCGCCGACGCCATTCGTGACCCCGCGCGCGCTCGAGCGCGAAGAGATTCCGCAGATTGTGGCCGCCTTCGCGCGTGGCGCGCAGAATGCCGAGCTGGCGGGCTTCGACGGCGTCGAGCTGCACGGCGCGAACGGTTATCTCCTCGATCAATTTCTGCAGGACAGCACCAACAGACGCGATGACGACTACGGCGGTCCCATCGAGAATCGCGCCCGCCTGCTGCTGGAGGTCACCGACGCGGCGATTTCCGTGTGGGGACCTGGCCGCGTCGGCGTGCACCTCGCCCCGCGCGGTGACGCGCACTCCATGGGAGATTCCGACCGCGCGGCCACCTTTGGCTATGTCGCCCGGGAGCTCGGCCGCCGGCGGATAGCGTTCATCTGCGCCCGCGAGCACGTGGGCACCGACAGCTTGGGTCCGCAGCTCAAGGCCGCCTTCGGCGGCGTCTACATCGCCAACGAGCAATTCACGCGGCAGAGCGCCCAGGAGGCACTCGACTCCGGCCGAGCCGACGCGGTCGCCTTCGGCAAGCTCTTCATCGCCAACCCCGACCTGCCGGCGCGCTTTCTGCGCGGAGCCGGGCTCAATGCGCCCCGCCCGGACACTTTCTATGCCGGGGGCGCCTCGGGCTACACCGACTATCCGGCCCTCGCCGCCACGGAAGCGGCGAATCCGGCCGAGGGACCGCGCGCTGTGGCCGGCGGCTGAGCGCTCCGGCCGGCCACTGGCGCTCACCGGCTTTCGCTTTTCTCACCGCTCTCGCGGGCGGTGCGCGAGCCCTGAAACTCGATCATCCACCCGGGATACTCGGGCGGCAGCGAGCTCACCTGATCGAGCTTCGCCATCTCCTGCGCGGTGAGCTTCACATCGCTCGCGGCAAGGTTGTCCTCGAGCTGCTTCATGCTCCTGGCACCGATGATCACCGCCGTGACGAAGGGCTTGGCGAGCACGTAGGCGAGAGCCACGCGCGCGATCGAGATGCCGCGCTCATCGGCGATCGCGCGCATGGCATCCACGCAGTCGTAGACACGCTCGCGGTCGACCGGCGGGAAATCGAACGAGGCGCGCCGCGCATCCCCGGGGCCCTTGCCCTCGCGGGTAAACTTGCCCGTGAGCAGGCCGCCGGCGAGCGGACTCCAGACCATGAGGCCCACTTTCTCGGCCTGCATCAGCGGTACGAGCTCCCGCTCGAGATCGCGCCCGGCGATCGTGTAGTACGCCTGCAACGAGACCGGCCGGCTCCAGCCGCAGCGCTCCGCAAGCCCCAATGCCTTCATCAACTGCCACGCCGGCCAGTTGGACACGCCAACGTAACGGATACACCCCTGCCGCACGAGATCATCGAGGGCGCGCAGCGTCTCCTCCACCGGCGTGACCCGATCGAATCCGTGGATCTGGTAAAGGTCGATGTAGTCGGTGCCCAGACGCTTCAGGCTCGCCTTGACCCCATCCATGATGTGTCCCCGCGAGGCCCCGCGGTCGTTGACACCCTGGCCGGTGGGGCCGAAGACCTTCGTCGCGAGCACCACCGCCGTTCGGGGCCGTCCCGAGCTCCTGATCGCCCTGCCGGTGATCTCCTCGGCCTGCCCTTCGGAGTAGACGTCGGCCGTGTCTATGAAGTTGACGCCGGCATCGAGCGAGCGGCGGACGATCTCGTCCGCGGCGGCCTGCTCGACCCCGGCAATCGCCGCCCAATGGCCGGCGCCGCCGCCGAAGGTCATCGTCCCGAGGCAGATCTCCGAGACGAGCAGGCCCGTATTGCCGAGTGTCCGATAACGCATGGATGATCCTCGCGAAACTGAAGGGATCTGGCTAGCATGATAGCCATGGCCGGCCAGCAAACCGAACGGATCAACGCGCCAGGCGACCCGGGTATCCATCACGGCGCCCCCGTTCGCCTCTCACCGCGGGTCTACCGCCTCACCGCGCGCAATTCAGGCGCGATGACCGGCCCCGGCACCAACAGCTACCTGGTGGGCTCGGCAGACGGCTGCGCCGTCATCGATCCCGGCCCCGCCGATCACCGCCACATCGAGGCTCTGGCCGCGGCCGCCCCCGGCCCCGTCCGTTACATACTCGTCACCCACACGCACCAGGACCATTCCCCGGGGGCAGCAGCGCTGAAGTCCCTCACCGGCGCATCGGTCCTCGGTCGGACGACCCGGCACCCCCACTGGCAGGATCCGACGTTCCTTGCCGACCGCGAGCTGCGCCACGACGAGCGCATCGCGCCGTCGCCCGGCGCGACCCTGCGCGTCTTCCACACTCCCGGGCACGCCAGCAATCACCTCTGTTATCTCCTCGAGGAGGAGCGGCTGCTCTTCACGGGCGATCACATCATCCAGGGCTCGACCGTGGTCATCGACCCGCCCGACGGCGACATGGGCGCCTATCTGCGCTCCCTCGACTCGCTGCTGCGCGAAGATCTCGAAGCCCTCGCTCCCGGCCATGGCACCCTGATCGCCTCTCCTCAGGCCGCCATCGAGTCCCTGATCCGCCACCGCCAGCGCCGCGAGGCGAAGGTGTTGGCCGCCCTTCCACACGATCGTGGCGCCGATCTCTCCACCCTCGTCCAACGGGTCTACGACGATGTCCCCGCCCGACTCCATGCGCTGGCCGAGCGCTCCCTCCTCGCGCATCTTCTGAAGCTGGAGTCCGAATCCCGCGTGCTGCGTGTCGCGGACAGCTGGATCGCGCGCGTCTGAGGACCGGCCGCGGCTAGTCCTCCCAGCGCCAGTCCAGTATCTCCCGCATGTCCTCACCCGCTTCCCGGATGTAATTCCGGTGCTCGATCAGCTTTTCGCGCATGGCCTGCTTGATGTATCCGGCCTCGGATGACAGCTGCGGCAGCCGATCGATCGTGTCCGACACCAGATGAAACCGGTCCAGGTCATTGAGCACCGCCATGTCGAAGGGAGTGGTGATCGTCCCCTCCTCCTTGTAGCCCCGCACATGGAAGTTGTGATGGTTCGCCCGGCGGTAGGCCAGCCGGTGAATGAGCCAGGGATACCCGTGAAACGCGAAGATGACCGGCTTGTCGCGGGTGAAGAGCGCATCGAAGTCCCGATCGCTGAGCCCATGCGGGTGCTCCGTCTCCGGCACCAGCTTCATCAGGTCCACCACATTGATCGTGCGGATCCTGAGCCCGGGTGCCAGCCCCCGCAGCATCTTCACCGCCGCCAGCGTCTCCAGCGTCGGCACATCGCCGGCGCACGCCATGACCACATCCGGCCCGCCCCCGCGGTCCGTGCTCGCCCACTCCCAGATGCCGATCCCTGTCGTGCAGTGCTTGACCGCCTGGTCCATGGTGAGCCACTGCGGCGCCGGATGCTTGCCGGCGACGACGACATTGACGTAGTGGCGGCTGCGCAGGCAGTGATCCATGACCGACAGCAGGCAGTTGGCATCCGGAGGCAGGTAGACCCGGATGATGTCCGCCTTCTTGTTCACCACGTTGTCGAGGAATCCCGGATCCTGATGCGTGAAGCCGTTGTGATCCTGACGCCACACGTGCGAGGACAGGAGGTAGTTGAGTGAGGCGATCGGCCGGCGCCACGGAATCTCCCGCGTCACCTTCAGCCACTTCGCGTGCTGGTTGAACATCGAGTCGACGATGTGGATGAACGCCTCGTAGGAATTGAACACGCCGTGCCGGCCGGTCAGGAGGTACCCTTCGAGCCATCCCTGGCACTGGTGCTCGCTCAGCACCTCCATGACGCTTCCCTCCGGCGCCAGGTGATCGTCGCCCGGGATGCGCTCAGCCATCCACTGCCGCTCCGTCGCCTCGAACACCGCGCCCAGGCGGTTGGAGTTGGTCTCATCCGGACCGAAGAGCCGGAAAGTGCGCGGACGCTGATTGAGCTTCACCACGTCGCGCAGGAAATTCCCCAGCACTCGCGTGTCTTGCGCGTCGACCGCGCCCGGCCGCGGCACCTCGACCCCGTAGCGGCGGAAATCGGGCAGCGCGAGATCCTTCAGGAGCAGCCCGCCGTTGGCATGCGGGTTGGAGCCCATCCGCCGGTCACCCTCCGGCGCGAGCGCCGCGAGCTCGGGGCGCAGGGTGCCGCCGGCATCGAACAGCTCCTCCGGCCGGTAGCTGCGCATCCACTGCTCGAGCATCTGCAGGTGCGCCGGGTTGGTGCGGACCTGCGCGAGCGGCACCTGGTGCGCGCGAAACGTGCCCTCCACCTGCTCGCCATCGACGACCTTCGGCCCCGTCCAGCCCTTGGGCGTGCGCAGCACGATCATCGGCCAGCGCGGCCGCTCCTGCACACCCTGCTCACGCGCCGCCGCCTGGATCCGGCGGATCTCCCCGATCATCCGCTCGAGCGTCGCAGCCATCAGCTGGTGCATCCGCGGCGGGTCGTCGCCCTCGACGAAGTACGGCTGGTAGCCGCAGCCGCGCAGGAATTCGGCGAGCTCCTCGTTGCCGATGCGGGCGAGCACCGTGGGATTGGCGATCTTGTAGCCGTTCAGGTGCAGGATCGGCAGCACCGCCCCGTCGGTGGCGGGATTGAGGAACTTGTTGCCGTGCCAGCCGGTCGCGAGCGGACCCGTCTCCGCCTCGCCATCGCCGATGACGCAGGCCACCATGAGGCCGGGGTTGTCGAACACCGCGCCGTAGGCGTGGCTCAGCGAATAGCCGAGCTCGCCGCCCTCGTGGATGGAGCCCGGCGTCTCCGGCGCGACGTGGCTCGGAATGCCACCGGGGAAGGAGAACTGCTTGAAGAGCTTGGCGATCCCCTCCTCGTCGCGGGTGATGTTGGGGTAGTGCTCGGTGTAGCTCCCCTCGAGGTAGGTGTTGCCGACGAGCGCAGGGCCGCCGTGGCCGGGCCCCGCGATGTAGATCATGCTGAGGTCATGCTGGCGGATGATCCGGTTGAGGTGCACGTAGATGAAGTTCTGGCCCGGGGTCGTGCCCCAGTGCCCGAGGAGACGGGGCTTTATGTGCCGGGGCTCGAGCGGCCGGCGCAGGAGCGGATTGTCGTAAAGATAGATCTGGCCGACCGCCAGATAGTTGGCTGCGCGCCAGTACGCATCCATCCGCCGCAGCAGCTCAGGGGACAGGACCTCCGCCATCTAACACCTCCAGGAGAGCTCCGCTGACGCTGAAGCCCGCACGACTCGACCGCACGACGCTACAGGCGCCAGGCGGCCGCGCACCAGCACGGAGTATACGTATTGACCGGTCAGGCCCTCAGCCGACGCTCGAGCGTGCCGCGGGCGTCGGCTTGTGGGCGTTGGTCCGGCCGAGCGAGCCCATGCCCCAGCGCGCGATCATGCGGCGCGCGAGCCGCGTCGCCTGCACCAGATCGTTCTCGGCGCCGGTCGTGATCTCCCCGATGACGAGGCCCTCGGGGACGTCTTCTCGGCCATGCGGCTCACCCGGCAAGCGCCGGTCCTGAATCGAGCGGGGCGGCGGCCGGGCGGCCGGTCGTTACACGTTCCTCTGCTTGAGCGTGTCCGCAATCTCCTGCGGAAACACACCGGTCACGAGCAGCCGGTACTCCGCCTCGTCCATGATCTCGACCCGGTTGCGTCCCTTGGATTTCGCCCGGTAGAGCGCCTCGTCGGCGAGCTGCAGCGCACCGCCCGGCGTGCGCCTCATGTCGGGCGCCACCACCGCGACACCGATGCTGACTGTCAGCACGGTCCCGACACGGGAGGCCCGATGCTCGAGCGCCAGCGCCTCGATGGACTTGCGCATGTGCTCCGCCGCAGCCGCGGCGCGGGTCCCGTCGGTGTCGTAGAGGACGGCCGTGAACTCCTCGCCGCCATAACGGGCGAACAGATCCAGCGGCCGGCGCACGCAGGCCTGCAGTCTCTGCGCCACCTTGCGCAGGGCGGCATCGCCCGCCTGGTGGCCGTAGCGGTCGTTGTATGGCTTGAAGTGATCGACGTCGATGAGCAGGACCGCCAGCGCCCGGCCGTCCTCGGCCGCCTGGCGCCAGAGGCGCGACAGATACTCGTCGAAGACCCTGCGGTTCTTGGTCCACGTGAGCACATCGTGCTGCGCGAGCTCGGCGACCAGCCGGCTCTCGAGGAAGGCCCGCCGGGCGCGCTTCTCGATGTGCTTGGCCGCGATCGCGAAGACGACCGTCGTCAGGACACAGAACGCGGCGCCGCGAAGCGCGACGCCCGCCGGCGGATGGAACGCGATCCCCGCCGCGATCATCGAGGCGCCGGTCAGAGACACGATGATCAATGCCGTCCGGTATCGCAGTCCCATGAAGTAGAACGGCCCGATGAGAAGCAGCGGCAACACGATCAGCACGTCGAGCTGACCCTCGGCGACCACCCGCACGAGCTGGACGGCGACGAGACAGTCTCTCACCGGAATGAGGATCCGGGCCCAGCGCAGGTAATGACGCTCATAGGCGCGGCTCCAGGCGAGCCAGAGGAGCGCGAGGGAGCTGGAAAGCACACCCGCGGCAATGAGGCTGGAGTGCCCGGGGATCCGACTGCCGACCGCGACCTCCGCGGCCCGGAGGACGATGAAGAGCACCGCGAGGATGCAGGTGAGCCGCACCAGGGACCGGTTCTCCGCCAGGAATGCGCGCAGGTAATCGGCCTCCATGTCCGGGGCAAAACGGGGGGATGGACGCACCTTGCGCAGCTCCGCCGCGTAGGGTGAGTCCGCCAGGCCCTCGAGGCTCGGCTGTGAGCTCGTCATGCCAAAAATACGATAGGCGGGTTCCGGGGCCGCCGGTGTGACCGGCTCCTGATTATGACCGCGCGGACGGCGGACGTGGCCAAAGCCTGTGCCGGCAATCAGAACTCCGGCACATCAATCGGTTATCGCTGATACCGTCTTTAAGGCTTGAGCTGTCCCCGGATCTCCCCGCCCGGGTGCGCGCGGCTGTGCACATTGACGTAGAGGTCCCCTGCCAGGAACGCCTTGTACTCCCTCGGGGAGAGCTTCGCGCCCGCGGGCACGAGCCAGGTCCCATGGGGCCCTCGCTTCAGCATGATGATCGGCGGACCGTTCTTGCCCGGGGCCGCCTCATGGATGTGAGCCATGGTGGCCTTGATGCCGTGCGTGGCGATCCTGCCGCTGACCGCGCCATCGTGCGAGATCTCGATCACGCCCGTGCCTCGGGCCACCGTGTGCACCGGCGGCACCTCCTGACTACCCGTCAGCCTCACGTGCACGGTCGCGGCGCTGGCGAGCCCGACGCCCGCCGCCAGCAGCACGGCCGCGGCCGTGGCCGTGGTCGTGGTCGTGGTGTGTCTCAAAGTGGAGATCATGGCGCCGTCCTCTGTTGGTGATTCTTGCCACGGAACATAGCACCAGGGCCCGCGCGCCGCCATGCTTCCCCCATGCCTCCTATGCCGCGGCAGACCGGCGCTGCGTGAGGCCGATGATCACGGGCATCGCGAGCAGCACGAGCGGCAGCTGCACCAGCGCGCCCGCGATGATCGAGATTGCGAGCGGCTGCAGCATCTGGTCTCCCGAGCCGCTGATGGCCGCCCCGAGCGGCAGGAGCGCCAGGATCATGGCGAGCGTGCTCATGGTGATGGGGCGCAGCCGGTTGCGGGCTGCCTCGTAGAGCGCCTGCCGCGGCGGCATCGTCCTCTCGAGCTCCTGGTATTCCGAGACCAGGAAGATCGCCATCTCCGTGGAGATGCCGATGATCATCACCATGCCCATCATCGCCGTGATGTTGAGCTCGACGCCCGTCAGCCACAGGCCGATGTACACCGCAAGCGTCGAGAAGAGCGCGCTCACGATGATGATGATCGGCAGCGAGAAGCGCTCGTACAGGAACAGCATCAAGATGAACTCGGCGATGAGCGCCGCGCCGAACACCTTGATCATGCCGCTCGCGGCCTTCTGCTCCTGCTTGTATTGGCCGCCCAGGGTGTATTGCACCCCGGGAGGCAGCATGCCTGGACGGGCAAGGACCTTCTTCACCGCGCTGATGGTCCCGCCGAGGCTGACGGCGCCGTTGGTCTGGGCGGTGACCGGCACGATCTGCGCCAGATTCGCACGCGTCAGCTCCGGCTGGCCCGCCACGAACCTCACCTTCGCGACGGTGCCCAGCCTGAGGACCTTGCCGTTGGCGGACCGGATCGGCAGATTGGACAGCTCGTCCCGATAGATCGTGCTCCCGGGCGGATCCAGCCACAGACGCACCCCGATGTCCTGCACCGTGCCGAGATACTTGGTGACGACGGAGCCGTAGAGGTAGTGATTGACCTGGCTGGCCACCTGCGCCGCGGTCAGCCCGTACATGGCCGCGGCCGCCGGATCGACGTGCACCTCGAGCGCATCGCCGGCCGGGACGAGACCGCTGTTGGCGGAAGAGGGCTCGATGCCGGGAATCCTGGCGATCGCGGCGGTCACCCGATTGGCGACGTCCGGCAGCACCGCCGGGTCTTTGGCGCTCAGGGAGATGACCACCGGCTGGCGCCGCCCCACCATGTCGCCGATCATGTCGCTCATCAGCTGGTGGCTGTCGAAGTTGATGCCGGGGACCTGGGCGTTGATCTTCCGGTCGATCTCGTCCATGACCTTCCAGATGTCCGGCCGCTTCGAATAGGAGACCAGCCGCACGAAGAAGTCTCCCTGGTAGGCCTCGTTCAGATCACCGCCGAGGCCGGCGCCGGTGCGGCGCGAGAAGGTGTAGACGTAGGGATCCTTCTTGAGGATCGCCTCCACCTCCAGCAGCTCGCGGTTGGTCTCGGTGAGTGAGGTGCCGGGCGCGGTGAAATAGTCGAGCACGAAGCCGCCCTCGTCCATCCGCGGCAGAAAGCCGGTGCCGACGTGCGAGTAGGTGAGAAAGCCCGCGACCAGCACCACCGCCAGCGCCGGCACCAGCAGCATCGGGCGATCGAACAGACGGGTGAGGAGTCGCCCGTGCGTGCGCTTGAGCCAGGTGTCCTTGCCGTGCGAGGGGTCCTCGAAACTGGCGAAATCCACCAGGCCGCGGGCGAGCAGCGGCACGGTGAAGGCCGTCAAAATGAAGGAGATGACGAGCGCCGATGCCATCGTGAAGGACAGGAACTTGAAGAACGCGCCGGTCACTCCCGAGAGGAAGGCGAGCGGGACGAAGATGATCGTCGTCGCCATGCTCGAGCCGAAGAGCGGGCTCAGGAACTCGCGGGCTGCGTGCAGCACGGTCTCATTCGGATTCTCCAGTTCGGGCACTCCCGTGCGCCGGGCGATGTGCTCGATCATCACGATGACGTCATCGATCAGGAGCCCGATTGCCGCGGCGATACCTCCCAGGGTCATGATGTTGAAAGTCATCCCGAACAGGGAAAGCATCAACACCGTGATGAGGACCGACAGCGGCACCACCATCATCGCGACCGCAGTCACCCGCCAGTTGCGCAGGAACGCGAACAGCACGATACCGGCGAACACCAGGCCTATCAGGATCGCCTCCTCGAGCGCCGCGATCGAGGAGCGCACGAGCTGGGTCTGGTCGTACCACTTGTAGAGGTGGATCGAGCCCGGCTGGGTCTTCATGAAGGACGCGAGCCGCTGCTTGACCTCCTTGGCGAGAGTGAGGGAATCGGCCGTATCCTGCTGGTAGACGTCGAAGGTGACGGCAGGCCGCCCGTTGTCATCGACCAGCAGCCACTGAGGCACCGAGCCCATGCGCACCCGGGCGATATCGCCGAGGCGGATGATGCCGTCGGGCCCCGTGTGCAGAGCGACATCGCGCACCGACCTGATGGAGGTGAAGGCGTTGTTACCGATCGCCAGGTAGAGCAGGTCGTTGTCTTGCAGCCTGCCCACCGAGCGAATGATGTTGGTCTGCGCAAGGGCCTGCGATACGTCCGCGAGCGTCAGGCCGTAGGCACGGAGCTTCTGCGGATTGACCGAGACCTGGACCTCCGGGGTCTGACCGCCGAGCACCCCGACCCGCCGCACGCCGGGGATGCCGGTGAGGAGCGGCGTGATCTGATACTGCGCCAGCTGCTTCAGCGCCGCCGGCGAAACCTTCTTCGAGATGAGCGCGTACGACACGAACGGCATGATGACGTTCGGGCTCATCTGGATGATGTCGTAGGTGGTACCCTGCGGCAGCGAGGGCAACTGCTGGGCGAAGGCGGCATCCACCGCGAGCAGCGCCTGGTTCATGTTGTAGCCCCACGGGAAGTCGACGAAGATCTCCGCCGATCCGCGGGACGTGGTGGACGTCACGTCGCGTACGTTGGGGACCGCGCGCGCCACGCGCTCGAGCGGCTCGGTCACATCGACCAGCATCTGCTTCGCCGGCATGACCCCGGCGCTCACCTCGATTCGCACGCGCGGAAAGCTCGTGACCGGGAACAGTCCGACCGGCAGCGTGATCGCCGCGAACGCACCGGCGAGCGCCAGCGCAAAGGCAACGGTGAGGAGCGACCGGCGATGCCGCTCGATCCAGGCTGTGAAGCTCATTCGCGCTCCCTCAATTCCCGCCGCCGCCCTGCTTCGGGTCGGCCAGCCGGATCCTCATGCCGTTGTCGAGCTGATAGTTTCCGGTCAGCACCAGCCACGCGCGCGGGTCGAGCGCGCCGGTGATGACATCCCTGGCGCCGTTGGCGTCGAGGACCCGCACCGGCACCTTGTGGGCGATGCCGTTGGCAGCCTGCACGACGTAAGGCGACCCTTTCTCGTCGACCAGAAGCGCCTTGTGCGGCACCACGTAGCCTTCCATCGCGCGCGTGGTGATGGCCGCCTCGGCCATCTCGCCCGGAAGGAGCGAGCCCGGCGGGAGTGAGATCTCGACGGGCACGAGTCCCGTGTCGGCTTCCGCCACCGCCCCGCGCAGCAGCACCCGGCCTGCGACCGGGCGCGTGCCGCCAACGAGGGTCACCTTCGCCGGATCATCCGCGTTGACTTCTGCCGCCTGAGCCGGCACCACGCCGACGGTGAGCACGAGGTGCCCCGGCGCAGCCAGATCCAACAGCGGCGTTCCCGCCGAGACGATCTCCCCTGGCCTGGCGGTGAGCGTGGTCACGATCGCCGAGAACGGTGCCCGAACGATCCGCTCGCCTCCCGCGCCCACCGCGTTCAGCGCAACGAGGGCGGCGCGCGCGTCGGATTCGCTCTTCTGCGCGTTGGCGAGCTGCTGCTGCGTCGCGAGGTGCAGGACCATCAGCTTGCGCGTGCTCTGCACCAGGTGCTTCGCGACGGCCAGCGCCGACCTCGCCTGATCATACGAGGCGGCCGTGGTCGGGCTGGGATCCAGGCGCATGAGCGGTGCGCCCTTCGGCACCTGTTGCCCGAGGCGGACATCGACCGTGCCGACGACCGCCGACACCGGCGCCATGACCATCTTGCGGCCGGAGCTCGCCGGAACCACGGTGCCGTAGCCGATCACCACATGCGGCAGGCTGCCCCGCTTCAGCGGCGCCAGCGTGACGAGGACGCTCGGCTTCGCGGCCCCCGAGGCATCGGCGTGGGCCGGCCGCAGCGCCAGCGCCGCGGTCAGCGCGAGAGTGAGGACGATCGCAATGGCGGCTACCGGCAACAGAAATCGGCGGTTCATTGTTTCCTCGGAATCGCAGCCGGGACGAGGCGCGTCTGCGGCAATCCCAGTCCCAGCTCGATGGTCATGGCGATGTGCGCTTCGCCGAGCGAGCGCTCGAGAGCCATCGCCTCAATCTCGCGCTGAAGCGCGGTGGTCTCGTAATCGGCGAGCGAGCGCTGATCGAGATTGCCCTGCGCATACGCCTGCCGCGCGGCCTTCGACAGCCGGTCCGCCGCGGCCGCGGAGCGGCGCGCCTGGCGGACATAGTCCTTCAGGCGCGCCATCGTGATGGCGAGGCCCCTGGCGGCACCGATCGCCTGATCCAGGCGCGCCTGATACTGCTCGTGAAGCAGCAGGCGGGTCGCACGGGTCTGGGCGACCTGTCCCTGGTTGCGGTCGAACACCGGCACGTCGAAGGTGGCGGTGGGGCCGACGGTGCGGTTGTTGGCGGTGTCATCTCCCCAGGCGGGGCCGAGCGAGAACGCGGGGAACTGGCCGATGATGGCCGTGCGGACATCCTCGTCCGCGGAGCGATAGCCCAGGCGCAGCGCCACCAGATCCGGCCGGCGCTCGGGAAGCCGGGCGAGAAGCGCCCCGATGTCGCTCGGCATGGGCGGCAGCGCCGGCCGCGCGATCGCGAAGCGCGCCTGCGGCTCGAGACCGAGCAGCGCATCGAGCTGCTGCCAGCTCTGCAGCTGGGTGAGCTCGAGCGAGGAGAGAAACTGTTGCGCGGAGGACTGCGCCGCCAGGAGCGGCGCGAGCGCGGTGAGCGCGAGATTGCCGGCGGCAGCGGCCGCCCGCACGTCCTTCACCTCCTCATCGAAGAGCCGCATCTCGCGCCGGCCGAGCGCGAGCGCCTTGCCGCCCCAGTAGATGTCGAGCGCCAGCAGGCGCGCATTCTGCGCCACCTGCCATTCCCGCCACAGCAGATCCGCATTCACCTGGCCGAGGGCGTAGTGCGCGGACTTCACGCGGGTGTGATAGGTGATGATCGCCTTCACGTCCTCGGTGAGGGACGCCGTCCAGGCGGAGGTGAAATCGGTCCCGGCGAGCAGCGCCTGCCAGCTCACATTGGCCGAGGGATTCGGCAGGAGCGAGGTCTGCAGCAGATTCGCCTGCGCGAGGTCCATCTCGCCGCGCTCGGAGCGAAGCCCGGGATCGTTGAGGACGGCGAGCCAGCCGACATCGTCGATGTCGAGCGGCCGGTCGACGGCGATCCGCCGCGGGGACTGCCCGGGGGCCGCGGACGGCAGCTCGGTCCGCAGCGCGGCGAGCCCGCTCACGAGATCCGGCTTGCTCGCGAGCGGCAGCGGATGGTAGAGCGCGCAGCTCACGAGCACCACCGCGCCCCCGAGCGCCGCAGCCGCGGTCCGCAGGAAGCGCCGGCCGCCGGCAGACCGAATCTTGGACGGGAACCGCGGATGAGCCGACCGGGGACCCGAACCGCCGCTATGGGGTATCAATCGCGATCGCCTTGCCTGGTTACGGACAATACTGAACGGGGACCCTTCACGAATCTGGGGCGGCACAATGGCAGCCATTGCTGACCAAGTCCTGACGAGCAAGCCGGTGCCGTCGGCCTTCGCTCCCCCGTCGCAGTCAGCTCTTCGTCAGGTTGCAGGAATAATATTCCACCGGGGCGCACCCTGCGCCGGAGTCCATGCCCAATGCGGGTTCTGCTGGTCGAAGATCACCGGGCGATGCGCGAGATGATCGCCGATCATCTCAAGGAGCGCGGCTTTGCCGTCGATTCGGTGGGGCGGGGCGATCATGCCATGGCCGCGGCCGCCGTCGCCCGCATGGACGCGGTGATCCTCGACCTCGGCCTCCCCGATATGGATGGCATGGATGTCCTCGCGTGGCTGCGCACCGCGCATCCGGACCTGCCCGCGATCATCCTCACGGCCCGCGACAGCGTCGATGACCGGCTGCTGGGACTGAATTCCGGGGCCGACGACTACATCGTCAAGCCCTTCAACCTGCTCGAGCTCGAGGCGCGGCTGCGCGCCGTGCTGCGCCGCGCCGGCAGCCCGCGGGGCACCACCTACTCCCTCGGCGGGGTCACGTTCGATACGGTCACCCGGGAAGCGACAGCTCTCGGCAAGCCGCTCGAGCTCACCCGCCGCGAGGCGGCGCTCCTCGAGGAGCTGATGCGGGTGCCGGGCCAGGTGATCACCAAGGATCGCCTGGAAGATCGGCTGTATGCCCTGGAGGATGCCGGCAGCGCCAACGCACTCGAGGCGGCGGTATCGCGCCTGCGGCGCAAGCTCGCCGCCGCGCACGCCGCGCTGCAGATCGAGACCAAGTGGGGCATCGGCTATCGCCTGATCGCGGGCGCGGCCGAAGGCGGCCAGGAGTGAGCCATACCCACAGCCTGAGGCTGCGCCTCGCCGGCGCGATGATGGCGGTGTTCGTGCTGGGGCTCGTGGCCTCGCTCCTCGCCTACCGCACCGAAGTCCACGGCATCACGCGGCACCTGCATGCGACCACGCTCGAGAATCAGGCGCGCGAGCTGTTGGATGCCATCCGGGTCGGCAAGGACGGCGCGGTCGAGGTGCAGGTACCCGCCGACTGGCGGGCGGCTTACAGCAGGCCATCACGTCATTTCGTGTACACGGTCTTCGATGGCTCCCACCATGCCCTCGCCTGGTCGGCCAACCTGAGCGCGCCCCTGCCCTACATCCCGGTGGATTCCCACGGCACGCTCGGACCGGTGGAGCTCATCGGCGCCGGCAAGGACCGCGTGGCCATCGTGGCGGCTCACGGCCCTCGCGGCACGACGGTCATCGTCGGACGCGGCGACATGGACCGGGACGAGCTGGTCGACAGCCTGTTCCAGGAAGGCTCCGAGCAGCTCACCGTCATCGTGCCGTTCGCCATTCTCGCGCTCGTGCTGATCTGGCCGATCACCTGGTGGAGCCTGCGCCCGATCGCGCGCGCCTCGCGCGAGGCCGCGCGGGTCGGGCCACGGCACCCGGACCTGCGCATCTCCGCCACCGGGCTGCCGCGGGAGATTCAGCCGCTGGTCGAGGCCGTCAACGGCGCGCTCGATCGCCTCTCTCATGCCTACGCCGCCGAGAAGCAGCTGACGGCGGATGCGGCGCACGAATTCCGCACACCCATCGCCGTGCTCAACCTGCGATTGCAGCGCGCGAGGCTCACCGGCAACACCGACTGGGACGCGGTCGAGCGCGAGCTCGCGCAGATGGGCCGGCTCGTCGATCAGCTGCTCGACCTCGCACGCAAGGAATCGCTGGCCCGGGAGCGGCGCGCCGGGGAGCTTCCCATCGTCAACCTGTCCCGCGTGGTGCGCGAAGCGGCCGCAATGGTGCTGCCGCTGGCGGAAGCCGCCGGACGCGAGCTCGACGTCGAGGCGCCCGACACCGTTCAGGTCCGGGGCGACATCGATGACCTGCGCGACATGGTGCGCAATCTCCTGGAGAACGCGATCGTGCACGGCCGCGGCAAGGTGACCGCACGGATCAGGAGCCCCGAGGCGGGCTCCGGCCAGGTCGCGATCGAGGTTGCGGACGAAGGCGCCGGCGTCCCGCCGGGCCAGGAGGAAGCGGTCTTCCAGCGCTTCCGCAGACTCAACGTGGACAGTCCCGGATCGGGCCTCGGGCTCGCGATCGTGCGTCACGTGGCCCGAAGTCACGGCGGCGATGCGCGCTTCCTGCCTGGCGCCGCGTGCGTGGTCGTCCATCTGCCGGGTCTGACACCCGCGCCGGCGCGCGCCCGGCAAGAAAAAGCCGCCGAGGACGCCTGACAAGGGACGTGGCGAGCGCCTCGCTTACTGCGGTGCGCGCCCCTCACCGGCCCTCAGCAGGGCATCGACCTCGGCTTCCGCTGCCAGCCAATCCTCGACCTCGCATCCCGGCGTGAATCCGTGGCGCTGGGACCGCAGATAGGCGGCCTGCTCGATCATCGCCCGGCGCGCCTCGGGGGACACGGTGATGCCGCTCGCCGTGCCGGACTGCGCGGGCGGGTTGCCTGCGGGAGCGCGGCGGCGCGCACCGGCATTTTCGGCGGGAGGGACGGTCTGTGCGGGCTTGGCGGTCTGTGCGGACTTGGCGCTCTGTGCGGGCTGAGCGGGTTGGGCGGGCTGAGCGGGTTGGGCGGGCTGGGCGGCTTGAGCTGCCTGCGCGGCGCGAGCGGATTCGGCCGCGCGAGCGGATCCTGTCGAGGTGGTGCGACGAGTGGCCATGAGTACTCCTGTGCTTGGTCGATGCCCCTTCGAGGCCGAGCTTGAAGGCAGCATCGGCGCCGCGCAAGCCAGACCCGGAGCGCGACCGAGGGTGTCCGCACGCGTGTCCGGCGCTGGTGTCAATTCACCTGCCTGCTTGAAGCGCTGGATTCACACTCCGTTGCAACGGCGCCCCGGGTAAACTAAACTAAGTTTGGTTTACTCGAGAAGAGTCACCCATGACCAAAGTGCTCAACATCCATGAGGCGAAGACCCACCTCTCGCGCATCGTCGAGGAAGTCGCGGCGGGGAAGGAAGTCATCATCGCCAAGGCCGGCAAGCCCATGGCGCGACTGTGCCCTGTCACGCCGAGCGTGAAGAAAAAGCGCCTCGGGCTGCTCAAGGGCAGGATCAGGGTCGCCGAGGATTTCAATGCGCCGCTTCCCGATGAGGTGCTGGCCCGCTTCGAGGGTCGTCAGCCTTGAGGGTCCTGCTCGATACGCACCTGCTCCTCTGGGCGCTGGCGTCTCCGAGCAAGCTCTCCTCGAAGGCCCGGCAGCGAATCGAATCGAGCGAGGTGTTCGC
>DASTAC010000052.1:0-47001 GCA_035713045.1 Steroidobacteraceae bacterium
GTGAGCGGCCCCTCGGGAGTGCTCGCCCTCCTGCTCATGCCACGAGCCCCCGGCGCCGCAGCTCCCGGTCCGCCGCCTCGCTGCGATCCTCCGTCCGCTGCTCTTCGAGCCAGGCGCCGAGCTCGGCGAGGCCCTTCTCGAAGGTGGAGACACCGACCTCGGACACCCAGACCGGCAGCGAAGTGACGGCCTGGATCTCGGCGATTTTCGCCGGCCACTCGTTGATGTTCCAGTGGTTCCAGTCGAGCGGGAAGCCGTGCACCGCGATGGCATCCACGCAGTCGAGCACCCCTTGCGCCTGCATCCGGCGAATGAAGGCCGGATCGATGGGCGAGATGCCGCCAAATACGCGCGTGAGTCCCGGCCGCTCGCCCGCGACCGCTGCGGCGGCGAGCCTCACCATGTCGGAGAAGATGCGCCATTCCGGATCGAGCTCGACAAAGTCCCAGTGAGACTTGTTGTTGGGCTCGTTCCAGAACATCACCGCTTCGATCACGCTCGCCTCGCGCTTGCCGGCAACAATGTTGGAGCAAGTCCCGGGCCGGGCTCAGGCGTCGGCGCGGACCCGCGCCCTCATGCGACGTCGGCGGAGGAAGGACGGTCCGCGTCGATGCAGCACCGCGGCGAGTCGGGTTGCGAGGCGATGATGCCGAGGTAGAGCCGCTCGAGGCGATCGGCGCTGTGCGACCAGGTGAGCAGCCGCTGCGCCCGGGCCCGCGCCGCGCGGCCCATCTCGCGCAACCGCGGCAGGTCCGCCGTCATCTCACGCAGCGCGCGCGCGAGAGCCTGCTCGTCCAGCCTCGGGACGAGTCTTCCGGTCACACCGTCCTCGATGAGCTCCGGAACGCCGCCGGTCGCGCTCGCGAGCACCGGTACGCCGCAGGACATGGCTTCCGCCACCGGCAGCCCGTACGACTCCTGCCAGATCGATGGCAGCACGAGCAGATCGGCCCGGCGATAGGCGCGGATGAGCGCCGGCAGTGACACCGTGCCCACGAAGCGCATGCGAGCCGCCGCGGCCGGTGAGAGTCGCGCGCGCAGCGTTTCGCAATAGCTTCGCCCCTGGCGCAGGACCTCCTTGGAGAGCCAGGTACGCAGCGAGCGGCCGTAATACTCCTGCACCGCCTGGAGGGCCTGCGGGTCGCCGCCGAGCAGCCGGCTCAGCACATCGTAGGGCATGAGGCCCGGCTTGCCGATCAGCGTCAGCTCGAGGGGAATGCCCTCCCGGATCAAGCGATCGGCCGTCGCGGTCAGCAGATGAACGCCCTTGTCCGGCGCGATCCGGCCTACGTAAAGGAGGCGGACGGGGCGCCGGCGGTGCTCGCAGTGAGATTCATGCGCGCGCGGGGCGGGGCTGAACCGAATCACGTCCACTCCGTTGCCGATTGTCTGCACGCGCGCGGCCAGCTCCGGCAGCCGCGCACGCGCCCGCTCGGTCACGAAGTCGGAGACGGTCGCGACCGCGTCGACGTCGGCCAGATCGCGCCTCAACAGATCGAGGTCGAGCTTTGCGAGCTCATCCTGATGGGCGTGAACGACGACCTTCAGGCCCGGCAGGACGCGCTTGAAGAGCGACGCGAACTGCGCCTGCACCGGCAGGTGCACGACGTCCGGACGGCTCACCGTGAGATCGCGAGCGACCTGGGAGAAGTACTCCCTGTAGTACAACCTCGAGGTGAAGTAAGGCGCGCCCCGGCCGAAGCGCCCCGCGACGAGCTGCACCAATTTGTGCAAGCGACGAGCGACGAAGGGGATCCGGCGGATCTCGATCGCGCCCCAACGCTCGCGCAGAGGCTGGCCGCGAGTCCGCGGCGCATACACCATGACCTCGTGGCGCCGGGCCAGGCAGCGCGCCAGCTCCCAGTTGACGATCGCAACCGAGCCCCGCTGCTCCTCGCCGGCTGCGATCGGGTCCTGAGGCTGATTGAGAATCGCGATCTTCACGTCTCCCCTCCGCTCGCCAGCGGCCGAGGAAACGGTCCAGCAAGAACGGGGCCAGTCCGGGCCCCGGCTCAGTGGTGCGCGGTTACGGGGAAGTGGGCGAAGATCTGGTGGACGGCCTCATCGATGGAGTGCGCAGGATGCTCGACCATGCGCCGGCTGAGGTCGGAGAACGCCGTACCGCTCCACACCACGGACTTGTCCGCCCGCTCGATGAGCTCGACGGTGAGCGATACGCTGGTGACGGTCTGGACCTGGTTGTAGTAGCCGCCGCCCCAGCCCCACGGTCCCCAGGGCCCCCAGGCGTAGGGGCCCCACCCCCAGCCCCAGCCCCAGCCGCCCCCGAAGGGAGGTCCGAATGCCGTGCCTTCCACGCGATCGTGTCTCGCAGCTCTGAAATCGACCAGCAGGTCGGGCGCCTGCCCAGCGGCGGCCGGTACGTACCCCCGCGACTGAAGCTCCGCACCCACGTCCTTCTCGAGCTGCTGGGTGGTGAGGGACTTGTACCTGCCCGTGTCCGTGCCGGGCTTCGGCACGAAGGCATAGGTGTGGAAGCTGGCGAGGTCGACCTGCTCGGCCACCCGTGTTCGCACCACGGGCGCCGTGGCGCAACCCGCAAGCAGCGCCGTCGCGGCGCACAAGGCAAGTACCTTGACCCGATTCATCGTTACCTCTCGAAAGCTCGGACTCCTGAAACGGCGCCGAGTTCAGGCGGTTGACACTTTAGTACACTCCGGGGCGCCATGACCATGGAGGCGCCTCCCGGCCGGCGCCGCGCCGGCTTGCTCTCGCTCCTGGGTACCGCTCTGTACCTGGGGTGGGCCTGCGTGGCCGGCGCGACAGGCATCCCTGCCATCGACTCCCACACCTCCCTCCTGGTCGTCTCACCGCACCCGGACGATGAGACCCTGTGCTGCGCCGGGGTCATCCAGCGGGTACTGGCCGCCGGTGGCCGCGCCAGCGTCGTCTGGCTGACGAGCGGCGACGGCTCGGAGCTCGACTCGCTTTTCATCGAGCGCTCCCTGCGGGTGAGGCCCGGGAAGATGCGCGATCTGGCCCGCAAGCGCATGCGCGAGGCCAGGGCGGCCGCCGCCGTTCTCGGCGTTCCCCCCGGGCGGCTGTTCTTCCTCGGCTATCCCGACGGTGGACTCCTGACGCTGCTCACCGGCCACTTCACGGTACCGTATCGCTCCAGCTTCACCGGCGCTGACAGCGTGCCCTATCCCGATGCGCTCGGGCCCGGCCATCCCTACACCGGAGCGAGCCTCGAGCGGGACTTTGCGCGCGTGCTCGACCGGGTTCGCCCGACCTTGATTCTGGCGCCGAGCCCGCGGGATGGGCATCCCGACCATCGCGCGGCGGGCATTCTGGTATTGCAGGTGCTGAGCCGCCGCAGGGAGCTGGATGCGGCACGCTTCTGGATCGTGCACGGCGGCACTGACTGGCCGCGACCGCGGGGACTGCGGATGAATCTGCCCCTGACCGTGCCGCCCCGCGGCCGCGGGCTCGGCCTGGTCGCCTTCGATCTCGATCCGCAGGAGGAAGCCGGCAAGCTGCGGGCCGTGCGCCAGTACGGCACGCAAATGCGTGTGATGTCGTCATTCCTTCTGTCCTTCGTGCGCACCGACGAGCTGTATTCCTCGCTCCCGGTGCCACCGCCGCCGGTCAGTGCCCCCTAGGGCGGCGCCAGCGGTCGAGGATGCGGTCGAGGCCGCCGGCGATGCTCTCGCGCAGGCGATCGAGCGCGGCGCGCCGCCGCCACAGCCGGCGGCTGAGCTCCTGCGATTGCGCGCAATCGGCGCTGAAGACGGCGGCAGCCTCGGCGGCGAGGGCGGCGCTGTCGATCTCCTGGTTCGCCTCCAGATTCCAGCGGAAGCTCCAGCGGTCGAAATTGCTCGAGCCCACACTCAACCAGTCATCGCACAGAGCCATCTTGCCGTGCAGCACCCGCGGCTGGTACTCGAAGATACGCACCCCATTGCGCAGCAGCTTGCCGTAGAAGCGCCGTGCCGCATACCGCACCCACGGGTGGTCGGTCTTCGGACCCGGCACGAGCAGCCTCACATCGACGCCGCGGCGCGCCGCGCGGCGCAGCGCCTTGCGGAAGCGCCGCGAGGGCACGAAGTAGGCGCTCATGATCCACGCGCGACGCAGCGCACCATCGATCCGCCTCACCACGTCGTTGGCCAGAGTGGAGCGGTGGCCCGCCTCGCTCAACGCGAGCCGCCCGAGCGCGCCCGCCGCGATCGCCGCTTCCTCGGGCGGCTGCGCAACGGCCTCGGGAATCTCCGGCGGCGTGCCGCAGGTGCGGCTCCAGTTGCGCGCGAAAGCCGTCTGCCAGTCGCTCACCACCGGCCCCGAAATCTCCAGCATGAGATCGCGCCACGCCAGGCGGCCGCGCTTGCCGTCGATGAACTCGTCGGCGAGTCCCACCCCGCCCACGAACGCCAGCGCGCCGTCGATGACCAGGAGCTTGCGATGATCGCGCAGACAATTCTGCAGGCGCTTGCGCCACGACAGCGGATTGAAAAAGATCAGGTGCGCGCCCGAGCCGGCGAGCCGCCGCCGATCGGCGGAGCGCAATCCCAGGGAGCCGAAGCCGTCGAAGAGCACATGCACCCGCACGCCCCGCTGCGCACACGCCGTGAGCGCGTCGATGAACCGCCGCGCCACGGTGCCGGACTCGACGAGATACATCTCGAGCAGCACCGACTCGCGGGCGCCCGCGATGGCCTCGAGCATGCGCCGGAAGATCCGGTCGCTGTCCGCAAGGAGCCCGAAGCGATTCCCCTGGCGCCAGGGCCAACCCACGGCAGCGGCCGCCGCATATGGCGTCACCGAGATTTCGACCGCGCGTCCGGTAGTCGACATGCCCGGCTATTCTATGCCGTGCGCGCCGCGCTCATTCTGCTAGTGCTCTGCCCGCCACCAGTACTGGCGGATGTCATCGGCGCGGTCAATCACATGCGCCTCGCCTACTGCGCCGCCCCGCACCTCGCCTCACGCCTCCCGCTCACGCGCAGCCGCAAGCTCGATGAGGCCGCCCACCTGCTCTCACGCGGGGCGTCGCTGCAGCAGGCGGAGCTGCGCTCGGGCTATCAGGCCGAGCGCTCGCTGTGGATCGAGATGACCGGCGCACGCAGCGATGCGGCGGTGGAGCGGATCATCGGCCAGCGATTCTGCAGGCAGGTGGCCGACCCGCGCCTGCGCCAGATCGGCATCTGGCGCCGGAGGGCGCGCGCCCTCTGGATCGTCGTGGCGCAACCGTTCCACGCCCCGCCGCCAGGGGACGCCGCGGTGATCAGCCGCGAGGCGCTCGCGCTCACCAACCAGGCGCGGGCGCACGCCCGCACCTGCGGAGCGCGGTGGTTCCCGCCAGCGCCGCCCCTCGGTCTGTCTGCGGCCCTCACGCGCGCGGCGCGGGCGCATTCGAGCGACATGGCTGCGCACGACTTCTTCAGCCACACCGGCAGCGACGGCAGCAGTCCCGGCGAGCGCGCGGCGCGCGCCGGCTACCGATGGAGCATGGTGGGCGAGAACATCGCAAGCGGCGCGGCGACGGTGCGGAAGGCGGTCGCCGACTGGCTGGCGAGCCCGGATCACTGCGCCAACATCATGACCGCCGGGTTCCGGCAGATGGGCATCGCCTTCGCCGTCAACCGATCGAATCCGGCACTGATCGACTGGACGGAGGACTTCGGCAGGCCTCTCATCCGGCGGCGGCAGCGGGGTCGCGCCGCCGCCCGAGGACGATGAGCGACCCGGCGACCGTGTAGAGCAGCGCGAACCAGGCGGTGGCCCGCGTGAGCAGCAGATAGAAGACATGGTAGTCCGTGGGCGCGTGCCCGGCCAGATCCTGCATCGTCTCAATGCCACCCACGGCGGCCGCAAGCACCAGCAGCACCGACAGCAACAGCGGGCCGCCGAGCCGGCGCTCCCCACCGCGGCTCGCGGATGACGCGCCCGGCAACAGCACGAACCACACCGCGAGCACGGCGAGCCCAAACACCGAGCTCGCGTACTGCAGCACGTGACACAGCTCGCCCGTGTAGGAGAAGAACGACACCGGTGCGCTCAGCGCCGAGATCCGCGACACCATCCAGCCCTCCGGATGAGTGAAGGAGTCCCAGGCAAGGTGCGTCCACGAGCCGACGAGCAGCGACAGCGGCGCCAGGAGCCAGTTGATCGGACGCGCGCCGAAGCGCTCCAGTGCGGCGAGACACTTGGCCTGAGAGGCGGCGCCGAGCGGCGCAGCGAGCGGGATGCGCAGCAGCCACATGAACAGCAGTATCAGCACCCCGAATGGCAGGTCCAGTGTGAACATGCCGGGCAAGGTGTGCGTCGCCCCCTGCGGGACGTGCTTCGCGAGCCGCCAAGGCAGGAAATACGGAACATCCGGTGTCATGGCGCCAATGATGAGCGGCACGGTGCGCATCAGCGGCAGGCGGCGCAGTGGCAGAACGGCCGCGGGGTGCGCGAGAGTGAACGGCATGAGAGAAGCCTCTCAGGCTTGCCGGGTCGTCGCAAGTACCGTATTCAAGGCCTTGCCGGCGGCAGCACCGCAATCCGGAAATCGCGCCCGGCCCACTCCCCGCCCGGCTCGAGCCGATAGGTGAGATCGATCGAACGGCCCGCTTTCAGCCCCCGGGTGTCGATTTCCACGGTGTGAAGTCCGAGGGCTGTTGCCGTCGTGCGGCGCTCGCAGATCTCCGTCCAGCCATCGAAGCCCCACCTGAACGTTGCCGGCTGGCCGACCGCCACCGTCAGCGCAGCGCCTTCGGGGAGCTCCGAAGCCGGAGCGTGCGCGCACCAGATCACACGCAGCAGCCGCGGCCGCCTTCCCTCGTAGCGCTGCCACACCCGCTCGGGCCGGTCGAACGGCCTGCCGAGAGCCCGGGAAACGACGAGCTTGACGTACTCCGCGTGCGTCCAGGCGAGAGGCATCGCGCTTCCCGTCGGACGACCGGGCTCGAGACCGCGGGCAGGCACGGGCGCGGCATCCCATACCTGCTCCGGCAGCATGCCTCCGGAGGAGCCCATGCGCACCATCGCACGCAGGAGCGGCAGCGGATCCCTGCCGGCGGCGAGCTCGTAGTGGCCTCGCTCGCCGGTCAGCAGCGGCCATGCGCGGCCTCTGCCGGTGCCATCGAACGCCGATCCATCGTCGTGCTCCCCGTAACCATCGTCGTTGTAGCGATGCCAGCTCGGACCGCTTGGCGTATCGACCTTGAGCAGCGTGTCCGCGACGCGCACGGTTGCCGCCACGATGGGGTCGTCAGGCCGCCGCAGCCCGAAGCGCACGAGCTGCAGGAAATCGACACCGATCTGCGCGGATGCCGGCAGCGCCGGGTCGATCGGCTGGTTCTTGACCGGCAACGGCCTGAGCAGCGCTAAGCGGTCCGTCACCACCTCGCGCGGCGCCTCGCGCACGTAGTATCCGGGAAGCCCCTCGGCTCGCGTGAGCGGCGTGTCGCTGACCACCGTCCAGTCCTCGAGGCTCGCATTCCAATAGTCGGCGATCGCGAGCGCGAGCTCGCGATCGGCGGGCTCGAGATGCGGCGCTCCGCAGACCAGCGCCGCGATGCACGCCGCGAGGGTGAAGGTGTTGATTCCCGCATCTTCCTCCCAGCGGTCCTGGTCGCTCGCAGGGCCATTGCCGACGATGAAGGCGAGCGCGCTGCGGATCATCTCGCCGACTTCGATGCCGTCGAGCACGCCGCGCTCCTCCAGTTGCGCCGCGAGCAACACGGGGAAGGCGGTCTCGTCGAGCTGGACGCCGGTCCAATATGGCTTGCCGCCGAGCCACTGGTTCTGGTTCCAATGACCGTCGGCGAGCTGGGTCGCACGCAGATATCGCAGCGTATCGAGCGCCTCGGGGTGCGCGCCGACCGCGAGCAGAGCGCTCGCGCATTCGCACAGATCCCGCGGCCAGACCAGGTGATAGCCCTCGCGCTCCTCCTTGGTGTTGCCCCAGGGAACACTGAGGCTCGCCACCATCGCGCCCGGGTAGGTCTTGTCGAGATGCGAGCGCAGGACCATGGTGGACAGCTCGAACTCACGCACGCACTCCGGCGGCAGGCCGTCGGAGAGCGGTACGCGCGTCGCACACTCGCGGCGCCACGCGCTCCAGTCGTCGACCTGCCGCCCCCAGGTCGCCTCGAAAGGCTCGAAAAGCGCGCTCAATGCGAGCGTGGCGGCCGCATCGGTGCTGCTGCCGAACCCGAGCGCCAGCACCGCCTTGCGCGGAAGCTCGCCCATCATTGCGACGTTGCCGTGCGCGGCGCCGGAATATTCCCAAGTCATCGCGCCGTTGCGCCGGAAGTCCTGCCAGCCGTCGCTGGCGCCGACGAAGCCGCAGCTGGCGCGACCCCAGGCATCCTGCTGATCCGGCGTCACCGCAGCCAGCGCCAGCGCGAACGGACCCTGCTCCGCCCAGAGCACGCGGTGCCCGCGATGGCCGGCGATCTCCGCCGAGTTGTTGTTGCCCGTGCCGCCGAGATGCGGGGCGAGGAGGGCATACGGCCGCAGCGACTCATCCCCCGTCAGCTCGACCTCCAAGAGGAGCACGTCGCGCTCGCGGGACGGCGCGATGCGCAACGAGAGCTCGAAGCGCTCGTGCCGGTGCACGACGGTCACCGCCGGGACCCCTGGACCGGCGAGCGTCAGGGAGTGGCGGTACATCCGCTTGACCTCCACCCAGAATCCCTTGCCGTCCGCCACGATGAAGCCGAGATCGCGGATCTGGGGAATGTCGATGCGCGGATAGTAGACTTCGTTGACGATGCCGCCCCCTATGGTGAACCAGAGGCGCGAGGGCCCGAGCGAGCAGCCCACCATTTCCTTGTCGCTGCTGCACCAGGTGGGCGGCAGACCGGGTGCGCCCGGCGCGTCGCCGCCGCTCATCGGGCGCCCCGCGAAGGGGCCGGTGCGTTCTGGCGCCGCGCCATGCTGGCGGCGAGCGGGTCATCGCCCCGCCACAAATGCAGGCCGCCCTTGAACGCGTTGAGATTGTCGCCGAGCTTCGCCCCCTCGGGCAGCTCCTTCAGCCGAACCGCATTGCCGCCTCCCAACACCACGTAATCCACTTCCAGGACCTCCTTCAGCCGGGCGACCACCGCGGCGACCGCCTTGCGCCACTTCCTGTTGCCGAGCCGCTTGCGTCCGCGCTCCCCGACGTAGTCCTCGAAGGTGCGGCCATGCTTGTAGGGCATGTGGCCGATCTCCATCGGCTCCACCGCGCCGTCCACGACCAGTGTTGCGCCGAGGCCCGTGCCGAGGCCGAGGAAGAGCATCCTGCCCCCCTCATAGCTGCCGAGCGCCTGCATGGTCGCATCGTTGACCACCCGCACCGGGCGGCCGAGGGCCTTCTCGAAGTCATATCCGACCCAACCTGGGCCCAGGTTGAAAGGCTCCGCGGCGATCCGCCCGCGCAGCACCAACCCGGGATAACCGATCGCCACCGCCTCGTAGGGCAGGTCGGCGGCGAGCTTTCGGATCCGGCGGGTCATGTCGGCGGCAGTCATGTCGGGACCGGATACGAGCTTGCGGATGCGGCCGCGCGTTCCCATGCGGAACTTGACGTGCGAGCCGCCGACATCAATGACCAGGATGTGTGCCGGGTCCGGTGGCTTCGGTGCGGCCGCGCGCTTGGGACGGGAACGGGTGGACATGCGTGAATTGTCGCCGGAATCGTCGACTTCGGCCAACCCGACCCGTTCCCAATCCAATAGTTCCCTCTCTCCGTTTTGCTTTGACTTATTCCAGGCCCGGGGCCGGCTCAGGCGCGGGAAGGTTCGCGCCGACCAGTCCGTACCCGAAGACGGGATTGCGTCCGGGCGCGCCAAGGTGGATCGCCTCGTGCGCCAGCGCGGCGAGCGCCCGGCGGGCCGCCACGGGATTCGGACTCCCGAGCCGCGCGGCGAGCAGACCCGCCACCAGCGGAGCGGCAAAGGAGGTTCCGCGGACCTCGGCGAACCCCGCCGGCACGGTAGCCGCCATGATGTCCGCGCCCGGCGCGGCGAACGTGACCTGAGGACCGCGTTCCGCCTCGAAGATCACGCGCCGACGGGCATCCACCGCCGTCACACCGACCACGCCCGGGTAGGCTGCCGGATACAGCGGCGGCGCCGCCGGACCGTCGTTTCCCACCGCAGCCACGATCAGAGACCCCCGGGCCACCACGCGCTCGACGACCCGCCGCAAAAGCGCGTTCGGCGGCCCGACCAGGCTGATGTTGATGACCGCCACACGCCGACCCACGAGCCACGCGAACGCCTCCGCGACCGCTTCGACGGAGCCGCCCGTCGGCTTGCCGCAGTACACGTCCGCGGCGTAGAGCGTCGCGCCTGGCGCGGCGCCGCCGAACTGGCGGGAGCGGCCCACCATGAGCGATGCCACCTCGGTGCCGTGCGTGCTCGGCACCACCCGCCCGCCGCAGCCGTGCCGATGAATGACGCTGCCTCGAAAGACCGGCTGCGATGTCCCCACACCTCCATCGATCAGCCCGAGCAGGCCGTCGCCGCCGGCGCCCTCGCCGACATGGGCGGCTCGCTGCCGGTCGGGCGGTACGCCAGCTCCTCTTCCACCGCTCTGCATATAGATGTTGTTGAAGGCGTAAGTTCCCCGCGGATCGAGCCGCCGCAGCAGGCGCAGCGCGCGGGGAGTGGAGGTGCCCCGCGGAACCGCGAGCGAGACGATCCGCATGCCGAGGGGCACGAGCGCCCTGTCGCGCAGTACCGAGAATCCCGCCGCGAGCGCACGCGCCAGAGCGGCGTCCGTCGGCGAGAACGCCAGCACCTGGCCGCGCACGATCGGGTCGCCGTCCGGATCGGCCTCGAGCACGTCCGCGTGGCGGCGCAGGAGGTTTCGGATCCGGAGCTTGCGCGCATTCTCGACTCGCTTCGCCTCAGCGGTCAGCTCGCGCGCGGGCCGCCGGGTCAGAGCGGCGAGACCGGCACCCGTGCCCAGATTGCCGGGAAGTGCTCCGGAGAGGCCGCCCGGCAGAGGCGGCAAGGGCGCCCCGGGCAGGATTTGCGCCTCGGCGAGCGGGCTCAGGATCAGGAGAGCAAGGATCAGCACACGAGTCATGCGTCTACGCTAGTTGAATGTGGCCGCACATGGAAGAAAATGGCCATGACCACCGTACTACGATCGAGAGGCATGAACTCATCCGACGAGGCGCTGCGTGATCGCATCATCGAGCTCCTACCGCGCCTGCGGCGGTTCGCGCGATCCTTGGCTCGCAACCCGCAGGACGCGGACGACCTCGTGCAGATCACCGCCGAGCGCGCGCTCGCACGCGCCGGACAGCTCCGTCCCGATCATTCCGTGGCGAGCTGGCTGTTCGCCATTCTGCGCAACGCGTGGATCGACGAGGGCCGCAGCCGCCGCCGGCGCGAGTCGCTGCTCGATCCCGAGGACCTCGCCGAGCGCATCGGCGATACGGCCGCGGGCTCGCACCCGGAGCTGCTGTGCGTGCAGGATGCGCTCGCGCGGCTGCCCGAGGAGCAGCGCCTGGCCGTGGCTCTCGTCCTCGTCGAGGGGCTGTCGTACAAGGAGGCTGCCGAGCTCATGGGTGTGCCGGTGGGAACGCTGACGAGCCGCCTCGCGCGCGGACGCGAGGCTCTGCAATCGATGTTGTCCGCCACTTCGGGAGTACTGCCGTGACTTTCCCAGACGAGGTGCTCATGGCCTACGCGGACGGTGAGCTCGATCCGGGCACCCGCGCGGCGGTCGAGGCCGCGATGGCCTCCGACCCGCAGCTCGCGCGGCGAGTCGATCGACACCGGGCGCTGCGCGGCCGAGTCCGATCCGCATTCGACACGGTCCTGGATGAGCCCGTGCCCGCGCGCCTGCTGGAGGCGGTGCGCGCCGCCCCTGCCGGTCCGGGCGGGGACAACGTCGTCCCGCTGCCCCGGCGCCCGGTGCGCCGCTGGCGGCGGCCGCAGTGGGCCGCGATCGCGGCGAGCCTGATCGTCGGACTCGTCGCAGGACGGCTGGCATCACTGCGGCCGGGCAATGCCGGCCCGATCGCAACGCGTGGCGGCCGGATGCTGGCGAGCGGCGTGCTGGCGAGCGCGCTCACCGAGCAACTCGCGAGCAGCCAGAGCGCCGCCGATCCGGTGCGGATCGGTGTCAGTTTCCGCGCGAAATCGGGCGAGTATTGCCGCACCTTCTCGCTGCGCCGGCCGGCCGCGCTCGCGGGCCTCGCCTGCCGCGCGGGGGAAAACTGGCGGATCGGGGTATTGGTCGAAGGACCGCCGGCGGGCGCGGGCACCTACCGGCAGGCGGCTTCCCCCATGCCGCCGGCACTGATCGCCGCGGTCGACGCCGAGATCGCCGGCGAGCCTCTGGATGCGCCGGCCGAAGCGGCGGCGCGCGCGCGCCAGTGGCATTGAGCCGGCGGCCCCGGCGCCCCGAGCGCACCCTGACACGATTGGAGCTAGCATAGGGAATGCTCTGGCTCAAAGCATTCCACATCATCTTCGTAGTCACCTGGTTCGCGGGTCTCTTCTATCTGCCGCGGCTCTTCGTGTATCACACGGCCGCATCGGATCCGATCGGCCGCGAGCGCTTCGTCGTGATGGAGCGGCGCCTCTTCGTCCTCATGACGCTGGGCGGCACGCTCGCCGTCGCGTTCGGCATCTCCATGGTTGCCGCCGCACCGGCGTTTCTCGGCTTTCTCTGGCTGCGCGTGAAGCTCGTGCTCGTCGCGGCACTCATCGGCTATCACCTCTGGTGCTACAAGCTGCTCGGCGAGCTGCGCGACGGACGCAGCCGGCATTCGCAGCGCTGGTTCCGTATTTTCAACGAAGTGCCGACCGTCCTCCTCATCGCCATCGTCGTGCTGGCGGTGCTCAGGCCGTGATTACCACCAGGTGACCCTGTCCTCCCATTGGCCCCGGACCGGCGGCGGCACGGCGCCCGGCGGTGCGGTGCCGACGTAGAGGAATCCGACGATCGCATCGCTGGCCCGCAGGCCGAGCGCTGCCTTAACCGTGTCGTCGTACGCGACGTCCCCCGTCTTCCACATCGCGCCGAACCCGAGCGTGGTGGCGGCGAGCATCATGTTCTGCGCCGCCGCGCCCGCTGCGAGGATCTGCTCGATCGGTGGGACTTTGACTGCAGCGTTGCAGGCGGCGGCCACCGCGATGATGAGCGGTGCGCGCAGCGGCTTCTCCCGCTCCCGCTGCAGGGCCTGCGCGCCAGCATCCGGCTGTTTGCGTCGCAACACCTCGGCCATCAGCTCGCCCAGGCGCTCGCGCGCGGCGCCGCGGATCACGATGAAGCGCCATGGCCGCAGGCGGCCATGATCGGGAGCGCGCGCGCCGCACTCGAGCATCAGCTCGAGCGCGCCAGCATCCGGCGCCGGGTCGGTGAGGGTCTTGGCGGAGCGTCGCCCGAGGAGCGCGTCGATCGCTTGCATGGGTCGATAGGAGCCTGTCAGAGCCCGCTGGGGCCGGTGGGGCGATTGTCCCAGATTCCCGGAGATCGAGCTTGGCGCTCCCGCCGTGGGAATGGATTCTGCTCGCGTGGACAATCCGGTGCCCGCAGGAGAACCGCCAATGCAACCAGGGCTCATGTCTCTGGCCGCCCAGGCCGCCGGCGGCCGCTCCGGCATCCGCAAGTCCGCCGCCGCCGGCGACATTCGGCAACGCTATCGCGAGGTGCGGGCCGCGACCGTGGCGCTCTGCGAGCCGCTCGCCATCGAGGATTTCGTGGTGCAGTCGATGCCCGATGCCAGCCCGGCGAAATGGCATCTCGCGCACACGAGTTGGTTCTTCGAGGAATTCGTGCTGGCCCGGGCGGTGGCCGACTACCGGCCGCATGCCGAGCCCTACCGGTATCTGTTCAACTCCTACTACAATACCGTCGGCCCGATGCACGGCCGCGGCGCGCGCGGCATGCTGTCGCGCCCCACGGTCGCCGAAGTCATGACGTACCGGACGGCCGTCGACGAGCGGCTGGCGGCGCTCCTCGATGCAGGAAGGCTACCCGACGGCCTCGATGAGGTGCTCACCCTCGGCCTCGAGCACGAGCGCCAGCATCAGGAACTGCTGCTCACCGACATCAAGCATCTCTTCTCCCTCAATCCGCTCAGGCCCGCCTACCGGCAGCAGGCACGCCAGGAGCCTGCGCGAGCCGCACCGCTTCGCTTTGTGCGCTTCGAGGGCGGCATCACGGCCATCGGCCATGCGCGGACCGGCTTCTGCTTCGACAACGAGCTGCCGCGGCACCGTGCGCTGGTGCTGCCTTTCCGGCTCGCCAACCGGCCCGTGACCAACGGCGAATATCTCGAGTTCGTCCGCGCCGGCGGCTACGAGGACGCGCGGCTCTGGCTCTCCGACGGCTGGGCGCTGGCGCGGCAGGAGCGCTGGCAGCGGCCCATCTACTGGTCCGCCTCCCTCGATGAGGAGTTCACGTTGACGGGCCCGCGGGAGCTCGATCCCGACACCCCGCTCGTGCACGTGAGCTACTACGAGGCCGACGCCTTCGCACGCTGGGCTGGCGCCCGCCTGCCCACGGAATTCGAGTGGGAGATGGCGGCGGCCGCCCCGCCGCTGGAGGGCAACTTCGTCGAGCGCCGCGCGTGGCATCCGCAGGGGTCCGCCGGTCCCGCCGAGGAGTCGTCTCATGACCGCCTGCTGCAGATGTTCGGCGATGTCTGGGAGTGGACGCAGTCCGCTTACGCGCCGTATCCCGGTTATGCCCCGGCGGCCGGCGCGCTCGGCGAATACAACGGAAAGTTCATGATCAACCAACTCGTTCTGCGCGGCGGGTCCTGTGCCACGCCCCGGGAGCATATCCGCGCCTCTTACCGCAACTTCTTCCCGCCGGCAGCGCGCTGGCAGTTCAGCGGGATACGGCTCGCAGGGGACGGCGCGTGACGCCGCCGGGCAATCGGCGAAGCCCCCGCCGCTCCCCGGGGACATCCGGACCGGACGCGGCCGACTGGCTCCTGGTCGAGGACGTGCTCGAGGGCTTGCGGGGCACGCCGAAGCGCCTTTCTCCCGCATACCTGTACGATCGGCGCGGCTCGCAGCTCTTCGAGGCGATCTGCGAGCTGCCGGAGTACTACCTGACTCGCACCGAGACCGGAATTCTCGCCCGACACGCGGCCGAAATGGCGGTGTGCGTCGGTGCGCAAGCGCTGCTGCTCGAGCCGGGAAGCGGCTCCAGCCGCAAGACGCGCCTGCTGCTCGATGCGCTGCCCGATCTGGCCGCGTACGTTCCGGTGGACATCTCCCGCAGTCATCTGCTCGCGGCGGCGCGGGACCTTCGAGCGGCCTATCCGCGGCTCGAAGTGCTGCCGGTGTGCGCCGACTTCACGCAGGGCATCTCGCTGCCGCCGCCTGGCCAGCCGCCATCCCGCGTGGTCGTGTTCTTTCCGGGCTCCACGCTCGGGAATTTCGATGCCCCCGAGGCCGTGCGGCTGCTCGAGCGAATGCGCCGCACCGCGGGGGCGGGCGGAGGACTCCTGGTCGGCGTCGATCTGGTCAAGGACCCTGCGGTGCTGGAGCGTGCTTACAACGATTCGGCCGGGATCACTGCCGCATTCAACATCAATCTGCTCGTCCGGCTGAACCGCGAGCTCGCGGCGGACTTCGTCCCCGAGCGCTTCCGTCACGAGGCGGTGTGGGTGGCGGCGGAAAGCCGGATCGAGATGCACCTGGTCAGCCTTTGCGCACAAGCCGTTCAGGTCGCCGGCGAGCGCGTGGAATTCGCCGCCGGCGAGCGGCTCGTCACCGAGCACTGCCACAAGTACACCTCGCACTCCTTCGCGGCGCAGGCGCGGGCGGCCGGCTGGACCCCGCGGCGTGCGTGGACCGATCCGCGAGGCTACTTCAGCGTCCAGTACCTGGAAACGGATGGAATCGAAAAAGTGTAAAGTTCGCTGTCATGGACCCGACCGATCTGCAAGAGCTCAAAGCCTCCATCCGTACCATCCCGGACTATCCGCGCGCGGGCGTTCAGTTCAGGGACATCACGACGCTGCTCGGCAACGCGCGGATGTTCCGCCGCGCCGTGGATGAGCTGGTGCGGCCATGGACCGGCTCCAAGGTCGACCGGGTCGCCGGGATCGAGGCGCGCGGCTTCATCCTGGGGGGCGCCATCGCCCACCAGCTTGCCGCCGGCTTCGTGCCGATCCGCAAGAAGGGCAAGCTGCCGCACGAGACGGTGCGGGTGGCTTACTCGCTCGAGTACGGTCTCGATGAGATCGAGATGCACCGCGACGGCGTGGCCGGCGGGGAGCGGATCATCCTCGTCGACGACCTCATCGCCACCGGCGGTACGGCCGAGGCGGCCGTGAAGCTGCTGCGCTCCCTCGGAGCCCAGATCCTGGCGGCCTGCTTCGTGATCGACCTGCCGGAGCTGGGCGGCTCCCGCCGGCTGGAGGCTTTGGACGTGCCGGTGCGGACACTTGTCGGCTTTCAGGGACATTGAGCCACCGAAGATTACTTTCCGGTCATCCAGGCCGGCACCGCCCGGCTTGCGGGGATAATGCGCGCGCATCCGGCGCTTGAGGCCCGGGCGATTTGATTACTGCTCTCAATCCTCGCTATTTCTGGAGATGTCGATGCTCAAGAAGCTCGTTCCCGCCGTCCTCGGCGCGCTGCTGATGGCCAGCCCCGTCATTGCGGTCACCACCGCCTCGGCCGCCCCTCAGCCGGTTGCCAAGACGGCGCATCACAAGATCGTCAAGCACAAGATGGCTGCGCATCACGTGATGAAGAAGCACCATGTGATGAAGAAGCACTGGACGAAGAAGAAGGCCCCGAAGAAGGCGGCCAAGAAGGGCTAAGCGCCCCTTCCGGCCCAAAAAGCCCCGCTCGCGCGGGGCTTTTTTTTTGGCGGCGTGGTGACCTGGGCTCGGCTTCGAGACCTGCGGAGCTGAGCCGCTTCAGCGCCCAGCCCGTGAGCCTGCCCGCTCGGCCCGGCCCCGGGAGGACCGTGCTTTCGGCTGCCCTGGGCATGTGCGTAGTAACACCCTGTGCGCCGGGGCAAAATAGGCGGATATGGGATCGAGCACTCGCAGCGCGCCGACCGAGGCGGCATCGCCACCGCATGTCGGTGCGCCCTCGCGCCGCGCGGGGGGCCGCTCGGCGCTCGGCCCGCTGCCGCTGCGGCCGGGGCTGATGCTGCTCGGGGTCCTGCTTGCGGTGCTCGCGGCCGCGGGAATCGCCGAAGGGCTGACGCGCAGGCCCCAGATCCAGGCCGCGGTCGCATTTCTCGCGCTGACCGCGATCGGCCTGATCGCTGCGCTTGGCCGGCGCCTCGCGGCCGATGCCCGCATGCGGGAGCAACAGCACGCCGCCTCCGAGCACCACGCGAAGGAGCTCGAGAGCCTGATCGAGGAACGGACACGCGAGCTCTCGGCGTTGTCCACGCACCTGCAGGAGCTGACCGAGAAGGAGCGGTCGGAGCTCGCCCGCAATCTCCACGATGAGCTCGGGGGGCTGCTGACCGCGGCCAAGATGGACCTCTCCTGGCTGCAGTCGCGCGTCGCGGACCCGGCTCTGCAGGAACGGCTGACGCAGCTCGGCGGCGTTCTCGACGAGGCGATGGATCTGAAGCGTCGGGTGGTCGAGGATCTGCGGCCCTCGCTCCTGGATCATTTTGGCCTGGCGACGGCACTGCGCGCATACGTGGAGTCGGCATGCGCCAAAGCGGGATTGAGGGCCAGCCTCGCGCTGCCCGAAGATGGCTCGGCGATGTCCCGGGACACCGCGATCGCGCTCTTCAGGATCGTTCAGGAAGGCGTCACGAATGTCATCCGGCATGCCGGTGCCCGCTCGGTGACGCTGCGATTCGAACTGGAGAGTGACGGCTGCCGCCTGACTCTGCGTGACGATGGCTGCGGGTTCGATGCCGCCGATCCCAGATTCCGCTGGTCGCACGGCATCATGGGAATCCGCCAGCGCGTGCGTGCACTCGGCGGACGTCTCGAGCTCGAGTCAGCTCCAGGTGCCGGCACCACGCTCCGCATAACGGTTCCGGCGCGCTAGTTCGGGGCCGTCCATTTCGAGTGCCCGTCGGCGACGACGGCTTTCAACTGCGAGATGTCGCGCATCTTGTCGAGGAAGTAGTCCGCGCCGGCCGCAAAGCAGTGGTCGCGTACGAAGTCCGACGCGTAATTGGTCAGAACCACCACCACCGGCTGCGCGTCGGGCGGATAGAGCTGCCGCACCTGTCGGATGACCGCCACACCATTGCCCTCGGCCAGCTCGATGTCGACCACGAGCACATCGTAGGTACCCTCCTGCAGGCGCATGAGCGCCTCCGACTGCGTCGTCGCCTGCCCGGCGACGGAGACCCGTCCGGGCTCCGACAGCAGGTCGACGAGCCGGCGCGACAGGACGGCGGAATCCTCGATGAGCAGGATGCGCCGCTCGGCCCTCGAGGAGCCGTTGCCGCCGGAAGATCGCGCTTCAGCGCCCACCGCGATCCTCACTGCAGCAGGTTGTTCTTGATGGCGTAATAGGTGATGTCGGCGTTGGTCTTCATTCCCATCTTCTCCAGGATCCGGGTGCGATAGGTGCTGATGGTCTTGACGCTGAGAAAGAGGCCGGCGGCGATCTCCGAGACGCTGCGGCCCTCGGCGAGCTTGCAGAAGATCTGGAATTCGCGCTCCGACAGGACGCTGTGCCGCGGCTCGCCCGGCGCGCCCTGCATCCCGCTCACCAGCAACTCCGCGAGCTCCGGACTGACATAGCGTCCGCCGCGCACCGCGGCGCGGATGGCACGGCAGAGCTCTCCGTCGTCGGCGCTCTTGCTCACGAAGCCGCTCGCCCCGGCCCGCAGCACGTTGAGCCCGTACTGGCTCTCCGGATAGGCACTCAACACCAGGGTCGCCACCGAATCATGATGTGACTTAATCTGCCTCAGCACGTCGAGCCCCGACATGTCGGGGAGCGACAGATCCAGGAGTAGCACATCGCAGGCGTCGGAGCGCAACAGCGTCAGCGCCTCCCGCCCCGTCTTCGCCTCGCCGGCCCAGACGAAATCCGCCTGCGCCTCGATGATCTGCCTCAGCCCGATCCGCACGAGCTGATGGTCATCCACCACTGCGACCCGAATCGCCGGCATCAGCGTAGACACCCGTCCCGAAAGGCTCCTAGGGGCATTGCGGAAGCCGTAACCGGAGCTGCGACGCAACGGACTGTAGGAATCGTCCGACGCCGGCGCAACTCAGGGCTCAACGCAGCGAGTCCCGGCTGGCGTCGGACTCCTCCTCCTTGGCGGATGCAGTGGAATGCCGCCCCCCCGTCTCCCTGCCATTGTAGGTCTCCAGGCGGTTGTACAGGGTTTTCAGGCTGACGCCGAGGATCTCCGCCGCTTTGCGCTTGACGTGGCCGCAATACGCGAGCGTTGCCATGGTCACCCGGCGCTCCACCTCCTCGAGCGGGGTGCCGACCCGGATGGTGATGGTGGTTCCGTCATCGCTCTTCGGCGGGGCGTCGTTCAAGGTGATGTCGCACTCGATGACGTCATCCGCCATGATGAATGCTCGCTGCACGTAATTGCGCAGCTCGCGCACGTTGCCGGGCCACCCATATTGATAGAGCCGCACCAGGGCATCGCGCGAAAAGGTCTTGCGGGTCCCCTCGGTGCGGTTGAGCTCGTCGAGAAAGAACTGGGCGAGCTGCTCGATGTCCGTTTCCCGGTCCCGCAGCGGCGGCAGGCGGATGGGAAACACGTTCAGCCGGTGGTAGAGGTCCTCGCGCAGCTTGCCGTCGGCCACGGCTCTCTCCGGCTCCCGGTTCGTCGCGCAGATCACCCGCACGTCGCTCGCGATCGGCTGCGTGCCGCCCACGCGGTTGACCGTGCCGGTCTCGAGCACCCGCAGCAGCTTCACCTGCAGCTCCATGGGCATCTCGGTGATTTCGTCGAGAAAGATGGTGCCGCCGTTGGCCCGCTCGAAGAAGCCCTTGTGTTGCCGGTCGGCGCCGGTGAAGCTGCCGCGCTCGTGGCCGAAGAGCTCGCTCTCGATGAGCTGCGGGGCGACCGCGCCGCAGTTGAGCGGCAGGAAGGCGTTGGTCCGGCGCCGGGAGAGCTCGTGAATGGTCTGGGCCGCGAGCTCCTTGCCCGTGCCGCTCTCCCCGATCAGCATGACCGTGGCGGAAGTGGGCGCCACGCGCGTCAGCTGATCGTACAGCACCTGCATCCGCTGCGAGCTGCCGAGGATCCGGCCGAAGCGGCCCAGGCGCCGCAGCTCATCGCGCAGCTCGCCGATCTCGTGCTGCAGGGCCGAGGTCTTCTTCGCGTGCCGCAGCACGGCCTGAACGCGCTCCAGGTCGGCGGGCTTCACCAGGTAATCGCTGGCCCCGGCCCGCAGCGCCGCCACGGCGCTGTCGACCGTCGCGTGCCCGGTTACGACGATGACCTCGGTGGCCTCGGGCTTCTCCAGCTCGCGCAGCAGCTCGATGCCCTCGCCGTCCGGAAGCTGCAGATCGGTGAGTAGAACGTCCGGACGCTGGCGGCCGAGCTCGATCCGCGCGTCGCGCAGGCTATGGGCGCGAGCCACGGTGAAGCCCTCCATGCGGGCCACTTCCTGCAGCCACTCCACCACGTCTGCGTCGTCGTCGATGATCAAAGCGTGTGCCATGTACTCGCCTTCAGCCCATACAAAGGGCGGTCAACTGTATGCCCTCCGGCCCGCGCCGCCAAGCGTGGGCGAGGCGGAATCCTTCAGCGAGGAACTTAAATACGTGTCCTCGCTCCGCCGGGCGCCCGCGCAGCCTCTTGCCCCGACACCCTGCCAGTTCCCATCCCTGGCGGCAGCGCACCCGGCGCTGCCATCCTGGCCGCCGCTCGCCTCCCGAGCCGGCTCACCCGCCACGGAGGCCACCAGCGCCGGCTCCGGGCTCAAACCGCCGCGCCTGGACTCGGTTTTCTCGCGGTGAGCGCCGAAACCGCGCCCGAGATGACCGAGGCCACGACCACCAGCAGGACGGCATCCTGGAGTTGTCGGGAAAATGCCTCCGGCAGGTCATGGCCGGCCGCGAGCGCCAGGCAATAGAGTGCGGCCGGTCCCCGCGCCGCGAACAGCTCGAGCGTCCGCCGCTGCGGCGCAGTAACCAACGGCCGTCCGATGCCGAGGCGCACGGCGACCGGCCGGATCAGGATCAACAGCGCCGCCGCATAGAGCGCCGTGCGCAGGTTGAAGTCCGCCGCGCCGAGCAATGCGCCGAGCAGGACCATCATCAGGACGACGGCACCCCGCTCGGCACGCCCGGCAAACCGCAGGACGCGCGCCCCGAGCGGCTGCTTGCGCCGCATCCGCCGCCGCCCGCCATGCGAGAGCGCCAGCCCGGCGGCGAACGCTGCGAGCAGCGCATCGGTGCGCAGAGCCAGCGCGCAGACATACGCGAGCGCGCCCGTGGCGAACACGATCATCTCCTCCAGCAGATCTCCCTGGCGGTCGCGGTCGATGAGAGCCAGCCATCTCGAGGCACCCACGCCCATCAGCCAGCCGATCGCGGCTCCGCCGACGAGGGACCAGAGGACGGTCAGTGTCAGCGACCCGAGCACCGCGGCGCCCGCGCCCGTCACCCCCATCCGGGTAAGCAACAAGATGAGGAGCGGCCCGACGATCGCGCTCGTGAGAGCCCCCTCACCCGCGAGGGCGAACGGCACGAGCTCCTGTTCGCCCTCCACCGCCGCGTGGGCGTCCGACGCCAGCGCCGCATCCGTAGGCGCGAGAATCACTGCCAATAGCAGTGCCTGCAGCAGGCTCATCCCGAAGATGAGGTAGGCCGCTCCCGCCGACAGCAGCGCAGCGGTAACCGCCGTCAGGGAGCCGAGCTGCAGCGGCGTCCGCCAGGGCGTCCACTCGAGCGGTGTGCGCAGGCGCAAACCCGCGCAAAAAAGGCCCGTCAACAGCACCGCCTCGCTCACGGATTGGACGAGCGCGGCGTCTTCGGGCAGCTGCGGCTCGATCAGCTTCAGACCCAGAGGACCCACGAGCAGGCCCACACCGATCCCGAGGACGACCGGACTGGTGGACCATCGTGTCAGAGGGAACTCGGCCCTGTTGTCAGCCTGTTTGCGCACCGGGAGCCGCCGCTGCATTGCCGCGGGCAGCTCGCTGTGGGCGACAGCCGCGGATCGCATCGTGAGTGCTCATCAGAACCTCGAACTGCCGCAGCACGGCGTCGCGCACGAAATCCGGGAGGTGATCGTCCAGCGCGTTGCGGTACGCCTCCAGGATCCAGCTCTCCCCGCGCTCGCACGCATCGAGAATAGCTCCATCCTCGCCGCGCGCAAGAGCGGCCCGCAGACCCTTCCAGCCGCTGCGCCAGAAAGCGGACACCGCGCCGTGCTCCTGAGGCGGCGCTCCCAGCCGCTCGAGCAACGCCTGGAGCTCGCGGACGGCGTCGGCACACTCCCCGGCACTTCGGATGCACAGATCCTCCAGCGGGCCGGCTGGAAGCGAGGCGGCGCACGTCCTGAGGGCCTGCTCGCTGTGACGTCGGACGGCAATGAGCTCCCTCAGCGCTTCTATCGTGTATTTGTGATTCATGCGCGTCTTCTCCGGTTGCGCGGTCCCTGACCGCGCCCGGCAGGACAAGGGATTCTGAACTTGGGTCTTCGCCCAAGCAGGAGATGTGCCATCTCCGCTGAAGCGGCGCTGCAACCGGGAGCAGCTCGAACGCCACCGCGGGCGTAAGCGGCTGCATAAATTGCATCCGCTGTACCCTTTTACAGAGGTTCTGGACCCCGCAGCCGCGCCAGGCCCCTTGGATACGGGCCGAACGCGGCTGGCACGGATGTTGCAAAAAGCCGCTAGACCCCCCGTTTGGCGGGCTGTGGTGCGACCAGCCCGCTTTTTTTTGCCTCTCGCGCGCAGGGCCGCGTGAGGCGCGCCTTACGATAGCCTGCGATCTAGGTGGCCCGGCGCCGAGCGCTTGCCGGGCCGCCGTCAATGATCCGCCCCCGGCTCGGGGCAGCGCCAGTGAGCCAGACGCCGCACCAGCGGCACGAAGGTATCGAAGTCCACCGGCTTCGGCACGTGCAGATCGAACCCTGCTTCCATTGCCTCCGCGACATCGCTCCGTGAGGCGTAGCTCGTCACCGCGATGGCGAGCATCCGCCTGCCGGCCTCGCTCGAGCGGAGCTTGCGCACGAGCGAGTAGCCATCCTCCAGCGGCATCCCGATGTCGGTGACGACGATGTCGAAGTGCGCGCCCTGAGTCTGCAGCTGCCGCAGGGCAGCCGGCGCCGAGTCGGTGACAATGACCGAGGCACCCTCGAGCCGCAGCATCTCGGCGACGACGGTACGGGCATCGAGCTCGTCGTCCACTACAAGGATCGACAGTCCCCGGAGCGTCTGCCGCCGCTCCGGCCGCTCGCGCTCGGCAACTTCCGCGTGCGCGGCTGACGCGGCTGCGCCTCGCGCACCCGACGAGGGGAGGCGCACACGGAAGATCGCACCCGCGCCGGGCCCCGCGCTGTCGGCCGAGACGGAGCCGCCATGAAGCGCGACGATCTCGCGCACCAGAGTCAGCCCCAGACGCAGGCCGGATGACCTGCGCCTGCTCGAGTCGCCATCCTGTCTGAAGCGGTCGAATATGTGCGGCAGCAGCTCAGGCGCTATGCCCTCACCGGTGTCCTCGACGGTGAGCTCCGTGCAGTCGCCGTCATCGCGCAGCTCGACCACGATGCGTCCGTCGGAGCCCGTGAACTTCACCGCGTTGGAGAGCAGGTTGCCGATGACCTGTTGCAGTCGATCGGGATCGGCCCGCAACTCCCCCGCGCCCGGGGCGAAGCGGGTCACGATGTCGATCCCCTTGGCCGACGCCGCGGGCCGCACGGCATCGATTGCCAGGCGCGCGACGCGGGCGAGCTGCATCGGACGGGGCTCCACCCGGAGCTTCCCGGCGCTCATGCGACCGAGGTCCAGCAGATCGTTCACCATTTTCAGCTGCGCCCTCGCGCTCTGCTCGATGCGCGGCGTGATCGCGGCGACCTCCGGATCGCTGCCGCATTTCAATGTCAGAATGCGGCTCCAGCCGAGGATGGCATTCAGTGGCGAGCGCAGCTCGTGCGAGATCACGGACAGGAACTCGTCCTTGGAACGGCTCGCGGCCTCCGCGGCAAGTCGCGACTGCCGCTCGTGCTCGAGCATCTGGCCGCGGTCGTCGCGGACCTGTTCGAAGGCGCGGTGCTCGCCGGTCACATCCAGGGAGGTGAGGACGAGGTGCGCGGAGCCGGCCTGATCGCACTCCTTGACCAAACAGCCGTGCAATGCGAGCCAGCGCGTCTCGTCGCGACCTGGCGCTGGCCGCACCCGCACCTCCAGGTCGAGGCGTTCGTCGCCCGCGAGCGCCCGCCGCACCGCATCCGTGAAGCGCTCGCGATCCCCGGGATGCACGCGCGTCTCGAGCGTTTCCCAGCTCGCCTGGGCATCCGGCGCCCAGCCCCACTCCGCCTTGAATTGCGGGTTGGCCTCCAGCGCGAGGCCGTCCGCGCGCAGCCGGCAATACCCGATGCGGCCCGCCGCGAGCACCGTCTCCAGCGCGTCGCTGCGACGCGCGAGCCGCTCCCACTCGGCCGGCAGCGGGCCGTCCGGCGCATGCGCCGTATCTGAGCGGGAACCGGGGTCGTCGTCGTGAATTGATGTCATGTCGTACGGGAGTTTGAGCCAGGGCTCGGCACGCTGGCGTTCTTACACGCCCTTGCAAGTTCTCCCCCGGCGGCGCTGCGCCGCCGAGGCAGGGGCGGTGCCGACTTGTAAGAGAGGGTTCCTCGATGTCCAATGCCGTATTGGGACTGCGCCTGAAGCAGCAGCTCACGCTGACGCCTCGGCTGCAGCAGTCGGTGAAGCTGCTCCAGCTTTCCGCTCTGGAATGCGTGCAAGAACTGCACCAGGCCATCGCGCAAAATCCTTTCCTCGAAGAGAGCGCCGAGTCCCCGGAACCGGACTCGCGCGCGGAGCGGGACGAGGCGGCCGAGGACGGCTCGCGGGCCGACCTCGATTTCTCTTCGAGCGGGGGCGGCGGCAGCGGCGAGGAGACGCCCGACTGGACGGAATGGACGGCCTCGCCTGCGACGCTTCACGACTCGCTGCGCGAGCAGCTGCTGCTCCTCGGCCTGACGGAGCGCGATCACGTGCTCGCGAACCTGATCATCGACGCGCTGGACGATGACGGCTTCCTGCGCCTGCCGCTCGAGGACGTGGCGGCGCTGGCTCCCGGGGCCGCCCCCGGCGAGGTCGAGACGGCGCTTCGCATCGTGCAGACGCTGGAGCCGAGCGGTATCGCCGCACGGAGCCTCGGGGAATGCCTGGCACTGCAGCTCGAGGCCATGGAGCGGGACACTCCTGGCCGCGACATCGCCCTCGAGGTGGTGCAGAACAGGCTATCCATGATGGCCGCGCGCGACAACACCCGGCTCCTGGATGCGCTCGGCTGCTCCGAGGACGAGCTGCGGCTCGCCATGGAGCTGATCCGCAGCCTCGATCCGCGGCCCGGGTCGAAGGTCGGCACGTTCGAGCCGCGGGCCATCGTCCCCGACGTGATCGTGCGCAAGGAGAAGAAGCGGTGGCTGGTGACTGTCAACTCCGCCATCTATCCGCGCATTCGGGTCAACCAACAGTACGCCGATTACTTCCGCCAGGCGCGCGATGGTGAGACCGCGCTTCTCGCCCAGCATCTGCAGGAGGCGCGCTGGCTGGTGCGCAACCTCGAGCAGCGCTTCCTCACCATTCAGCGGGTGGCCGAGGCGGTCGTGGCGCGGCAGCGCAACTTCTTCGAGTACGGGGACCTCGCGATGCGGCCGCTTACGCTGCGCGAGATCGCCGATGAGCTCGGGCTGCACGAGTCGACCGTCTCACGCGCCACCAGCCACAAGTTCATGGCGACGCCTCGCGGCGTGGTCGCCTTCAAGCGCTTTTTCTCCCGCCAGCTCGCCACGACGAGCGGCGGATCGTGCTCGGCCACGGCCATTCGGGCGCTGCTGCGGGAGTTCATTGCCGCCGAGGACCGGCGCAATCCGCTGTCGGACGTTCAGCTGACCGAGCTCCTCGCCGACCGTGGCGTGAAGGTGGCGCGCCGCACCGTCACCAAGTATCGACGCTCCATGCAGCTTCCCGCGGTCGATTTCCGCCGGGCATAGCGAGCCGGGCAGCCGGCCGCCCGCAGGGCAGGGCTTTATGCGGCGCGGCCCCGGGAATGACCCGGGGCCTCTCGCTCGCCCGCCGCGCAATCTATCGCCTGACCCGGATCCGGTTGTCGATGTCCTGCACGCCCGGGCAGGCATCGACGAGATCCTCGATGGCGTGCTTCATCCGCCGCTCGGGCACCGTTCCGTCCAGAACCACTTTCGCCCCGGAGACTTCGACCGTCACATCGCTCGAGTCGATGTAGCGGGCTTCCATCAAACGCTCCGAGATGTCCTCCCGCAGGCGCTCATCCGAGCGTTGGTAGCCCTTCGGACCCGGTGGGTAGCGGCGCTCGCGCTCCGAGCGCCATTCGGCTTCTCGTTCCCCCTCCTCGCTTCCCAGCGGGTGGCGGCGCCCGGCCCGCCAGTCGGGCTCCAGGCTCCCGCTGCCGAATCCGTAATAGCCTCCGGTGAATCCGGGTCCGCCCCGGCCCGGGAACCCGGTGCCGAGATAGCGCGGCGACGGCCCCGCGCCGAAGCGCATGCCCTCCTGGCGGGGATGCCCCGGCTCGAAGGGCTCGTATCCCTCGGATGGCTCGTACGGCTCATCGCTCTCCGAGCGCCCCTCATATCCGGCATATCCGGAGCCGCCCGCGTCCCTGCGGGAGCGGTAGTCGTGCCGAGGCGGCTCAGGACGCCAATCCGGACGCCACGGATCCTTCTCGTACTGTCCTTGGAAGCGGTCGTCTCCTTGGAAGCGTTCGTCGCCGCTTTCCGCGGAATGACGCCGCCGCCGGCCCATGCTCGCAGGTCTGTCTTGCTCGGATCTCATCGCGATTACCGCCTGATTGCGCTCTTGCGCGAGAGCGCCGCCTCGGAGAACTTGCCGGACGCATTGGAGAACACTATGTCCACGCGACGGTTCTGCTGCCGGCCGGCCGCCGTGTCGTTCGAAGCGACCGGGTAGGACTCGCCCAAGCCGATCGTCCGATACTGGCTGGGCTGAACGCCGCGCAGCTCGAGCGCCTGGGCCACCGCCTGTGCCCTCGCAGCGGAGAGCTTCTGGTTCAAGGCCGCGGTACCGGTGCTGTCGGTGTTGCCCTCGATCAGCACCTTCTGCTTCGGATGACCCTTGAGATAGGTCGCCAGCCGATCGAGCTGCAGGTTTGCCCCCGGCTGCAGCGTCGCCTTGCCGGTGCTGAAGAGCACGTTGCTCAGGGTCACGACCATCCCCTGGTCGGTCTGGTGAGCGCCCAGCTGCTGTTTCTGCAGCTGCTTCAACTGCTGCCGCTCGCTCGCGAGCTGCTGCTGGGCCGACTGCGCCTGGGCGCGTGCCTGCTGCGCCTCGCCTCGCGCCGCCCGCGCCTGCCTTCTCGCCTCCTGCACCTGCCGGCGCGCGCTCCGCGCCTGCTGCTGTGCGGTCATGGCCTGTTGCTTCTTCGCCTCGAGCAGCAGCCGATCGCGCTCCTGACTCGCCCGGGCCACTTCCGCCTGCGACTGCGCGGCCTCGACGCGGGCCTGCCCCGCCTGGGCATGGCGCAGCGCGAGATAAGCCAGCTGATTCACGTCCCGCATCGGCTTGCCCCGGCGCAACGCATCCTCGGCGCTGTGCAGCTGCTCGCGCGCGATCTTCATGTCGGGTCCCGCATATTCGTCGGCCTGCGGCTGGCTCGAGAGGGCCTCGACGGCACTGCGGGCGCGCGCCAGCTCAGGGCTGTGCCGGGGAGTGGTGGCGCAGCCGGCCAGGAGCGCGACGGCGGCGATGAGCACAAGAGAGCTCGAATTTCTCACGGGGACCTCCTATCGCTGATCCTGGCCAGTGCCGCCGCTTCCGGCACCGCTGTCGCCGGACGGTGCCGTACTCTGCTGCAGCTGCTGCCGCAAGGTATCCAGGCTGTGACGCACCTCGTCCGCGGACTGCCGCGCCTTGTGACTCGCCGCGCGGGCGCTCGCCAGATCCGCATCCGCCGCCGCTCTGTCGGCCAGGCGGCGCGCGGTGTGGTACTTGTGTTCGGACTCGGCGTGGCGCGCGTCGCTCAGCTCGTCGCGGGCGCGCTGCAGGTCCGCCGCCGCGTAGCGTTGGGCATCGCCGCGCTGCGCCGCGCTGACCAGCGTGCTCGCGCGCACGAGCTGCGCGGTGGGTTTCGGCTGGCTCGCACAGCCGCTCAGCGCCGACCCGGCCAGCACGGCCGCGGCGCCGAGCGCGATGCAGCGCGCGCGCCGCGCTTGAGAGCCGCGCCGCAAGCGCAGCCTCTCGGTGTCCAGGAACTTGGTTGCGTGTGCCATGGCCTCTCCGTTCCGCAAGCGTTTCACATTGAGCCGGGATGCTCGCTCGGCACGTCTGCAATGCGCCATCGGTCGGCAGGTGGCGACGGGCGAGCGACTTCCGATGCCCGCGTAGGAGGCTTCCGACTGTCGGTCTGCGGCAACAGCGGCTGGCCCCGGTAGGAATCGTCCGACACGAGCTTGGGAAGCCGCCCCCGTCCGTTCCGCGCCAATGCCGACTTCAGCGACGCCCGGCAGCAAGTAACTTGCCCAGCATGTGCAGTGAAACTCGAATCGAGCCCCATCGCGGGGCCGGGGATGGGGTGCAAATGGTGACCGACGACATGGTGGCCCTGGTGCCGCAGCTTCACACTTTCGCCCGCTCGCTCTGCCGTGACGGCGTTCGCGCGGACGACCTGGTGCAGGAGGCGCTGATGCGTGCGATCAACAACATCCAGCGCTTCAAGCCGGGCACCAACCTCAAGGCGTGGCTCTTCACCATCGTTCGCAACGAGCACTACTCGCAGCTTCGCCGCAGCAAGTTCGAAGCGCACGGCATGGACATCGAGCTTCTGCCGGAGCCGAGCGTGCCACCTGACCACGACGGCAAACTCGAGCTGCGGGACCTGAACCGCGCGCTCGCCTCGCTCTCACCGGGCCAGCGCACGGCGCTCATCCTGGTGAGCGTGAGCGGCTTCTCCTACGAGGAGGCGGCGGAGATCTGCGGCTGCGCGGTGGGAACGATCAAGAGTCGCGTCGCCCGCGCCCGAGAAACCCTCCTCGAGCTGCTGGAGGGACGCCAGCCCATGCCCGCGGCCCGCGACGGCGATCACGTGGAGGAGGTTGGCCTCGACGACTTCCCCTTTGCCGGCCGCCTCAGCCCAGCCGCACAAAGCCGCCTGTCGGCCATGTAATGGGCTCGAGGTCTGCCGCAGCGCGCTGAGCGCGCGACCGTCCCGAGACCCGCCACGGGTGCGAGCGGCGTCCCGGGGACACGGGACGCCGGGTCGGTTGCTCTCGAGCCGGCCATCGGTCCGATTGACTGCATGGGGAGCACATAGAATGTGCCGATGCAGCCGCTCAGCCAGGTACTGATCCTCCTCGCCGCCTCGGTGCTGCTCGTCACCCTCGCCCGGCGGCTCGGGCTGGCGACGACCACCGCCTATCTGCTGGTCGGCCTGGCGCTGGGTCCTCACGCGCTGGCGGTGGTGGACAGCACCGCCACCACCCGGGTTCTCGCCGAGCTCGGAGTGGTGTTCCTCCTGTTCGCTCTCGGCCTCGAGTTCGCCCTGCCCCGGCTGATCGCCATGCGGCGCGAGGTGTTCGGGCTCGGGTCGGCGCAGGTGGCCGCGACTGCCGCGGTGTTCGCCGTTCTCGCGCGGCTCGGCGGCATCGCCTGGCCGGCCGCGGTCCTCGTGGGAGGGGCGCTCGCGATGAGCTCGACGGCCATCCTCCTGCACCAGCTCACCGAGCGCGCCGAGCTCAACCGCACCCATGGACGGCTCGCCTTCAGTGTCCTCCTCTTCCAGGACCTCGCGTTCGTCCCGTTCCTCGCCCTCGCCTCGGCGCTCGCGGCCGGCCCGGACCGCTTCGATCCGCGGGCCGCCCTCACAGCCATGACGGGCGGCGTGCTCGCGGTCGCCGCGGTGCTGGCCGCCGGACGCTGGCTCCTGCGGCCGCTCTTTCGCGAGATGGCGCACAGCCGTCTGCGGGAGCTTTTCACCCTTGCAGTGCTGCTCGTCGTGCTCGCGGCCGCCTGGGTCTCCAGCCTCGCCCGGCTGTCGCCGGGGCTCGGCGCCTTTCTCGCCGGCATGATGCTCGCGGAGACCGAGTACCGGCATCAGATCGAAACGGTCATCCGACCGTTCCGCGACATCCTGCTCGGCCTCTTCTTCGTGTCGGTCGGGATGCTGCTCGACGTGCGTCTCCTCGCGGGGGAGCTCACGGCGGTCGCCTGTTGGCTCGCCGTCATCCTGGGCGTGAAGACCGCGGTCACGGCCCTGGTCGCCCGCCCCTTCACCGGCTCGCGATTCAAAGCCCTGCGCACCGGGATCGTGCTCTCGATCGGCGGTGAATTCGGGGTAGCGCTGGGTACGATTGCGCTCGCCGCGCGCCTCGTCCCGGTGAGCTTCGGACAGCCCATTCTGGTGGCGATCGTGCTCTCCATGATCCTGAGCCCGCTGGTCCTCAACAACAACAAGCGCATCGCTCGCCTCCTGCTGCGAGAATCGGGACCGCCGCGCACGGCCTTCGAGCGCGAGAGCGCCGCAACGCGCGAGATCGGGAAGCGCGAGCACGTCATCCTCTGCGGGTTCGGGCGCGTCGGCCAGAACGTGGCTCGAGTGCTCGAATCGCAGGGTTTCGAGTACATCGCGCTCGATCTCGATCCGGCGCGCATCGCCGCCGCGCGCCAGGCGGGTGACCCGGTCATGTTCGGCGACTCGGCCGACGAGGAGATCCTCGTCAAGGCGGGCCTGGAGACGGCGACGGTCGTCGTGATCAGCTTCTCGGACCCGGCGACGTCCGTGGGCATCCTGCACAGTATCCGCCGGCTGCGGCCTGACGTGCCGGTGCTGGTGCGTACTCAGGATGACGCGCGCATCAAGGAGCTGCAGGAGGCCGGTGCCACGGACGTGGTCCCCGAGACGTTCGAGGCCAGCCTGATGCTCGTCTCGCACGTGCTGATGCTTCTGCACGTCCCCGTCTCACGCGTGGTCCGGACGATGGGCGATATCCGCAGCCACCGCTACGCCGTCCTCAGGAACATCATCCGCCGCGGAGACGCGCGGCCGCTCGACGAGAGCCACGAGTTCCGCGAGGAGATCAAGTCGGTGGTCCTGCCGCCGGGTGCCTGGGCAGTCGGCCGGACGCTTCGTGACGTGCGCAGCCACGGTATCGGTGTGACCTTCACCGGAATCCGGCGGCATGGGATATTGGGCCGCGAGCCGGGCGCCGAGACGGTGCTGCGGGACGGCGATGTCGTCGTGCTCTACGGGCAGCCGGAAGAGCTCGAGCGCGCCGAGGCGGTCCTGCTGGCAGGGTAATTTGAAGCGCTGGATCGGGGCATGCCTGCCCGGGTCCAGCTGCGGCCACCCCTCCTGGCCCGTCTGCTACCATCGGCGGCTTCGTGAGCCGCAGCGACATTCATTTTCCCCCGAAGCACGAGGCCTTGCGCGAAGACGTGCATGCGCTCGGCTCGCTGGTCGGGGAAATCCTCCGCGAGCAGGGTGGCCGGCAGCTCTTCGAGCTCGTCGAGCTCGACCGCCAGGCCGCCATCCGCCGCCGCGACGGCGATGCTCAGGCGGCTCTCGAGCTCGCCGCTTCGGTGCGCGACCGCCCGCCGGCACTCGCCCGCGACCTCGTACGCGCCTTTTCCATGTGGTTCCAGGCCGTGAACCTCGCGGAGAAAGTCCACCGCATCCGCCGCCGCCGCGAATACTTCCGCCGGGATAGCGGCCGTCCGCAGCCCTCGGGCGTGGAGGACGGCATCGCCAGCCTGAGGGCGCGTGGCCTGGGCCTCGAGGAAGCCCTGGCGCTCATCGGAAGCCTGCGCATCGAGCCGGTATTCGCCGCGCACTCCATGGAGTCGACCCGGCGCACACTGCTGCGCAAGCAGCAACGGGTGGCGCAGCGCCTGCTCGACCGACTCGACCCGATGCTGACACCCCAGGACCTGCGCAGCCTGTGGAGCAGCATCCGCATCGAGCTCACGACGGCCTGGCAGACCGAGGAGCTGCCGCGCGAGCGTCTGGCCGTGGGCGATGAGCGCGAGCAGGTCCTCTTCTATCTCGTCGAGATTCTCTACCGTGTGGTGCCGGCCTTCTACGAGGAGATCGCCCAGGCGCTCGAGAAGCACTACGGGGTGGCCGCCGAGTCGATCGAGCTGCCCGCCATCCTGCGCTTCGGCTCCTGGGTGGGCGGCGATATGGACGGCAACCCCGACGTCCACGCCAAGACGATTCGCGAGACCCTCGCGCGCCAGCAGCAGGTGATCCTCAAGAGCTACTTCGAGGATTGCCGCAAGCTTTCCGACCGGCTGTCGCAAAGCGCCGGGCGCATCGCGGTATCGGCGCAGCTGGTCCAGCGGGTGGAGGATTACATGACGCTGGCGCCGGGCGCCCGCAGCATGACTCCGCCCCGGCACGACCGCATGCCGTACCGGGTATTTCTCGCGCAGATCGGCGAGCGGCTCCGTCTCGCCTACGAGGGGCGCGCCAACGGGTACGAGAGCGCCCGCCAGCTTCGTGAGGACGTGCAGCTCATCGCGGCGAGCCTGGCCGCCAACAAGGGCGCGAACGCAGGCCTCTTCTACATCCGCAGGCTCCTGCGCCGCATCGATACCTTCGGGTTTCACCTCGCGAGCCTCGATGTGCGTCAGCACGCCGGCGTGCTCCACGAGATCATCGCCCGCGGCAACGACGATCCGGGGTGGCTCGGCCGCCCGGCAGCGCAGCGGCGCCGGCTGTTGACGGAAATGCTGGAGAAGGACGCGGGGCCGCGCGTCGAGCTCGATGCGCTCGGCAAGCGCAATCTGGCGGTCTTCGAGGCGTTTGCCCAGGCGAGACATCGCTACGGCCCGGATGCGGTCGGCTACTTCATCGTGAGCGGCGCACGCGCCGCGGATGACGTTCTCGCCGCCCTGGCGCTCGCGCGCTGGGCCTCGGTGTACGACAAGCGCACCGGTCAGGTTGCGCTCGACATCGCGCCGCAATTCGAGTCTCTGCAGGCGCTGGAACAGTGCGGTGAGACGCTCCGCGACCTGCTCGCCGAGCCCGTGTACGTACGGCACCTGGAGGCTCACGACCGGCGGCAGTGCGTGTTGCTCGGCTACTCCGACAGCAACAAGGAGGGAGGCCTGTGCGCGTCGCGCTTTGCCATCCATCAGGCCCAGCGCGAGCTGGCACGCATGCCCAGCGCGGCCGGCGAGAAATACCTGGTGTTCCATGCGCGCGGCGGCAGCATCGCCCGCGGCGGCTCCCGGATCGATGCGCTGGTGAAATCGGCGCCGGCCGGAACGCTCGAGGGACATCTGCGGGTACGCGAGCAAGGCGAGACGGTCAAGCAGGGCTACGGCCTGCGGCCGATCGCGATGCGGACTCTCGAGCGCGCCTTCAACGCGCTCAGCCTGGCGACCGTTGCCGGCCGCGGCGGGGATCGCGGCCCCGGCGTGGAACGGGATTCCGCGGCGCACCTCGAATGCGCCGCGACGCTCGCCGCGGCGAGCCGGGACGCCTACCGGCGTCTCGTCTATGGCGATGCCGAATTCCACACGTACTTCCGCACCGTGACGCCGATCGACGTGATCGAGAGGATGCAGGTCGGCTCGAGGCCGGTGCACCGCGAGGACGGCCGCAGCATCGAGGGATTGCTGCCGGTGCCCTGGGTGTTCGCGTGGACGCAGACGCGGCACATGCTCCCGGGCTGGTTCGGCGCAGGCGCCGGACTCGCCGCCGCGATCGAGCATCACGGGGCGCAGCGGATGCGCGCGGCGTATTCGGAGTGGTTCTTCCTGCGTAACCTCATCGACGATGTGGAGGCGATGCTCGCTCGCGCCGATCTCCAGATCGCCGCCGCTTACGACGTCCTGGTGCCCGCCCCCCTGCAGCGATTCTCGGCCGAGATCCGCGCCGAATACGCCCGCGCGAAGGACCGCGTGCTGTGGCTCAAGGGCAGCACCGACCTGCTCGACAGCGAGCCGACCCTGCAGCGCTCCATAAGGCTGCGCAATCCGTACATCGATCCGATGAACCTCATGCAGGTGGACCTGCTGCAGCGTTGGCGCACCGGCGGCCGCAACGACCGCGACCTCTTCGAGGCGCTGCTCGCGAGCACGGGCGGCATCGCCCAGGGATTGCAGAGCATCGCGTGAGATCGGATACGACGCGGTAGGAGCATCAACGTGAGCGACACCATCACGATCCGGCCCGCAGGCCGCGACGACGTCCCCCTGGTGCTGCAATTCATCCGCGACCTCGCCCGCTACGAGCGGCTCGAGCACGAGGTCACGGCATCCGAAGCGGAGCTGACCGAGGCGCTCTTTCGCGAGCGTCCCTACGCCGAGGTGGTGTTCGCCTGCGACTGCGGCGCGCCCGTGGGCTTCGCCCTCTTCTTCCACAATTTCTCCACCTTCAAGGGGCGCCCCGGAATCTACCTGGAGGATCTGTATGTGCGCCCGGAAGCGCGCGGCCGGGGCATCGGCAAGCGGCTGCTCGCCCATCTGGCGCGTACCGCGGTGCAGCGGCGCTGTGCGCGCCTGGAATGGGCGGTGCTCGACTGGAACGAGCCTTCGATCGGTTTCTACCGCAGCCTCGGCGCGGTGCCGATGGACGAGTGGCGGGTCTTTCGCCTGACGGGCGAGCCGCTCGCGCTGCTGGCCGGGAGCAGTCCCGCGCAGCGCTAACGGCGAGCCGGGAGAAAGCGTGGTTTTTGCCCAAAACCCGCTCGGCGGAGCGAAGCGATGCTTCGGTCAAAGGCACCGCCTCGCCCCTGTACCGACTACCGTGTTTGTCCGCTTCATGATTCGGGGTCGACCGTCGGTCGATGGGGAACTACTGACAGGTCCATCCGGGCGCCCCGCACCAGCGATGCCTTCGCGGTCTCTCCGAAGCACCGCCGCGCCGCACTCACGGCAAATGCCGCATTCCCCCCCCGCTCACGGGGAATCGTCGCGCATACGCTCCGGGTCGACCAGGTGCAGCCGTACCGATTCTTCCAACTACAGAGATCAACTTTCTCCACTGCCGGAACGGGCGCGCTCTAACTCGAAGTTCGATCCCGGCGCGATCAGGGCGGGGGCGGAGCCGCTCCACGCGCTGGATGCCAGCATGTATCAGCTGTATTTCTTCCTTTGGTTCTGAACGACCGCTGAATGAAGCCGTTCATCGCCTCTCCCTCCCTCCAGAGCGGCGAACTGCGGTAAGCTTCGCGCGTTCGTTGCCGCCGGCTCCGGCTTGTCGGTCACCGGCGACAGCAAGGGGATCTCAGGCATGCGTACCCGAACTCGATTACTCACCTCGCTCGCAGGCGTTGCGCTCGCGTTCACCGCCATCGCGGCGCACGCACAGGCACTGGAGGAAGGACGACTCCTGCTCGCCACCCAGGTGCTCAACGACATCCGCAACTCCCGCGATCAGGGCATTCCCGACCGGCTGCTCGAGCGCGCCTACGGCATCGCGGTCATTCCCGACTACACCAAGGTCGCCTTCTTCCTCGGCGGGGCGCGCGGTCACGGCGTTCTCGTCGTGAGGAACAGCAGCGGCCGCTTCTCCGATCCGGTCTTCATCACCCTGACGGGAGGCAGCTTCGGTTTCCAGTGGGGGGTGCAGAAGGCGGATCTGGTGCTGATCTTCACCTCGCGCAAGGGCGTGGAAGGCATCACCGGCGGCAAGCTGACGCTCGGGGCGGATGTCTCGGTCGCGGCGGGTCCCGTCGGCCGCCAGGCATCGGCGGCAACCGATCAGGCGTTCAACGCCGGCGTGTACTCCTATTCCCACACCCGCGGCATCTTCGCCGGAATCGCGCTCTCGGGCGCGGCGCTGACGATCGATGACTCCGCCAATGCCGACTTCTACCATCAACCAGGACTGCTCGCCTCGTCCATCATCTCGGGTGGCGTGCAGACCAGCGACTTCGCCGCACAACGCTTCCTGACGGCCGTGTCGGAAGGCACCGGCGTGCAGCCCGCCTCCTCCATGGCGAGCTCCGCCGCGGCTCCCGCGGCCCCCGCTCCGGCAAAGCCGGGTGCGGCGGCCCAGGCCTTCCCGCTGCAGGACAGCAATCCCGGCGGTAACCCGAACTAGACCGCGTTCGGACGGGAGAGGCGGCCTCGGCGCCGCCTCTCCTCTGCCCGACGGACTGTTCCCGGCGCCCATTGCGGGCGCGCCCCTTTCCTCCCGCCTCGCAACCCGGCCTCCTGATCCGGCATCGCTGCGGCCTCTCGAGCTGCGCCAAAGGAGAGATGGGATTCTCCGGCGCGATCCGGCAGAGTGTCCCGGGAGCCACCGGGAGGCACTCTTGAACGAAGCCGCAGCAAGCATGAGCCGGACGGATGCCGCCGGCCGCACCGCGTTCTCGGTGCTGGCCGCGATCAGCTTCTGCCATCTGCTCAATGACATGATGCAGTCGCTGCTGCCGGCGCTGTATCCCATGCTGAAGACTTCGTATGCGCTGACCTTCGGCGAGATCGGGGTCGTCACCTTCACCTACCAGATCACGGCGTCGCTATTGCAGCCGATGATCGGCCGGTACACCGACAGCAAGCCGCGTCCGTACTCGCTGGCGATGGGAATGACCTTCACTCTGGCCGGCCTGGCCCTTCTCGCCTCGGCTCACGATTACGCGCTCCTCCTCCTGGCGGCGGCCATGATCGGCACGGGATCCTCGGTGTTCCATCCGGAATCGTCGCGGGTGGCGCGCATGGCCTCCGGTGGACGACACGGCCTGGCGCAGTCGGTGTTCCAGGTCGGCGGCAATCTCGGCTCGGCCGTCGGACCGCTCCTCGCCGCCTTCATCGTGCTCCCGCACGGGCAGAAGAGCGTGCTGTGGTTCTCCGGTGCTGCGCTGCTCGGCATCTTCGTGCTGTTCAACGTGGGGCATTGGTACAAGCTGCACGGAATGGCGCGCCTGAAGCCTCGGGGCGCCGCCGCGGGTGCCCACGCCGCGCCGACCCGCAGGCAGGTGACCCTCGCGGTCAGCGTGTTGCTGGCGCTCATCTTCTCGAAGTATTTCTACCTCGCGAGCCTCACGAGCTATTACACCTTCTATCTCATCAGCCGGTTCCACGTGTCGGTGCAGGACTCGCAGATCTATCTGTTCGTGTTCCTGGGCTCCGTGGCGCTCGGCACGATCATCGGCGGGCCGGTGGGGGATCGCATCGGGCGCAAGTACGTCATCTGGGGCTCCATCGTAGGCGTGCTGCCGTTCACGCTCCTCCTGCCTCACGCGGATCTTCTCTGGACCGTGATACTGACGGTTCCCATCGGCGTGATCCTGGCCAGCGCGTTCCCGGCCATCATCGTCTATGCGCAGGAGCTTCTGCCCGGCCGCACGGGCACGGTCGCGGGCCTCTTCTTCGGCTTTGCCTTCGGCATGGGCGGCATCGGTGCCGCGGTGCTCGGCCAGATCGCCGACGGCTACGGCATCAGGCTGGTCTACGAGATATGCGCTTTCCTGCCGATCATCGGACTGTTGGCCGGATTCCTGCCGGACATCGGCAGCGGCCGGGCGATCAGCGCTTCTTCGGCGGAGGCATCAGCACCTCCGCGCTGAGGTGCGTCCCCATCGTGAGCTGATAGGGGACGCAAGTCGACCCGTACTTGACGTTGCGGGTGGTGAAGAGCGGCAGGAAACTCTCCTTGAACTCCTCGATGAGCTCGCAATTCCCCTGGTCCTCGAACCCCGCGTTGGAGGGCATCAACACCACGTTTTTCCAATGCGCCTGCACGGGCGCGCCGGCGCTCTTGAGCTTGGCAGCCTGAGGCGAGGACGCCGGCACGAGCACGCGCATCCTCACGGTGACGCCGGGAAATGGCGAGGGTACGCCGGACGGGGTGCTGCAGGGTACTTCCTGGACATGCAGGTCCTGCGCCCCGAGCTTCCTCAGCATGGAGCGAACCTCGTCCCGCAGCCCGCTGCACGTGTAGCGGGTGGTGAAGCCCTGGTATATGAAGTGGGTGCTCTTCGGCACCCAGACGGCAGTGACGGTGTCCTGCGCCGCAGCCAGCGCAGGGACGCCGGCGAGCAGCGCGACCGCCGCTGCCGCGGCCATCGATCGCGAGACGCACGTGGAGAGACTCATGGCAAGCAGCCTTTTCTCACCTGCCTGTGACGGTAGACCCCAACGCACCCGCGGGGTTCCGCGTTGACCCCTAATCCAGATATTGCTTGCGCTGAGCGGCCGGCGGCGGGGTGTACTGATACATCCACGTCTCCGTCAATGCCTGCCCGTCGAGGGAAAGATAGAGTCTCAGGTCGATGGGCTGGTCGCTGTCGTCCGGCACCAGATCGAACATCGCACGCCAGGCGTGCTTGACCGGCAGTAAGGGCCGCGCCGAGGTGATCTGGACACGTCCGCGCGAAGTGGTGATGACGGGCACCACCTTGGCGTCCGGGCCGAGCATCTGCAGGTCTCCGCCCACGAAGTCGACGACGAAGCGCCACGAGAAATAGGTGCGCGGCTGGCCGACCACCCCGCCGATGCCGTCGCGGGTCGCCCGCACCTGTGCCAGGTGAGACTGGAATGGATTGTTGCGGCACCAGTACAGACGGTAGCCGTAAAGGTATTCCCGCCCGGGCACGATCTGACCCGCCGGGTTCCAGAAGGCCACGATGTTGTCCATGGTCTCGTCGATGGTCGGGATCTCGACCAGCATCACCCCGCCCTTGCCCCACGGGGCCTTCGGCTGCACCCAGCAGTCGGGACGCCTGTTGTAGAAGACGCCATCGTCCTGGTAGGCCGAGAAGCGGCGCTCGCGCTGCATCAGGCCGAAGCCATTGGGGTTCTCGTCGACGTAGGTGTTGACCCGCACCACCTTCGGGTTGACGAGCGGCCGCCAGATCCACTCGCCCGCGCCCGTGTGCATCTGCAGCCCGTCGGAATCGTGAATCTGCGGACGCCAGTCGTCGGCCACGCGATGGTCGTTCTCGCCGACGAGAAACATGCTGGTGCCGGGGGCGATGCCGAGGCGCAGGATCTGCCTGCGCGGATAGAGAGCAACGTCGACGTCCATCACCAGCGTATTGGCGACATCGATGACGAACCGGTACGCGCCGGCGACGCTCGGGGAGTCGAGCAGCGCGTACACGGTGAGCAGCGTCGAGTTCTTCGCCGGCTTCTCCAGCCAGAACTTGACGAAATCGGGAAACTCCTCCGGCTGCGACATGCCTGTGTCGATCGCCAGGCCACGCTGCGACATGCCGTACTGACCGTCACCGTCCACGGCGCGGAAGTAGGACGCGCCCTGAAACACCGCCCGGTCGGTGGCCCAGTCGGTGTGAAAGAGCACGTTGAATCCCGAGAAGCCGAGGTTCTTGGGCACGTCCGCGGGTTTCAGACCCGACTTGCTGTAGTCGAACAGGGTCGGATCGAACAGAATCTCGCGGGCCTCGCCCTTCTCCACCACGTACATCCGCACCGGCTTGCTGAACGTGTAGCCGAGGTGATCGAAGCGGATCCGGTAGAGGAGATCCTCGCCATACCAGAGCGCCCGGTCGGGCCTGAAGCTGATCGACTCCCACTGGTCCCAGGTGAGGTGCTGGAGAGCCGGCGGCAGGGGCGGGAAGTGCTCCCGGTAGGGCCCGAGGGCCATCGAGCGGGCGAGCCCCTTGAGACTCGCGTAGCTGAAGGGCTCGGGCTTGCCGGTCAGTGTGACGCCCTTCGGCGGCGGGGCGTGCCGCTTGTGGCGGAAGGCCCACGGCCACGGAGCGAATGCCGCCATGCTGGAGCCGCTCGCGCGCAAAAACCCACGTCGATGCATCACCTGTTCCTCGTTGGTTGTAGTCGGTCCCGGCGCGGGGGGAGGACCACGCCGGCACCGCCCGTTCCGGCAAGCACGTACTGCGCCTGAGCCCGGTCCGCCTATTTTAGACCGAGCTGGACGACCACCTGGCCGTCCTTGGCGTGCTGCGCGGCGGCGGCGGCAATGGCGACTCGGCTCGGCTCGAAGCCGCCGGCCGCGACGATAGCCGAGCGGATCGCCTGGGCGCGACGCTCGGCGAGCGCCTGGAGCTCGCTCTGCGGGACTTGCATCCGTTCGAGCAATGCCGATTGCAGCGCGTGGATGGCGGGCTCGAACGGCGGTACTTTTTCCGCCGCCGCCGGCAGCGGCGCTTTCGGCCCGAACGTGTTCCGGTAGGCCGCCCGCAACAGCCGGTAGTGCGCCACGGGAAGCTCCAGCGCCTCTGGACCCGCGGGCGGCCGCGCAGTCCCGCCCGGGGACCGGCCCGCTCGACCGCTCTGGCGGGGAGCGCCCGATCCGCTGCGCGAGAGGGCGAGCAGCTCAGTGCGCAGGCGCCGTTGCGCGAGTGCCCGCCTGTCGACTTCGGGCGCGAACACGGCCGGGACCTGCAGCGAGAGCTGCGGCCGCTGCGCGAGCGCCTTCGCCAGCGCCGCCGCCCGGGCCCGCGCGTCGGGCCGGAGAGCCGCGCTCCCGGGCACGAATGCGAACCGATTCATGTCCGGTCCGCCGCCGAAGAGGCGCCCGAGCAGCGTGAACGGCGCGGTGACGGCCATCTTCAATACGTGGAGGAGCGCCTTGCCGACGAGCGGCCCCAGGCTGAACTTCGGATCGTTGAGACTGCCGGTCACCGGAAGTCCGATCCGGATGACGCCGTTGGCGTCCTTGAGCAGGGCGACGGCGAGCCGTAACGGCAGATCGATGGCGTGAGGGCTCTCGACCCGCTTCCCAAGCTGCAGCTGTCTGACGACGAGCCGGTGATCGGCGTTGAGCCTGCCGTTGTGCACCTCGTAGTGGAGGTTGGCATCGAGCGTTCCGCTCGCAATCTCGTAGCCGGCAAAGCGCACCGCGTAGGGCGTCATGCGCGTCAACTCGAGTCCGCGGAACTTCATCCTGACATCCGCATACGACGCGGCCGAGAGGGGATTCGCCTCGCCGGTGATATCGACCGGCGCGGTGCGGTCCACATCTCCCCGCAGGGCGATGATGGCGCGCGAGCCGGGGGCGGACGAGAGACCCTTGACCGTTCCGTGCAGATCCTGGATGCCGGTCGCGAAATTGGGTTTGACCGAGAGATCGGAGAAGTCGGCGGTGCCGTTGGCGATGCGCACCAGGCCAATGGTCATCGGCATCGATGCGGAGCCTGAGCGGGTCGCGGATTTCCGGCCGGCCTGAGCCGGCTTCGCCGGCGCGGTACTTGCGGCGGCTGTCGCCGCCCGCCAGCCGCGCGGATGCAGCGCTTCGGACACATTGAGGGTGTGGTGCGGGCCGATGATCACCCGCGCATAGGGCGCAACCGCCACGATCCGCTCGACACGCAGACTCGCCGGCCTCGAGACATACCTGAGGCCCACGATGTGCAGCCCCTGCCATTTGACGAAGCTCCGCCGGCTCTCGTCCAAGGTCCGCAGATGGGCGATGTCGATGCGTCCGGCGGCGCTGAGCCGGCCATCGGCCTGACGGTCGATGTCGAGCTTGCTGTCCAGAGAGCCGCTGACCAGCGTGAGCGCGGAGTACTCGCTCAGGTAAGGCTGCAGCGGGCGCAGGTCGATGCGGCGCAGGTCCAATGACGCCTTGAGCGATTCCCGCCCGAGGTTCCCGGCAGCGGTCAGGCGCAGCTGGCCCTTGCCGTCGACGGCCGATTGGAGGGAGACCGCGATGCGGCTTTGGGGCGAATCACCATACCCGGTGATCCGGGCCGACAGCGGATCGAGAGTCAGGTCGGCGGCCGGCGCCACCGAGCGGTCCTGCAGCGATACCCGCGCGTCCTCGACGCGGATCTCGGGAGCGGCGATGCGCCAGGCCGGGGCGGCAGCGGACGGTGGCACGCCCGGCGCAACGGGCGCTGCCGCAGCCGCCTTCCCGGAATGGCCGAGGAGCTGCAGCAGATTGAGCCGGCCGCTTCGGTCGATCCAGCCCCGCACGTCGGCGCCCGCGATCGAGATCCTGCCTATGCGGATGGCGCGGTGCTCGAGATCGACCCGCGTGTTGCCGAGCTCGAAACGCTCGACAGCCACAACGTCGGAAGTCGCGCCCCAGGGTCTCACTCCCAACCGGCTCACCTGCGCCCGCGGCAGATCGATGGTCATCCTGACGGTGTCACCTGGAGCGCCGGCGGGCGCACCTGCAATCGCAAAGCTTCCCTGCAGCGAGACGGCGCCCCGCGAGATCTGCGCGGGCAGCAGCGGACCCAGGTAATCGCCCACCATCCGTGCGCTCAGGGCGTCGAGGGAGATCGTGCCGCGGACCGACATCGGCCGGGCGCGCACGGAGCCGCTCCAATCCAGCTTTCCACGCCTGCCGATGGTCGCGGTGAGGCGATAGCTCCCGGCCGTGTTGCCGGTGGTGCTGAAATTCAGCAGCTGAAATGCGATCGGGTCGAGCTCGAGCCTAAACGGCTTGGGTCGCGAGTCGTCCTCGTAGGTCGCGCTGCCCTGCCGCACGACGAGCCGCTCGACGGACAGCTCGAAGGGCCTGGTGCCGGGAGTCGTGGCGGGGGTCGGCCGGGCGAAGGGTTTGGCAAGATCCGCGAGGTTGAGTCTGCCGTCCCGGCGTACCACCGCGCTGACTTGAGGGCCGTCGAGCACGACGTAACGCAGGCTCGGCGTGAGGTGCCACACGCTGGAGAGGCCGACGCCAACCTCCAGGCGCCCGAAGGTGACCATGGGCTTTCCATCGGCGTCGGGAAGGGAAAAGTCCCTGATCTGCAGCGCCCACGTGAACGGATCGAACCGCACCTCCCCGAGGGAGAGCGTTCTGCCGTAGTCGCGGGCGGTGAGCCCCACCAGCTCCGACCGGAGCCAGCGCGGAACCAGGATGAACCCTGCGGCGGCATACGCACCGAGGAGCCCCGCGAGCACCGCGAGGATGACGAGATAGCGTCGACCTCGCACTGCGGGCATGACTTGTCAGGTCACGTAGGGAGAGATGACCATGCAGACCACCGTGGCCGATAGCAGCACCGCGGCGATCCGTTGCGCCATCACCGGCGACTTGCGCATGGCGCCCTGCACGCCCGCGGCCGCGATCGCGCACAGCGCGCCGATGGCGAGGGTGTTCTCCATCGGGCCGTGAGCACCGCGAATCGCGATTCCCCAGAGCGCCCCGCCGGCCAGGACCGTCAGCACGGCGGCCGACATCTGCGCACGAAACAGGTCCGGCGTGACCTTGTGCGCGGGGGAGGTATGGGTCAATGTGAGGGTGGACCCCGCCCAGAAAACGCCGGCGAGCGCGTGGAGGGAGATCAGGGCCATGACCAGAGCGTGCATGGATTTTCTCTTTACTGGGGCCTGGGGCTGGAACTCTACCGGTTCTGAGCGGGAAGCATTATACCCGGCATTCACTCGATGTAGGCGCGCTCGCCGTGCTGCGAGAGGTCGAGTCCCTCGCGCTCCTGATCCTCGCTGACGCGCAGGCCCACCGTTGCCTGCAGCGCTTTGAGGATGACGTACGTGCCGAGGGCGCACCAGATCCCTGCGGCGGCGACGGCGAGGATCTGAACGCCGACCTGCCGCGCGAGGGTCATGCCCGCTGCGTACCCTACGCCGCCGAAGCGGGAGGCCACGAAGACACCGGTCAGCGTCGTGCCGAGCACGCCCCCGACACCATGGACCGGAGAGACATCGAGCGAGTCATCCACATGGAGCTTGCGCTTCAGCAGCTGGGTCGCCTCGAAGCAAACCAATCCCGCCGCGGCGCCGATCGCGATCGCGCCGAGGGGCCCGACGAAGCCGGAGGCGGGCGTGATCGTCCCGAGTCCCGCCACCATCCCGGTGACGATGCCGAGAACGCTCGGCTTGCGGAAGCGGATCCACTCCGCCGTCATCCAGGCGAGCGCGCCGGTGGCGGCGCCGAGATGCGTCACGAGGATCGCCATCGCGGCGGAGCCGTCGGCGGCGAGGGCGCTGCCGCCGTTGAAGCCGAACCAGCCGACCCAGAGCATCCCGGCGCCGAGAATGGTGAGCGGCATGTTGTGCGGCGGCATGGCGGTGTGTGGAAAGCCCTTGCGCTCGCGCAGCACGAGCGCGCTCACCAGAGCGCCCACACCGGCGGTCACGTGCACGACGATGCCGCCTGCGAAATCGAGCACTCCGCGCCGTGCCAGCCAGCCGCCGCCCCAGACCCAGTGGCATACCGGCAGATAGACGATGAGGAGCCACAGGCCCGAGAACCACAGCATCGCGCTGAACTTCATCCGCTCCGCGAAGCCGCCGACCACGAGCGCCGGCGTGATGATCGCGAAGGTGAGCTGGAACATGACGAAGGCCGCTTCGGGCGTCGTGCCGCGCAGCGCATCGCGGTTGAGGTACAGGAGGCCGGCGGGCGAGCCGATCAGCGGCTGCCAGGCGCCGCCATTGCCGAAGGCTAGGCCATAGCCGCCGAGCACCCACAGCAGGCTGACCAGGCAGGCGATGGCGAAGCACTGCATCGCGACGGAAAGGACATTCTTGCTGCGGACCAGTCCGGAGTAGAAAGCGACCAGACCGGGAAGCGTCATCGACAGGACGAGCGCAGTGGCCGTGAGCAGCCACGCCGTGTCACCGGGGCTGGCGCTGCGCGCGATAGCCGCGGGGTTCGCGGCGGCGTGCGCCGCCAATGGCAGCAGAGCGAGCGCACACGCGAAAGACAGCCGCCGGAGGGCGGAGAAGCGATGTGACATGGACCCCTCGAAATCCGGCGGCGCTGCCGGCCCAAAAAGTGGCTCACCCGCACGGGGTGAGCCACCGGATTCTCAGGGGTGTTGGGCTTCGAATCAAGCTCCCGCAGACCATGGGTCTGCGGGAGCTTCTGGTGACGGACCGAAGGCTAGTCGCGAATCCCGGGCGCCTCCGGCGAGATCGAGACGAAGATCGGCTTGAGGCCCGCCGGAACGACGCCGGTGCCGATCGGCGTCAACGTCCCCGTGCTCAGGTCGACCGAGAACTGGGAGATGTTCCCCGTACCCTCGTTGGCGGTGTAGCCGAACTGGCCGCTCGGGTCGATGGTGATGAACTGCGGCAGGCTGCCCGCGCCCGTGCTGAACGGGCCGTTGGGGAGTGCCGTCAGCGCACCCGTGCTCGAGTTGATCGAGTATCCGTAGACCTCCGCCCCGCCTTTATCCGCGACGTACGCGAACGGGGCGGCCGGATCGATGTCCAGGAAGTAGGGCGTGACACCTGCGGGCGTGCTCGTCAGGTTCCCGAGCGACCCGTCCGCATTGATCGTGAACACATCGATCGCCCCAGCGGTGCTCCCGTTGGCCACAGGCGCGTACAGGTGCGTGCCGGTCGCATCGATCGTCAGATCCTGGGGATGCTCGTCCGTCGTGAACATCGCCGTGGGAGTGAGCGGAGTCAGCACGCCGGCGCTCACCGAGTAGGCGGAAATTGCGTCCTGGCCCGAATCCGACACATACGCGAACTTGCCATCCGGGGTGAAGGAGATCCAGGTCGGACCCGTTCCCGCGGCATACGGACTGCCCGGAAGCGGAGTGAGCGAGCCGTCAGTTCCGATCAAGTACCCGGAAACTGCGTTCCCGACAACCCCGCCGGCGGTGGTCGGATTCTGATCCATGACATAGAGGTACTTGCCGTCCGGACTGAATGCCGGGATCGACCCCGCACCGGATCCTGCGGCGTAGGGACTGTTCGGCAATGCCGTGAGCGAGCCGTCCGGATTGATCGCGAATCCCGCCACCTCGTTGTCGCCGGCGCTCGCGATGTAAAGATGCGCACTCTGCGCATCGACCGCGATGTCGGGATACGCCGACCCCAGCACGAACCCCGTTGAGTAAGTTCCCACCAGAGCGAGTGCGCCGGTGGTCTGGATGGTGAAGGCTTGTATCTTTGTCCCGTTATCACTTGCCGAGAACGCGAACTTGCCGTTCGGGGCCAGCGACACCGCCGCAGGGTTGTTACCATCCGCGACCGGTGACCCGACCGAATTCAGGGCGCCGCTGGTCGGATCGATCGTGTAGGCGTCTATCGTTCCATCGCCGTTGTTTGCTACATACGCGAACTTGCCAGGGCAGGACACCGTCACATTGGTCACATTGGAGCTGGCCGTCGTGCCCGTGCCGTTCGTGACCGTGCAGGTCTGGCTGGGTGATGTCGGCTGCGTCGCCACGGTGACCGCATAGGCCGTCCCGGTCGCCAGCGCGGTCGCAAAGGTGAACGTGCCGTTCTGAGAGACGGTGAGATTATCGCCGCCGTTGTCCTGCAGCACGAGTCCGGTCCCGGAGAGGCCCGTGACCGTACCGCCGATCGTCACGGTAGCTGCGGTCGTCGCCGTGCAGGAGACCGCGACGTTGGTCACGTTGGCGCTCGCCGTGCCGCTGCCGTTGGCGACCGTGCAGGTCTGGCCGGACGGCTGCGTCATCACTGTGACGCTGTAAGCCGCACCCGAATTGACCTTGGTCGCGAAGGTGAACGCGCCATTCTGGGACACGGAGAGATTGTCACCCCCGTTGTCCTGCAGCACGAGGCCCGTGCCCGTCAGCCCGCTGACGGTGCCGCCGATGGAATACTGGGTGGGCGGCGGCGGGCTGCTCGACTGCGTGGGCGGCATGCTCGAGCCGCCTCCGCCGCCGCAGGCGGCGAGCGCCAGGGCGACCATGCCCATGGCGGTCATGCCCACTCCGGCGCGCACGCGCGCCATCCCTCCAGCAACTCTTACACGGGACGGGGACTTTCCCTCCCGAGAGACATCCGCGCCGCACGCGGCCGCAGGATCGCAGCCAAGAATTTTCATGACGAGGCCTCGCAACTGTTGATTGTCATCACCACTCCCCCGGCCCCATGCCGCGGAGCGGGTCATTCGTCGCCCTTCAACGGAAGGCTTTGGCGTCTGCTCAGCACGAAGCGTGCCGAGCTGGGGCTCGGGCTGTGGGAAGTGACTGAAGCGGAGACTGTGCCGTGGGAAGCGGCTCCGCGCGGAAACGTCAGTGCGAGGGAATCTGCGGACGTGCGCCGATCGGACAGGGGACTCCGGTGCCTTTCAGCCCGCAGTATCCGTCCGGATTCTTGGCGAGATACTGCTGGTG
>DASTAC010000053.1:0-11302 GCA_035713045.1 Steroidobacteraceae bacterium
GCGTCGCACGGGTGGCCATGGCTGGCCACCCCGGGCTTGCGCGCAGCAGGGACTGCGCAGCGCAATGTGCCCCGCCGCCGCAGGGCGAGGCGGTGTCTTTCAGCGAAGCACTGCTTCGCCCGCCGAGCGACGTTGAGCCAAAAACGACGCTTTTTGGCTCAACGACGCTGGGCCGGGCAGGAGCCCGGATCCAGCGTTTCATCCTAGTTCCCCATCGCGCATGGCGCGACCCCGAACCCTGAAACGGCACGAGCCGGTGCCGAGGCACAGGGACGTGCCCCGCCGCCGCAGGTGGCGGAGGCAGCGGCCAAAAACCGCGCTTTTGGCCGCTGCCACGCTGGGCGGGGCACGACGCCCCGATCCAGCGTTTCATACTAGCGCGCTTCACGCGATGCTTGCGATGCGTACGCGGTGAGGATGATAGGGCAGCACTTCCAGCACCTCTCCGTCCTGCAGCCGCCGCTGCACCTGCCGCCAGAACCTCGCCGTGAAGATCTCGCCGTGCGTGCGCAGCAGCGCTGCGCGCTGCGCATCGTCGAAGCCGACGAAGTTGATGAAGGTCTCCGGAAAGATGTCGTGCTCGCCGACGTAGAACCAGGGCTCGCCCCTCATCTCGTCCTCCGGGCTCGCCGGCTGCGGAAGATCTCGAAAATGACAATCGGTCACCAGGCAGAGCTCGTCGTAGTCGTAGAAGATCACCCTGCCGTGACGGGTGACGCCGAAGTTCTTCAGCAGCAGGTCGCCGGGGAAGATGTTGGTGTAGGCCAGATCACGAATGCACTGGCCGTAATCGAGCGCCGCCTGCTCGGCAGCCGCCGGTGAGGCGCAGCGCAGGTAGAGGTTGAGCGGAGTCATCCGCCGCTCGATGTACATGTGATCGAATACGAGGTGCTCTGCGGCCTCGCGCACCGTGAGTGACGCTTCCGCGAGCAGCTCCGCGAGCAGCTCCGGCGCGAAGAGCGCCTTCGGGAAGCGCAACCGGCGGAACTCCTGCGCATCCACCAGCCGCCCGGCGCGGTCGTGGCGGAAGACCAGCTGGTATTTCGCCAGCACGTCCTCGCGCCGCGCGCTCTTCGGATAAGGGAAGCGGTCGCGGATGACCTTGAAGACGACATCGAAGGAGCGCAGCGCGAAGCACACCATGACGAGACCCCGCTCGCCCGGCGCGTGAACGAAGCGGTCGGGGGTGTCGGCGAGATGGCGCATGATCTCCCGGTAGCGCTCCGTCTTGCCCTGCTTGGCGCGGCCGAGCACGGTGAAGAGCTCGCTCACGGGCTTGCGCGGCATCAGGGAGCGCAGGAAGACGACGGCTTCCGCGACGTGCTCCAGGTCCACGTGGAAGTACGACCGCGAGAAGCTGAAGACGATGCTGACATCGCCTTCCGCGAGCATCACGGCATCGACCAGCAGGCCGCCGTCCGAATTCCTGAGCGCGATGACCAGGGGCACGAGGAAACCGCGGCCCACGATCCGACCGACGATGTAGGCGCGGAAGATCTGGTAGAAGACGGGCCGGATCACCTCGATCCGCTGCACCGATCGCTGCTCGCCGCGCGTCTCGAGGTGCGCCTGCACCTCGGTGGTCACGTGGCGGATGCTGTTATCGAGGTCTCTCCATGGGGTGCGAAAGCGCACATCGCCGAGCACGTCTTCGAACAGGAGGGCGAGCGACCCATGGTTGATGTACGTGTTCGTCACCACGCTCGAGGTGACATGCGCGAGAGGATCGAGATCGGTCGCCACGAACTCGAGGTCCGGGGCCACTCCCACCGTGCCGAAGAGCCGCCGGCTGATGGAGCTGAAGAACGTCTTGGTGAACTCCGCATCGGGCAGTCCGCCGATGCGCTCGGCGAAGTCGGCGCGGATGTCCATCCACAGGGCGCGATCCCCGGACCGCTCGCCGAGCAGCGCCTTCAGCTCCGCCACCGTGCTTGCGACGAAGCGGTCATAGAGCTCGATGCGCTCGACCGCATCGCGCTGGCCGCCCTTCCAGTCGCGGCTGTCGAAACGCACGGGCGCACGCCGCGTGATCGCCCGGAATTCCGCGTTGTATTCCACGAACGCGCCGGCGATGCGGCGGGAAGCGAGCGCGGTGGTCTCAGTCAAAGTCTGTCGGCAGCTCCGGGTGCAGCTGGTGCTGGTGCAGGCGCTCGATCTGCGCGGCGAGCACGCGGCCGGTCGAGAGCTCGGGGAGCGCGTGCACGTCGAAGAACTGCACGGCGTCGGTCTCGGTGCTCACGGTCGGGGCGCCGCCGGTGCGCTCGCACAGGAAGAAGAGCTTGTAGATGTGGTGGATGCCGGGCGGATGCGGGTGGAGGCGCTTGTCGACGAGAGCCGCGAGCTTGACCGCCCGGGCTTGATAGCCGGATTCCTCGCGGATCTCCCGTGTCACCGCGCCGGAGGGGGAGTCGTTGACGTCGACCCAGCCTCCGGGCAGCGTCCACTTGCCGTCGGAGCGCTCGCGAACGAGCAGTACGCGCCCTTGCTCGAAGATACCGCCGCGCACGTCCACCTTGGGAGTGGCGTAGCCTTCCTCGCCTTCCCAGAATCCCTTCGCCCTGGCGAGGGGGATGTCGAGCTCGGAGGAGAGGATGGAGGCGACGAGCTCGGTGAGCTGGGTGTAGCGCTCGCGGTCGAAGGGGTCGTGCGTGAAGGCCAGGCCGGTCTGGGCTATCGCCTGTACCTTGCGGGCCCAGTCGAGCAGCGTTACCGGGCTCGCCTGCGCGGCGCCTCGACTGGAAGTCATTTTCCGCGACCGGGGATTTCCACGACTTCCAACCGAGCCACCGATTTTTCGACGCCGGAGCGGCCCATCCGGCTCACATGTTCCTGATCAGGGCGTCGCCGAAGGCGGAGGTCGAGACCTCGCTCGCCCCTTCCATCAGGCGGGCGAAATCGTAGGTCACGATCTTCTGGCCGATGGTCTTGTCCATGGCGTGGATGATGGCGTCGGCGGCTTCCGTCCAGCCCATATAGCGGAACATCATCTCGCCGGAGAGGATCACCGAGCCCGGGTTCACCTTGTCGAGATTGGCGTACTTCGGCGCCGTGCCGTGCGTCGCCTCGAAAACGGCGTGCCCGGTCATGTAGTTGATGTTGCCGCCGGGGGCGATGCCGATGCCCCCGACCTGGGCCGCGAGCGCATCGGAGAGGTAATCGCCGTTGAGATTCAGCGTGGCGATCACGTCGAACTCCTCGGGCCGGGTCAGCACCTGCTGCAGGGTGATATCGGCAATGGCGTCCTTGACGATGATCCTGCCGCCGCGCTTCGCCTCGTCCATCTCAGCGTTCGCCGCCTTCTCCCCGGATGCGGCTTTGGTGCGCTCCCACTGCTCCCAGGTATACACGGCTCCCGGGAATTCCCGCTCGGCGAGCTGGTAGCCCCAATTGCGGAACGCGCCTTCGGTGAACTTCTGGATGTTGCCCTTGTGGACCAGGGTCAGGCTGCGGCGCTTGTTGGTGATGGCGTAATCGATGGCGGAGCGGATCAGCCGCTCAGAGCCTTCCCGCGACACCGGCTTGATGCCGATGCCGGAGCTCCCCGGGAAGCGGATCTTGCCGTAGGCCTTGGGGAAGTACTGCTTGAAGAGCTCGAGAAACTGGCGGTTCTCCTCCGTGCCGGCCTCGAACTCGATGCCGACGTAGATGTCCTCGGTGTTCTCACGGAAGATGACCATGTCCACCTTCTCGGGGTGCTTCACAGGGGAGGGCACGCCCTTGAACCAGCGCACCGGGCGCAGGCAGACATACAGATCGAGAAGCTGGCGCAGCGCCACGTTGAGCGAGCGGATGCCGCCGCCCACCGGCGTGGTGAGCGGGCCTTTGATCGACACCAGGTAGTCCCGGCACGCGGCCACGGTCTCATCCGGCAGCCAGCTGTTGAACTGGCGGTTCGACTTCTCGCCCGCGAACACCTCCATCCAGTGGATCTTGCGGCGTCCGCCGTACGCCTTCTGCACCGCCGCGTCCATCACACGCACGCTCGCGCGCCAGATGTCCGGGCCGGTGCCGTCACCCTCGATGAACGGGATGATGGGGTTCTCGGGGACGACGAGCTTGCCGTCGCGCAGGGTGATCTTGGCCCCCCCGGCGGGCGGCGTGAGCTTCAGGGGCGCAGCCGTGGACATTCAATGACTCCTCGGGAATTCGATTTTGCCGCGGGTCCAGGCGGACCCTGCGGCCGACCGCAGCATGCTAGCACAAGTGAGGTGGGTGCCCGCTGCGCGCACCGCGCGCCGAGAGGACCGGGCAACGCGTCGGGCAAGATGGGCTGGCGCCGCGCGTGGGGTACAATCCGTCGATGTACAACGCGACCGATGGCGGCACCCCGGGAGAGGCGGCCAAGCCGTCTCTGATGCGCAAGCTTCTCGCGGTTCGCCCGGTGCGGGCGCGCGAGCTGGCCGGAGCGGAACGTCTCAAGCAGACTTTGAGCGCCTGGTCGCTGATGTCGATCGGCATCGGCGCCACCATCGGCACCGGCGTGTTCGTGCTCACCGGCACGGTGGCGGCCAACCAGTCGGGACCCGCCATCACTCTCTCGCTCCTCATCGCGGCCTTCGGCAGCACCCTGGCCGCGCTCTGCTACGCCGAGTTCGCGGCCTTTCTGCCGGTGCCCGGAAGCGCCTACAGTTACACCTACGCGACTCTGGGCGAGGCGGTCGCCTGGTTCATCGGCTGGAATCTGCTGCTCGAGTACGGGATATCGGCTTCCGCGGTAGCGGTGAGCTGGTCGGGGTATGTGGTGAACCTGCTCGCCGAAGCGCACATCCATCTGCCGGCGATGCTGGTCAACGCGCCGTTGCAGGAGAGCGCCGCCGGCCACCTCGTGGCGACCGGCGCACTGCTCAATCTGCCCGCCGTCCTCATCATCGCCGCGATGAGCTGGGTCTGCTATGTCGGGATCCGGGAGACGGCGGGTGCCACCAATCTGATGGTGGCGCTGAAGGTCGGCGTGATCCTGATCTTCGTGGTGGCGGGACTTAAGTTCATCGATACGCGCAACTGGCACCCCTACATTCCTCCCAATACGGGCACTTTCGGCCACTTCGGCTGGACCGGAGTGCTGCAGGGCGCGGGGATCATTTTCTTCTCCTACGTGGGCTTCGATACCGCATCGACCACTGCGCTGGAAGCGCGCAATCCCCAGCGCGATCTGCCGATCGGCATCATCGGCACGCTGGTGGTCTCGACGGTGCTGTACGTGGCCATGGCGGCCGTCGTCACCGGAATGGTTCCGTATCTCAAGTTGAACGATCCGCAGCCGGTCGCGGTGGCCCTCGATGCGCACCCGGCACTCTCGTGGCTCGCCGTATTTCTGAAGCTGGGCATCATCGCCGGCATGACCTCGGTGATCCTGACGTCGCTTCTAGGCCAGCCGCGGATCCTGCTCTCCATGGCCGATGACGGGCTGCTGCCGCCGGCGCTGAGCCGCTGCCATCCCCGGTTCAAGACACCGCACGTGGCGACCGCGGTCACCGGTATCGGAGCGGCCCTGATCGCCGCGGTGTTTCCGCTCGACGTGCTCGCGGACCTGATCTCGATCGGGATCCTGCTCGCGTTCGCGGTGGTCTGCATCGGCGTGCTGGTGATGCGTCATACCCGCCCGGACGTCCACCGCCCCTTCCGCGTTCCCGCGGCATGGCTGCTGTGCCCGCTCGGCGCGGCCGTGTGCGCGACCATGACCTATTTCCTGTCTGATGCGACCTGGATCCGGCTGGTGCTGTGGACCGTGCTCGGCGGAGCGATCTACGGGTTCTACGGATTCAAGCACAGCAAGCTGCGGATATGAGCGACAGCGGCAAGAGCGGCGCCGGGGAGCGTGAGCACCCGTACGCCGACGAGGCGGCGGCGGGAGTGAGGACTCGGCCGCCGTCGGCCGAAGGCTTCTGGATGCCTGCCGAATACGAGCCGCATGAGGGAACCTGGCTCCTCTGGCCCGCGCGTCACGACAACTGGCGCGAGCACGCCCGCCCGGCACAGGAGGCATTCGCGCAGGTCGCGGCCGCCATCCAGCGTTTCGAGACGGTGCATGTCGGGGTGTTGCCGCATCTGCTGGCCGCCGCGCGCGCGATGCTGCCGCAGGATGTCCAGGTCCACGGCATCGAGTACGACGATTGTTGGATGCGGGATGTCGGCCCCACCTTCGTGGTGAGCGAGGGGCCGGGGACGATTCGCGCCGTGCACTGGCGCTTCAACGCCTGGGGCGGGCTGTATCATCCGTTCGATCGCGACGCGCGCGTTCCGATCGAAGTGCTTGCGCGATCCCGGCTGCCGGCGCAGGAGCGCTATCGCGCCCCCGTCACCCTCGAGGGCGGGGCGATCCACGTCGATGGGCAGGGTACGGCCCTCGTGACGGAGGAATGCCTGCTCGATCCCAACCGCAATCCGGCAATGACCCGCGAGCGGGCCGAGGCGGTGCTGCGCGATCACCTCGGCGTCAGCCGCTTCATCTGGCTGGGCAAGGGCGTGTTCAACGACGAGACCAGCGGCCACGTCGACAACCTGGCCTGCTTCGCGGGGCCGGGCAAGGTGTGCCTGACCTGGACGGACGACGAGCGCGACCCGCAGCACGCGATCTCGCGCGATGCCTGGGAGAGGCTGAACGATGCGCGGGATGCGCAGGGGCGCCGCCTCGAGGTCTTCAAGGTTCCGATGCCGGGTCCGCTCTACATGACGGCGGAGGAGGCGCGCGGACTCGCGCCGAGCGATTCGATGAAGCGGCGCCACGGCGGCGACCGGCTGGCCGCGAGCTACGTGAACTTCTACTTCGTCAACGGCGGTCTCATCATGCCGCGGCTCGACCCGCGCACGGACGAGCAGGCCGCAGAGGTGCTGAGCCGCGCCTGCCCGGGCCGGGCGATGGTGGGCGTTCCCGCGCGTGAGATCCTGCTCGGCGGCGGCGGCATCCACTGCATCACGCAGCAGATCCCCAGCTGGCAGATGAGCCGCGCCCGTCCGCCAGCCAGCGACTGATCGGCCGCCACCCGCTCAACCCGCCAGCCGCTCGGCGGCATCGAGCCACGCGCGCTGCGCGCGCCGGTAGTGCCCGGGCGCGATCCGCGCCTGCTCCAGAAGCTCGCGCGCCACCCTGCGGGCCTCTTCCCGCTGCCCCTGGGTATCGAGGAGTTGCGCATACCTGACGGCGGCCTCCGCACCCGGATAGGAATGCGCCAGAGCGCGGTACTGCTCGAGCGCCTGGGCCACGCTCCCTTCGCCCTCGAGCGCGCGCGCATAGAGAAGGTGCGCCTCCGGCGAGCGGAAATCCGGGTTGTGACGGAAGAGCTCCTCGAGGGTGGCGCGTGCCGCGGCCGTGGCGCCGTTGCCGAACTGCGCGCGCGCCAGCCCCAGCATCAGGTTGGGATCGTGCAGGTAGAGTCCAGAGAGCGCCTGCCGATACTGCCCGATGGCTTCCTCGTATCGTCCGTGGCGTGCCAGCTCGTCCGCATAGCGTTGCCGCGCGGCGACGTTACCGGCGAGCCTCGCCTCATTCTCGAACCGGCGCAGGTCCGCGTACGGATCCATGGCGCGCTTGAATCCCCGGGCGGTGCTCTGCGCGGCGCGGCTGCGGAAGAGATCGGGCAGGATCTCGAACGCGAAGTAGCCGAGAGCGGCGATGGCGCCGATCCCCGGCCAGATGAGCACCCAGATCCAAAGCGAATTGCGGCCGGTCTTGATGCAATGGACGATTGCCGTCCCCTGAAGGATATAGGGCAGCAGCAGGTAGAGGATTCCCATGCCGCAATCGTAACGCATCTTGCCGCTGCGGCCGTCGCCGGGCCTCGCGCGCTCCTCGATGCGATATGCTCGCCGCCATGGGGTCACCATCGGTCAGGAGCCGCCGCAAAGCGCCGGCTCCGCGCATGCGGTTCGCGTGGGTTCTGCTGCTGTGGCTCGCATCTCCCGTGATTGCGGCAGCCGCGCGGCAGCCCGCCGCGCTGCCCTCCGTCGCCGCCTCCCGCGCGAGTCCGGTGGCGGCGCCGCCGCACCGGTTACGCATCGGGCTCGTGCTCTCCGGCGGCGGGGCGCGCGGCATCGCCCATGTGGGCGTGCTCAAGGTGCTGCAGAAGCTGCGGATCCCCATCGATGCCGTCGCCGGCACCAGCATGGGCGCCGTGGTGGGCGGGCTGTACGCGAGCGGGCTCACGCCGGATCAGATCGAGCGGACGCTGCGCTCGATGAACTGGCAGGAGGCCTTCAGCGACCGCCCGCCGCGGGAGGACCTGACGCTGCGGCGCAAGCAGGAGGACGAGAACTTCCTGGTCAAGTTTCCGATCGGCATCAAGAACGGCCGGCCGGTGTTGCCGAAGGGGCTCATCGAGGGGCAGAGCCTCACCGAGATGCTGCGCCGCCTGACATTGCCGGTGGCTCGGATCACGAACTTCGACGATCTGCCGACGCCGTTCCGGGCCGTGGCGACCGACCTCGAGACGGGACAGGAGGTCGTCATCGGCTCCGGCGATCTCACCAGTGCGATGCGCGCCAGCCTGTCCGCCCCCGGAGTGTTTGCCCCGGTCGAGCGTGCCGGGCGGCTGCTGGTCGACGGCGGTGTCTCCGACAACGTGCCGGTCGATGTGGCGCGCGCGATGGGTGTCGACGTGCTGATCGTGGTGGACGTGGGCTTCCCGCTGCTGCCTCGCAGCAAGCTGACCAGCGTCACCGCGATCTCCAACCAGATGCTCGCGATCCTGATCCACCGCAAGTCGGCGAAGGAGCTGGCGGACTTGGGTCCCCACGACATCCTGATCCGTCCGGCGCTCGGCGACACCTCATCGTTCGACTTCGGCAATGTCAACCGGCTGCTCGCGGTCGGCGAGGCGGCGGCATGGAAGATGCGCAAGCGCCTGGCCGCGCTATCGGTGAGTCCCGAGCAGTACGCGGCGTACCAGGCGCGCCGCGACGCGCTGCGCCGACCGCCGCCACGGATCGACTTCGTGAGGGTCCAGACCGGCAAGGACGTGTACTCGCAGCCGATCGAGAAGCTGTTCAAGGACATCGTCGGCAAGCGCCTGAATCCCGATACCGTCGGGCGCCGTATCACGACGCTCTACGGCGAGGGCGGACTCGACACGCTCGATTATCGCGTGGTGCGGCAGGACCACCGGTATGGCCTCCTCCTCGACGCCCGCGGCAACTCGATCGGCCCGAACTACGTCCGGTTCGGCCTGAGTCTGCGGGACGACTTCCAGGGGGATTCCACCTACGATGCGGCGATGCGCTATGTGATGTCGGAGATCACGCGCACGGGCGGGGAATGGGTCACCGACGCGCAGATCGGGCAGACCTCGCTCCTCTCGACGGAGGTCTTCCTGCCGCTGTCGAATTTTTCCGGCTGGTTCGTGATGCCGCATACGTCGGTCGAGGCGCGCAACCTGCCGTTCCTCATCGGGCAGAGCGAGCGTGCCCAGTACCGGGTGGACACGTTCGAGTACGGACTCGATGCCGGCAAGCAGTTCGGCAACTGGGGGGAGGTCCGCGCCGGCGTCTACCGTGAGGAGGGGCACTCGCGCCTCACCATCGGCGATCCCCGCGATCCGCAGCTGCCGTTTCCGGCCTTGCAGAATTTCGGCTCCCGGACCTACTTCGTGCGCCTGAGCTACGACACGCTGGACGACATCAATTTCCCGCATTTCGGCCAGCGCGCGGTGCTGCAGTGGAGCGGGGCGCGGAATGTCGTCGGCGGCGAGCCGAGCTACAACCAGGTCACTTTCGACTTCCTGGCGGCGCATACGTGGCGGGAGCGCGACACGCTCGCGCTCTCCCTCTCGGGCGGCAGCACGCTCAACCGCACGACGGATCTGCGCATGGAGTTCCCGCTCGGCGGCTTTCTGGATCTCTCGGGCCTGAAGCAGTATTCGCTCTATGGACCGCACTTCGGCATCGGGCGCCTCATTTTCTACCGCAAGGTGGGCAGGGGCGGACCGGGATACCTCGACGTGCCGATCTACCTGGGCGCGTCGCTGGAAGCCGGGAACGTATGGCAGAACATGAGCGATGCCAAGCTCACCCACCTGCACAAGGATGCGAGCCTCTTCCTGGGGCTCGACACCTTCCTCGGTCCCCTGTACCTGGGCAGCGGCTTCGACGATCACGGGAATCAGGCGTACTACCTGTTCCTCGGCAGAACGTTCTGATTCGGTTCGATAGCGACGGACAATCGGGCCCACAGCCGCTGGGCCCGCGAGGGCTGCCGACCACCGCAGCCGGCTCGCGGTCGGTCAACTGATGCCGCGGCTCTCGGCCAGGTTCTCGATCTTGTCGAAGATCAGCGACGGCTTGTCGCCGGCCCTGGAGTACTGGTGGCGGCGGCTCATCTCGGCCAGGGCCTCGTCGCGTTCCTGCGGGGTGGGATACCAGTGGATGCGGTGCCACTCCGGGCCGAGAATCTTGCGGAACGGGTCTCCCGGCGGCAGGCTCACCCGGATGCCGTAGGGACGAAGCGCCTCGATCACCGGCGCTCTGAGATTCTGTGGCTGGCTGATACCCATAGGGCCGGGAAGCTTACGGTCGGCGCGGGCGGGGTGCAAGGACGCGGGAGCCGCGCTTGAGTTGGCCACTCGAGGTCCCCACACTGGAGCCATCGCCGACCCCGGAGATATTCGCCATGGCCCTGCTTCGCCAGAAGACCACGATGCCCGCCGCCACGGACGCTCTTCCCGGCCGCAGCACCCCGCTCGAGGTCCCCCAGACCCATTACGTCAACGGACACCGGATCGTCGCGCCGTTTCCCGCGGGGATGCGCGAGGCGGTGCTCGGGCTGGGGTGCTTTTGGGGCGCGGAGCGGCTCTTCTGGCAGCTGCCGGGGGTTTATTCCACCGCGGTCGGCTACGCCGGCGGCTTCACGCCGAATCCCACCTATGAGGAGGTCTGCACCGGCCTCACCGGTCACGCCGAGGTGGTCCGCGTCATTTACGACCCCGAGAGGATCGACTACGAGGATCTGCTCCAGGCCTTCTGGGAGTCGCACGATCCGACGCAGGGAATGCGCCAGGGCAATGACATCGGCACGCAGTACCGTTCCGTGATCTTCACCACCGACGCCGATCAGCGTCAGGCCGCCGAGAATTCCAGGCGCGCCTACCAGAGCCGGCTCACCGCCGCACGGATGGGGGAGATCACGACGCAGATTCACGACGCGCCGCGGTTTTATTACGCGGAGGACTACCACCAGCAGTATCTCGCCAAGAATCCGGACGGATACTGCGGGCTGAAAGGCACCGGAGTCCCCTGTCCGATCGGCGCACGTCCGCAGATTCCCTCGCACTGACGTTTCCGCGCGGAGCCGCTTCCCACGGCACAGTCTCCG
>DASTAC010000054.1:0-2775 GCA_035713045.1 Steroidobacteraceae bacterium
GGGTGCCAGAAGGGGCGTGGCAATGGTGCAGGCAGCGGCGTCGCAATCGCAAACGCGGAAAACCGTGGCGCACACCACGTGTTACATGTGCGCCTGCCGTTGCGGCATCAAGGTGCACCTCGAGAACGGCAGGCTGCGCTACATCGAGGGTAACCGCGAGCATCCCGTCAATCGCGGCGTGCTGTGCGGCAAGGGATCGGCGGGCATCATGACCGCGATTTCCCCGGCGCGGCTCACCGCGCCCATGAAGCGCGTGGGTCCGCGGGGATCCGGAGGATTCGAGCGCATCTCCTGGGAGGAGGCGATGAGCATCGCGACCGAGCGGCTCGCCGCCATCCGCGCCACGGACCCCGGGCGCCTCGCCTTCTACACCGGACGCGATCAGTCGCAGTCGCTCACGGGCCACTTCGCCCGCATGTTCGGCACCATCAACTTCGCGGCGCACGGCGGATTCTGCTCGGTGAACATGGCCGCGGCCGGACTCTACTCCATGGGCGGCGCCTTCTGGGAGTTCGGCGAGCCGGACTGGGACCACGCGAAGCTCTTCCTGCTGTTCGGTGTCGCCGAGGACCACGACTCCAACCCGATCAAGCTCGGCTTGGGAAAGCTCAAGGCGCGCGGCGCCAAGATCATCTCGATCAATCCCGTGCGCACCGGCTATTCCGCCATCGCCGACGAGTTCGTCGCGATCACTCCGGGCACCGACGGGCTGCTCGTGCTCGCGCTCATCCATTGCCTGCTCGAGGCGGGCCAGATCGACACGGAATTCCTGGTCCGCTATACCAACGCCCATCACCTGGTGATCGATGCGCCTGGGGATGCCGACCACGGCCTCATCGCCCGCGATGCCTCCGGACGCGAGCTCTGCTTCGACCGCGCCACCGGGTCGCTCGCCGACGCGAAGGCGATCGGGACCGATCCGGCGCTGATCGGCACCGTCACTCTCCCCGACGGCCGGCGTTGCCGCCCGGCGTTCGCCTTGCTCGCCGAGAGGTATGCCGATCCCGAATATGCTCCCGAGGCGGTGGCTTCACGCTGCGGCCTCGATCCAGCGACGATCCGGCGCATCGCCGCGGAGATCGCCGAGGTGGCATTCCGACATCCCGTGGTTGTCGATCAGCCGTGGACCGACACCTTCGGACGCCGCCACGAGGTCATGACCGGGCGACCCGTCGCGATCCACGCCATGCGCGGCATCTCGGCGCATTCCAACGGATTTCATACCTGCCGCGCGATCCACGTGCTGCAGATGCTGCTCGGAGCAGTCGATACTCCGGGGTCCTGGCGTTACAAGTCGCCCTACCCGAAACCGATTCCGGGGGGACCGCGACCGGGTCGTCCGGGCGGCGCCCCCGGGACGCCCCTCGACGGCTCTCCTCTCGGCTTCCCGACATCTCCCGCGGATCTGCTGGTCGATGAGCACGGAGAGGCGCTCCGGCTCGACCGGGCTTTCTCCTGGGAGGCCCCGCTTTCCATCCACGGCCTGATGCACATGGCGATCGCCCGGGCCTACGAGGCCGGCCCCGAGAGGATCGATACGCTCTTCCTCTTCATGGCGAACATGGCGTGGAATTCGGCGATGAATCCCGGCGAGACCACCCGGATGCTGAGCGAATGCGACGAGTCCGGCAACTACCGCATACCGTTCGTCATCGTCGCCGACGCCTTCGCGTCGGAAACCGTCGCCTATGCCGACCTGGTTCTCCCCGATACGACCTATCTGGAGCGGTACGACTGCATCTCCCTCCTCGACCGTCCGATCGGCTCGGCGCATGGTCCGGCCGATGCGATCCGGGTGCCCGTGCTCACGCCCGACCGGGACGTCCGCCCGTTCCAGGACGTGCTGATCGATCTCGCCGGCCGGCTCGGGCTGCCGGATTTCGCCGATGCCGCGGGCAGGCCGCTTTACTCCTCGTACGCCGATTACATGGTGCGCCACGAGCGCAAGTCGGGTGTCGGCCCCCTCGCCGGCTTTCGCGGCGAGGACGCCCGCGCGATCGGCAAGGGGACGCCGAACCCGCAGCAGCTCGAGCGGTACGTGAAGAACGGCTCCTTCTGGGCGCACGAGCTGCCGCACGAGCAGCTCTATTACAAGCACGCCAACCGCGCCTACCTTTCCGGCGCGAAGGCGATGGGCTTCATCGACGATGACTCGCAGATCCTCCTGCAGTTGTATTGCGAGACGCTGCAGAGATTCCGCCTCGCCGCCCAAGGGCACGGGGCGCACCTGCCGCCGGCGCGCCTGCGCGCGCGGGTCGAGAAGTTCTTCGATCCCCTGCCGATCTGGTACGTTCCGCTCGAGGAGGCGATGACCGACCGCACCCGCTTTCCGCTGCACGCGATCACGCAGCGGCCCATGGCGATGTATCACTCCTGGGGCTCGCACAACGCCTGGCTGCGTCAGGTGTTGCCCGAGAACCGCATCTACCTGCACCGGGACCTCGCCGCGGAGCTCGGCATCGAGGACGAGGAGTGGGTCTGGGTCCACTCACGCAACGGCAGCCTCAAGTGCCTCGCGCGCACCATGACGGGCGTCAACCGCGACACCGTGTGGACCTGGAACGCGATCGGCATGCGCGCCGGCGCCTGGGCGCTGAAGCGCGACGCCCCGGAGTTCCGCCGGGGTTTCCTGCTCAATCACATCATCTCGGAATACCTGCCGAAGGGCTCCGATGAGGCGCCGCACTCCAATTCCGATCCGGTCACCGGGCAGGCCGCCTGGTTCGACCTGACCGTGTCTCTCGAGCGCTGCGACCCGGCCACGCCCGATGAGAC